>DYET01000124.1 GCA_020725625.1 Desulfovirgula sp. | reverse complement strand
GCGACATTGTCATCGGCCTTTCTCGCCTGGTTGGGCACATAATCCAGGTCGCACTCCGGGTCTTGATTGTGCAGGTTTATGGTGGGAGGAAGAATTCCCCTTTCAATGGCCAGCAGGCATACCACGGCCTCCAGCCCTCCGGCAGCCCCCAGCAGGTGGCCGGTCATGGATTTGGTCGACCCCACCGCCATTTTGTACGCGTGCGGGCCGAACACCTTTTTAATGGCCAGGGTCTCAAGCCTGTCCCCCAGCGGGGTGCCGGTGCCGTGGGCGTTGATGTAGTCTACTTCCTCCGGAGCCAGTCCGGCGTCATCCAGGGCCAGTTTCATCGAGACGGCCGCCCCCCTGCCCTCGGGGTCGGGGGCGGTTATATGGTAGGCGTCGCAATTGCTGCCGTATCCAACCACCTCGCCGTATATCCGGGCACCCCGGATCTTGGCGTGTTCAAGGTTTTCCAAAATCAGAAAGCCGGCGCCCTCCCCAATCACAAAGCCGTCCCTCTCGGCGTCAAAGGGCCGGCTGGCCCCTTCGGGGTCCTCATTCCTGGTCGACATGGCCTTCATGGAGCAGAAGCCGGCCACGGCCAGGGGGGTGATAGGAGCCTCCATTCCGCCGGTGATCACGACATCCGCCTGGCCGCGCTGCAGCAGGCGGTACGAGTCCCCTATGGCGTTGTTGCTGGAGGCGCAGGCGCTGGTGGTAATCAGGTTGCAGCCCCTGAACCCGTACGTTATGGCAATCTGGGCCGACCCCATATTGGCAATCATCATTGGGATGAAAAAAGGGCTTACCCTTCCCGGGCCCTTGCCCAAGAGAACCTTGTGCTGTTCTTCCAAAGTTTCTATGCCGCCTATGCCAGACCCCAGAACCACTCCAACCCGGTCCCGGTCCAGGGAATTTATATCCAGGGCGGCGTCCTCCAGGGCCAGTTTGGTAGCGGCTATGGCGAACTGGGTGAAGCGGTCCATGCGCCGGGCTTCCTTCCTGTCCATGTAATTCTCGGGAACGAAGCCCTTTACTTCGGCCCCGATCCTGGTGCTGTAGCCTTCGGTTTCAAATTTGGTTATTGGGCCCACGCCTGATTTGCCCGCCACCAAGTTCGACCAAAATGTCTCAAGGCCTATTCCCAGAGGCGAAACAACACTCATGCCGGTAACCACAACTCTGGATCCCAAAAAAACACCTCCACCGACAGCCTTTTAAAAAAGTCCCGCTTCTGGCGCGGGACCCGACGAAAGTTCACTGGTGTTCCTGAATATATTTAATTGCCTCGCCGACAGTCCGGATCTTCTCAGCATCCTCATCCGGGATGACTATATCAAATTCTTCCTCCAGGGCCATTACCAGTTCAACTATGTCCAGCGAGTCCGCGCCCAGGTCCTCAATGAACGATGACTCCATGGTGATGTCATTTTCGTCGACGCCTAGCTGCTCGGATATTATTGCCCTGACCTTTTCAAATATGGCCACGATTTCACCCCCTTCCCAAACTTACATGGCCATTCCGCCGTCAACCATGATAACCTGTCCAGTTATGTATGCGGCGGCTTCACCGGCCAGAAACACCACCACCGGGGCAATGTCGTCGGGCGTGCCCAGCCTTCCCAGTGGTATTTCGGACAGCATCCTGCTTTTCGTCTCTTCCGGCAGGCCGCCTGTCATTTCTGTGACTATGAAGCCCGGGGCCACGGCGTTTACCGTTATATTGCGGGACCCGAACTCCCTGGCCGCCGATTTGGTCATGCCGATCAACCCGGCCTTGCTGGCTGCGTAATTGGCCTGCCCGGGGTTGCCCGTAATCCCCACCACCGAGGTAATGTTGATTATCCGCCCCCACCTTGCCTTCAGCATCGGCCGGACGGCGGCCTTGATGCAGTTGAAGGCCCCCTTGAGATTGACGGACAGTACCGCGTCCCAGTCCTCCTCCCGGATTCTTGGAATCAGGTTATCCCTTGTTATTCCGGCATTGTTTACGAGAATGTCCAGCCGGCCGAAGCTTTCCACTGCAGCAGCCACCATCCGGCCGGCCTCATCGGGGCGTGACACATCGGCGCGGAAAACAACCGCACGCCGGCCCACGGCCTTGATTTCATCCGCCACCAAATTGGCCTCAGCCTCACGGCCGGTATAATTGACCAGTACATCAGCCCCCTCCCGGGCCATGGCCAGGGCGATTGAGCGCCCGATGCCGCGGGAAGAGCCGGTTACTATGGCGGCCCTGCCACTAAGATACATTTTAGCTAACCCCCCTGCAAGCTGGCAAGGACTTTTTCCAAGGAATCGCAGTCCTCGACGTTAAGGATTTTCACGTTGGCGTCTATCTTCCTGATCAGGCCCGAAAGCACCCTCCCAGGACCAACCTCCACGAACAGCCCCACCCGGTCCCGGATCATCAGCCGGACGCCCTCTTCCCAGTGCACCGGGCTGTACACCTGCCTGACCAGCAACCGTTTGATTTCCTCGCCGGTTCCGTGGTAGCCGGCGGTCACATTGGACACCACCGGTACGGCCGGATCCCTCATCTCAACGGCGGCCAGGTCCGCCGCCAGCCTCTCCCCGGCCGGCTTCATCAGGGATGAGTGAAACGGTGCGCTGACCGGAAGGGGTATGCACCTTCGGGCCCCCTTTTCCTTCAGCAAATCCACCGCCCTGGCCAGGGACCCGTTGTCGCCGGCAATGACCACCTGGCCCGGACAGTTTAGATTGACGGCTTCCACCACGCCCCCGGGTCCGGCAATGCCCGCGCACAATTTCGAAACCCTTTCGGCATCTAGGCCCATGACGGCCACCATGCCGCCCGTCCCCAGGGGTACGGCTTCCTGCATGTACATCCCCCGGAGCCTGACCAGCCTTACGGCATCTTCAAAATTCACCGACCCTGCGGCCACCAGGGCCGAATATTCACCCAGGCTGTGCCCGGCCACCACGTCGGGCCTCAAGCCCCGTTCCTCAAGAACGGCCAGGCAGGCCACGCTCACCGTAAGAATGGCCGGCTGGGCGTTCACGGTCTTCCTCAGCTCCTCCTCCGGCCCCTCGAAGCAGAGGGAGGCCATATCCGTACCCAGGGCCCCGGCGGCCCGCTCAAAGACTTCCCTGGCCGCGCGGTATTTTTCGTACATTTCCCGGCCCATTCCCACCTGCTGGGACCCCTGGCCCGGAAATACGAAGGCTGTCCTTTCCATTAACGCCCACCCGCCATCCTGCCCAGCCCGGCCATTGTCTCCCTGGCTTCGGTCAGGACCTCATTGATGATTTCCCCGGCTGGCTGAATTTTGTTGACCATGGCGGACACCTGGCCGGCCATGACCGAACCCATCTCCACGTCACCGTCCACCATTGCCGCCTTCAGGCTGCCCACCCCTATTTTCAGGATTTCTTCCGGAGACATGCACTTTTCTTCCGCTTCAAGAAATTTCCTGGCCAGCTTGTTGTACAGTACCCTCACCGGGTGGCCGGTGCTCCTGCCGGTCACCACGGTGTCCCGGTCCTTGGACCTGATTACCATTTCCTTGACCTTTTCATGGATTGTGCACTCCCTGGCGCACATAAACCGGGTGCCCATCTGCACCCCCGCAGCCCCCAGGGCCATGGCGGCGGCAAAGCCCCTGCCGTCATATATGCCCCCGGCGGCAATAACCGGCACATCGACGGCATCGACGATCTGCGGCACCAGGACCATGGTGGTCAGTTCCCCGACATGCCCCCCGCTTTCCGTCCCTTCGGCAATCAGAGCATCCACACCGGACCGGACCAGCCTCCTGGCCAGTGCCACAGAAGCCACCACCGGGATTACCCTGATCCCCGCCGCCTGCAGCGAAGGGACGTACTTCCCCGGGTTACCGGCCCCGGTGGTGACCACCGCCACCTTTTCTTCCCTGATTATCTCCATTACTTCATCCACGAAGGGAGACAACAGCATCACGTTGACCCCAAAGGGCTTATCGGTCAACTGCTTTGCCTTTCTCACCTGGTCCCTCACCCACTGCCCCGGGGCCTGGCCGGACCCGATGATTCCCAGCCCGCCCGCCTCGCTTACCGCGGCGGCCAGCTCCGCCGTCGACACCCAGGCCATCCCTCCCTGCAGGACGGGATACTTGATTTTGAGAAGATCGCAGAGAATGGTATGTATAATAGCTAGGAAACCTCCTTTCCGCCTTGACGGCCGTCAAAAGCCGCAATTCGGCCCACCTGTCGCAATGCAGCTAATGCAGCTTATAATAAAATTTACGCCTCCTTACCCGGACTTCTTTCGATAGTTATACCAGCGCATTATGGCCACCGCCCAGGTCAGCCCGGCACCGAAGCCGGCCATGACGATATTGTCCCCGTCCCTGATTCTTTCCTGGTTAACGGCCTCCTCCAGGGCCATTGGTATCGAGGCCGTGGAGGTGTTGCCGTAGCGGTCCACGTTTACCAGGACCCTGTCCATTGACAGATTCAGTCTCCTGGCGGCCGCCTCGATAATCCTGATATTGGCCTGGTGGGGAACCAGAAAATCAACATCGTCAACTGAAAGTCCGGCCTCCTCCAGGGCCTCCAGAGACCCGTCCCCGCACGCCCGGACGGCGAACCTGAACACCTCCCGCCCGTTCATGCGCACGAAGTGCAGCCGGCCTTCCACCGTTTCCCTGCTGGGCGGAATCCTGGAGCCCCCGGCCGGAATGTACAAAAGAGGTCCCCCCGACCCGTCGGATCCCAGCTTGGTGTGGATCAGCCCGTAGCCTTCGGGCACCGGCCCCACCACCGCTGCCCCCGCGCCGTCCCCGAACAGAACGCAAGTGTTCCTGTCCTCCCAGTCCAATATCCTGGAGAGGGTCTCGGCCCCGACAACCAGCACGTGCCTGTACATTCCAACCCTTACGAACTGGGCGGCCACCGAGAGGGAATAGATAAACCCCGTGCACCCGGCCAGCAAGTCAAAGGCTCCGGCCCTGGGTGTTCCCAGGTTGTCCTGAACGATGCAGGCCACCGCCGGTAAGAGACTGTCCGGGGTATTGGTGGCCACGATTATCAAATCGACTTCTTCAGGACCGATTCCGGCGTCTTCCAGCGCCTTTCTGGCCGCTTCCAGAGCCAAGTCCGAAGTGGCCTGCCCGGGAGCGGCTATCCTTCTTTCTCTGATCCCGCTCCTTTCCACGATCCATTGGTCGGTGGTGTTGACCATAGCTTCCAGTTCCCTGTTCGTCAATACCCTTTCTGGCACGTACGATCCCATTCCAATTATGCCGGCCCTGGTCCCGGATTCAGGCATCATTACATTCCACCTTTTTAAACAGTCTGCTTTCTATATTTTCCCTGATGGATCCTACCAGCCCGCATGAAACCGCCTCCGCGGCCGCCTTTACGGCGTTTTTGATGGCCAGGGCCGTAGAGCTGCCGTGACACACTATCACCACGCCGTTGACGCCCAGCAGGGGAGCGCCCCCGTACTCTGCGTAATCTACCCTTCTCCGGATCTCCTTCAGGGCGGGAAGCGTCAGCGCGGTTCCCATCTTGGACAGCCAGTTCCGGGCCAGTTCTTCCTTCATCATGTGCATGAGCGCCATGGCCAGGCCCTCTCCGGCCTTGAGCACCACGTTGCCCACGAATCCGTCGCAAACCACCACGTTGACTGTACCGCTGAAAAGGTCCCTGCCCTCGACGTTGCCGATGAAGTTTATACCGGCCTCCTTCAGCAGGGGAAAAGCCTCCAGGGTTATTTCATTCCCCTTGTTGTCCTCCTCCCCGACGTTCAGGAGGCCCACCCGCGGATTCTTGATGCCCAGGATCTTCTCGGCGTACAGATATCCCATTATCCCAAACTGGAGCAAGTTTCTGGGCTTGCAGTCGACATTCGCACCGGCGTCCAGCAGGACCGTCCCCCCCTTTCGGCTGGGAAGCACACTGGCTATGGCCGGGCGGTCAATGCCCCTTACCCTGCCCAGTCCCAGCAGCGAGGCGGCCATGACTGCCCCGGTGCTGCCGGCAGACACAAAAGCGCTGGCGTAGCCGTCCCTCAACAGCTGAATCGACCTGACTATGGAGGAATCCTTCTTGCGGCGCACGGCCACCGCCGGCTGTTCGCCCATGGCGATGGCCTCGGTGGTATGTACCACCTCCAGCCGGTCCCGGTGTTCTTTTCCCAGTTCATTCAGAATCTTCTCCCGGTCACCCACCAGGATCACTTCAATGCCATCCCTGGCGGCCTCCAGCGCACCCATTACCACTTCCCGGGGCGCGTAATCCCCCCCCATGGCATCCACTGCTATTTTCAACGCCGCCAAACCTCCTCTGAGATGGCAAATATGAGGAATCTCCCGCTGAAAACCAGTTCTTCCCTGACCGTGGAGGAAACCCTGACCATGTATCTGTTCCTGCTTTTCCTGCTCATGCGCGCCCTGGCCACAACCTTTTCGCCGCTGAACACAGGCCTCTTGAAGCTAATCTTGCAGGTGCCGGTAAGGGCCACCTCGGAATCCACCAGGGCCACCGCCAGTGAGTTGGCCTGGGCAAAGAGGTAGTATCCCCTGGCTACTTTCGTCTTTTTCAAGGTCATCCGGTCGGTTATGTTCAGCACCGATATGCCCGAACGGCCCACCTCCAGTTCTACCAGTTCCCCCGTCAGCTCGTCCGCCTCCATGGATTTGACCTTTCCATAAATTCCCCTGGCCATGGTTTTTATGCGGGACCTCATCTCCGGGATCCCCAGATCGGACCTGTCCAGGCGAACGGTCTGTATGCTCACTCCCAGGATTTCGGCCAGATCGTCGTCGGTCAGGAAGGGGTTGCTGTTGATATACTTTTCCATCAACAGCCGCCTGGTGGCCTTGTTCAGGTTGCTCCTGGGCATTGTTTATCACCCGAACGCCTAAATTTTAGTATCAGGTACTAAACTCAATTATATCCGGACTGGAAAAAAAAGCAACCTTAGAACAGTATATTTCCTGAATTTTATGCTATGCAATTTTTACCAGGCCTTAAACGGGAAACTCCTTGATCGGACCTGTCCCGCCCCGGAATAAAACAATAAGCCTGCGGTTGTTAGTCCTGCAGGCTTCGCCGGCAACTACTTTGATTTAATCTTCACAACTTCCCTGTTTTTGTAATATCCGCAAACACCGCACACAGTATGGGATACTGTCAGCCCGCGGCACTGAGGGCATTTTGCCAGGTTCGGGGCATCCAGGTTATAATTGGCCGCCCTGCGCTGCCTGCCTCTCTGCTTGGATAATCTCCTTTTGGGCACTCCCACTTCAATCGCACCCCCTTTTACCCGGAACAGGAAGGGGATTAAAACCTCCTGTCTCCGACAATAATCACACCAACCGTTTTTATAGCCCCAATTTCCCGGTTCCCCTGCTTAAGATCCGAATTGAGCCTTTTCACCGGTCCTGCTTTTCCAGAAAACGCCTTAAGACCTCCAGCCGCGGGTCAATTTCCTCCGTAGGGCAGCCGCACCCGGTGCGGTTGAGGTTATTTCCGCATTTTGGGCAGAGCCCCCGGCAGCCCTCCCGGCACAGCATCTTCATAGGCAGGTTGGACAGTATGGCTTTTACCAGTTCCGGGGTTATGTCCAGCCTGTCCCCCCGGAAAGGCACCCACTCCTCTCCGGGCACAAGATCCTGCTGGGCTTCGTTATAATACACCTCGTCCATCTCGGCCTTTACCGGCAGTTCAAACAAGTCCAGACACCGCCCGCAGGCAATCCCCGCCGTTCCCTCCAAAAGGCCGGTAAGCCTAAGTGTCCCGCCTTCATTGGCCAAAGAGGCCTTCAGTCTGAGAGGACGGTTGAAGGACAGCTCACCGTGGTCGGTCTGCAAGTTATTCATCCGCACAGCCACGTCCAGAGGCAGGACCTCACCGGGCGTATTTTTAATACCTGACACGTCCAACTGGTACACAGGCCCACTCTCCATATCACAAAATGAATTATATTAAAGGGACGGCGCCCTTGTCAAGGACTTCCCAACCTGTGGTCTGCGCAGAGATTACGGCACAACGGGGGGTCTAAACAGATAACCGGCCCAGTATAAATCATTTAAGAAAACTTTTCCAAAACTTCGGGGGCAGTACCATGACTCCGGCTTTCATCTTGGCAATTCTCTCCGCAGCAGCCGCCCTGGGACTCTTCCGGGCAATCAGGCGGAAGGGCAGGAACAAAACCGGTTCCGGCCAGGCCGCAGGGATTTTTTGGACCACCTGCGCCCTGGTCTTTGTCATTGCCATGGTACTGCAGCCAAAGACGGTTTTCGAGGGGGCGACCACGGGACTTAAGGCTTGGTGGAACATAGTGTTCCCATCTCTGCTTCCCTTCTTTATCGGTTCGGAACTGCTGATGAGCTTCGGCCTGGTAAGGTTTATGGGGGTCTTGCTGGAGCCGGTAATGCGCCCGCTTTTCAACGTCCCGGGGTGCGGATCCTTCGTTCTGTGCATCGGCTACACCAGCGGATACCCAATCGGGGCCATGGTCACCGCCCGACTCCGTTCCCAGGGGCTGTGCACAAGAATCGAGGCCGAAAGGCTGATCTCCTTTACCAGTAATTCCGGTCCCCTGTTCATGATCGTGGCGGTTTCGGTAGGGATGTTCGGCCGGCCCGAACTGGCCGTGATAATCGCCGGGTCCCATTACCTGGCCAACCTCACCCTGGGCCTCTTGCTGCGCTTTTACGGCCGGAACGACCTGGAACGGTCCTGCACCGGGGAAAACCCGGGCCGGAACCTGCTGGCCCACGCCCTGGAGGAACTGACCGAGGCGTGGCGGAAGGAAAACCGTCCCCCCGGAAAAATAATCGGCGACGCCACCCGTAACTCCATCAACAGCCTGCTGAACATCGGCGGGTTTATTATCCTGTTCGCGGTTATTATACGCTTGCTGAACGAGGCCGGGGTAATCGGGCGCCTGGCCGATTTGTTCGGATTAATCCTCCTGCCGCTGGGATTTTCACCGGAAGTGATGCCGGCCCTGGCCAGCGGCTTTTTTGAAATCACCATCGGGTGCAAGATGGCCAGCGAGTCGGAGGCCCCCCTCATCCAGCAGGTGGCCGCAGTGGGAATAATCCTGGCCTGGAGCGGCCTTTCCGTACACGCCCAGGTGGCCGGCCTGATCAGCGAAACCGACATCCGGATGTTTCCCTTCGTCTGCGCCAGGATAGCCCATGCCTCTCTCGCCGCCCTTTATACTGTCGTTTTGTTCGGCCCGGCCGTGCCGCTGGCTTCAAGTTTGGCCGTCCCGGCCATGGCCACCCTGGAAAGAATGCAAAAAACCCCGCCTTTTCTGGCCAGCCTGCAGTTCTCAGGCATCCTGATGCTGCTGACCCTGCTGATTCTAATTATTCTTTCATTAATTTTCATTACAGTAAAGAAAATAAAAATTTATATTTATTGACACCGGCTATGTCAGAATATACATTATATTTAGATTATACTACCGTGGTAGTAAAGAGCACTGCGGCCGGGAATAGCAAAACTCCTGTCCAGGGAGGTGAGATCGGCTGTATATGATGACAGGCGCCTTAAAAGTAACGGACAGGTAAAAAGTAGCGGAGGATCCTGCTATTGACCGACAAGGGCCGGCAGGTGTTGCAGAAATACTCTGAACAAGTGAGATAGGAGGTTGTTCAAAGTAATGGCCAGGAAGATTATCGACCTGTCAGTGGCTGTTGAAAACGGCCTGCCTAGCGACCCGCCCATGATGATACCGGAAATCGATTATTGGGATCACATCAAAGGTGCGGAAAACATGAAGACTTTTTTTCCGGGATCCACTGACAAAGATTTACCCAAAGGGCTGGGCTGGACTATAGAATTCGTTAAATTGACCACACACAGCGGCACCCACCTGGATGCCCCATGGCACTATCACCCCACCATGGATGGGGATGACACCAAGGCACTCACCATAGACGAAATCCCGCTGGAGTGGTGTTTCAGTGACGGTGTCATGCTGGACCTGAGCCATAAACCGGACGGCTACCTGGTAAAGGCCGCCGACCTGGAGGAAGCCGTAGCCAAAATAGGCTGCAAGATTAAGCCCCTGGACATTGTCTTGGTCCGCACCGGGGCGTCCAAATACTGGGGCAAGCCGGAATACCTGGTCAAAGGATGCGGCATGGGACAGGAGGCCACGCTGTGGCTTTTAAATCAGGGGGTCAGAATTACCGGCACCGACGCCTGGAGCTGGGACCGGCCGCTTCCCATAATCGCCGGGGAATTTCAGAGAACAAAGGACCCCTCCATCATCTGGGAAGGCCACTTCGCCGGCATAAAAAGGGGGTATTGCCACCTGGAGAAACTGACCAACCTGGATCAGCTGCCTTCCACCGGGTTCAAGGTGGCCTGCTTCCCGGTAAAAATTAAAAGGGCCAGCGCAGGCTGGGTCCGGGCGGTGGCCATCATTGACTGACAGTGCTAAGGCAAACTTACAAACGCCTTCTTAAAAGGCCTTCCAAATTGCCCTCCGCGGGGGAAAGGCTTGTATGAAAGGCTGAAAGCATTCTGATTCTGGATTTAAGCCGGCCCGGAGGGCCTTTTTTATCAGTTCTTTTCCAGGGGGAGAAAAACCTTGAAGGTGGACCCCCTGCCTACCTCGCTATCCACCTCTATCTTCCCTCCGTAGTCCCTGATTATGCTGTAGCTTACACTCAAGCCCAGGCCGGTCCCTTCTGCCTTGGTGGTGAAGAAGGGTGTTCCCAACTTGCCGAGGTCTTCCGGCTTGATCCCGTAGCCGGTGTCGGAAACCTGAATTATGAAGTGCCCGTCGCTGCACTCGGTGGTTACGCTGAGGGTCCCGCCGTCCTCCATGGCCTGGATGGCGTTGTTGCACAGGTTGAGGAGGACCTGCCCAATCTGCACCGGGTCCACGGCCATCTCGAGGTTGGAGGGCGCAAGGTTTTTGACCAGGGTGACGTTCCTCTGAAGTGCGTACGGGGTTATGGTGTTGCAAATTTTATCCAGAGTGCCTGACAGATTTATTTTTACCTTTTCCGATCTCTTCGGCCTGGCCAGTTGCAGGAGGTCGACAATGAGCCTGTTCATATTGCGGCTGTTGTCAATAATTTCCTGCTGATAGTAAAGCATCGACTCTTTCAGGCTCTCGTTTCCGCTGATTTTCTGGATCTTGCTTTTGGTCACCTCGGCAAACCCCGAAATTACCGTCAGCGGGTTTTTGATTTCGTGGGCGATACTGGTGGTCAGCTGCCCGATAACGGCCATCCTTTCATTCTCGATAATTTTTTCCTGCTTTTCAATAAACGTCGTTATCTCCGAACCCACCGAGACCATACCGATGAATTCTCCGCCGCGGCCGAAAATGGGCGTGTTGCTGAACAAAACGGTCTTGCACTTCTGGGATCTCGTGGTTATCGTTGCCTGAATCTTGTCTACATATTGTTTCCCGTTTACCGTCTGGTAGGAGAGTTCCCTGCTCTGTACCTTCAACAGGTCAAACAGGTGTAAAAGGGACCGGCCCGTTACCTCTTCCTCGTTCAGCTCGAATATTTCCAGGCCTGCCTTGCTGCAGGCAAGTATATTCTGGTCTCTGTCGGCGATAATCACTGTCGACAAAACACTGTCCAAAACCGCCTTAAGAGTCCTCTTGATCGCCTGAAGCTCATGTTCGGCGGTTTTTTCCCTGATCAGCGTAACCGTGCCGTACACCAGTCCCATCCTGACCAACGGCACGCGGTAAATTTCAACCGGCTTTGACTCATTAAATTTTGTTATCAGGCAGGTGTTGTCTTCGGATTCGACGGCGTGATCACACCCGAACAGGACTTTCTCGGCCCCGTCCCGGCTCAATCCTAAAAGTTCCTGTTTTTCATAACCCGTCAGCCAGTATAAACTTTCGTTTACGTACCTTACAACCCCGTCATTGGAAGAAAGAACAACTCCTAAGGGCAAAATGTTTAAGATGGACAGCAAAGACTCCTTTTTTTCCAGAGTCTCTTTAAACCAGGAGATCAACTTTTCCAGTTCTGCTATTTTATGAGGATAGGTCATGTCTCTGGCTGACCCGGCTACATACTCCTTTGCCTCCCGGCCGTCATCAGTAAACGGAAAACAAACAATATTGAAGATCTTGGCCACATCCCGCGCGCAGGGCACCGGCAGGTCGTCCAGCCTCACCACCCTCTTTTCACGGCCCGCCCTGTCCAGGACATCCCTTAGGGCCGAAGTTGCCTCGGAGGGCGAAAAAACTTCATCAAAGGCCTTTCCTGTCACTTCCTCCGGTGGAATTCCCCTGCCCGGCAGCATGGAAAAAAACGACCCGTTATTTGCCCGGTTTGAGACTACAAAGCGCAGATCTGGGTAGGATACTATAAAAAAGGGTATTTCAAGTGAATCAAATACCTTTACCAAAAAGCGTTTAAAGCCATCCACCAGAACAACCCCGCAACAACTTTTTTGCAGGTTAACATATATAAATTTTTCTTTATTATTGATATAAATCCTTTGTTTTCTATATAAAAAATTTCGTCAAACAAAACCCTCTGTTTCCCGAATCAAGGGCTGAAGGCGCCCCTCTGCTCAAGTCCCTGGATTTCTTCGGGGCTCATGCCGATTTCCCTGAACACCTCGGAATTGTGACCGCCCAGCACCGGACCTTTCCGGGCCTCGGGCTGTTGGAGGCCGGTTCCCTTGATGGGGCAGTTCAGCTGTGAAAGAACGGCCCCGTTTACCTCGGTGGAGACAAGGACGTTTCTGTGCCTGGCCTGGGGATGATCCAGGGACTCCCTTAACGTCAGGACAGGGGCCACGCACAGGCCCGGCGGCCCCAAAATCTCCATCCACTGGTCGGAGGTTTTAGTCAGAAAAAGTTCCTGCAGTTCCTTCCTGGCCTCTTCGGCCTCTTCTCCGGACGCGAACTGCTTCCCGATCAGGTGATCCTTGTTCAGGGCCCTGCAGATCCCGGCCCAGAAATGGGGCTCCACCGCTCCGATGCTGATGTATTTCCCGTCAGCAGCCCGGTAAAGATTGTAGCTGGGAGCGGCCCCGCTCAGCATTCCCTCCCCGGCCCCGTACTCATACCCGGACAAAAGGAAGGACGCGTGAATGTGCTGCCAGGAAAAACAGCTATCGTACATAGAAACATCCAGGTACTGACCCCGATCCTTTACGGCTCTCTGCCACAGGGCGGATACAATGGCCAGTGCGGCCAGCGTCCCGGTAGCCGTGTCGGCAATCAGGACCGACGGCATTACCGGAGGGCCGCCCCTGACCCCGGTCATGTGCTGAATCCCCGTCAGGCTGATAATATTCAGGTCGTGGCACGGAACGTCTTTCATGGGCCCGTCCTGTCCGAAGCCACTGATTGAACAGTATACGATCCTCCTGTTGACGGCCGAAACGGCCTCGTAATCGACCCCCAGCCTCTTTACCACCCCCGGTCTGAAACTTTCCAGCACGGCGTCAGAGTGTTTGGCGAGCTCCAGGAAGGCCTCCCGCCCCGCCGGGTTTTTAAGGTTCAGCTTTACGCTTCTCTTGCCCCTGTTCAACTGGTCGAAAAAGGGCTCGTTCAGTACCCTCGCCTGGTCTCCGATCCTGGGCTCCTCTATCTTGATTACGTCGGCTCCCAGGTCGCTCAGCAGCATAGTGCAGTACGGTCCCGGCAGGTTCATGCTCAAATCCAGGATTCTGACCCCTTCCAGCATTTTTCCCACTTTATATTTCCCCTCCTTGACAAACAGGCACAGCCGTCCGCCGGTTTCCCCGGTTCGGGCCCTTCGTCCCGGGCCCTACAGCAGCCGGCCGTAGTTTTTTTCATCGCCGACAAAGGCCAGGAATTCGTCAGATACTGAACTATCCAGGCTGTGCCGGCCGGTAATGAGGTAAAGTGATCTTTTCATATCCACAGGAGAGACAATTCTCCTGATTTTACCCAGTTCCAGGGCATCCCGGGCGGCCCAGCCGGAGACCACGCTGACCCCCAGGCCGGCCTGGACGGCGGTGATTACCGCCCGGGTGCTGCCCAGTTCCATGGACAGGTTGATCCTGGCCGGGTCCAGCCCCGCCTGGCTAATCTTCTGCTCAAAGGAACGCCTGGTTCCCGATCCCGGTTCCCTGAGGATGAAGGGCTCCTCCATCAGATCCTCAATCCCGACGGCGTCCTTCCGGGTCCAAGGGTGATCCGCGGAAGCTATCAAAACCAGATCGTCCTCCAGCCAGGGCCGGCAGGACACCCAGTTTCCGGATACGGCAGAACCCGTTACGCCGATATCAACCTCCCTCTCCTTCAGCCACTGAAATACCTGGCCGCTTCCCGCCACCCGGAGACTGACGTGGATACCCGGGTACTTTTTACGAAAACCGCCGATCAGCAGCGGAATCAGGTATTCCCCGGGGGTAGTACTGGCCCCGATCACCAGGTGGCCGGTTTTCAGGCCCCGCAGGTCGTCAATCCCGGCCTTTATTTTCTGGTACCTGGTGACCATTTTTTTGGCTTCCGGGTAGATAAGCTTTCCGGCGGAGGTCAGGGTCAGTCTCTTGTCTCCCCGCTGGAACAGGGTGACCTGGAGATCCTCCTCCAGGGATTTAATCTGGAAGCTGACGGCGGGCTGGCTCATAAACAGTTTCCGGGCGGCCGCCGTGAAACTCTGCAGTTCCGCAACCGTGATGAAGGTTTCCAGGTGTTTTAAGTTCATTAATAAATCATTCCATCCCTTCAGGTGGATTAACCCCGCCGACATATCCATGAGGGGACCTGTACAGGAGAAAACCTTTTTTGCCGGCAATTTCCTGGGCTAAACTGTAATCGATTTCCTCGGCCGCCGGGCCGGTGCCCGGTTCCGGCTTATTTCCTGCCTCCAGTAAAAGTAACACCTTGAGGCCGTATTTATTCTTCAAACTTTCCAGGCGGGCCACCATGGCCTCAGTCCAGGGCCTGAAGGGTTTATTCCCGAACATGGGGTTTTCCCAGCAGATGCCGTTCAAATATTCGGCCGTCATCAGGCAGAGCCTTTCCAGGCCGTTGTTTTGAACCAGGACGTGTCCGGGAAACACGGTCCTAATCCTCCGGACCGCGCCGGCCGCGGCCAGCAAAAGGGAATCCCTGGTCTCAGCCGCAAAGCCGACAGACTCGACATCCCCTATGGTATCAAGGAACAGCCCGTCGTAACCGGAACGGGCCAGCAGGCTTCCCGCCCTGTACAGAAGCAGCCCGGTCCACCGGCTTGACCGCAGGTCCGCCAGGCGGTTGCCGCACTCATTGATCAGGGGCTCCCCCCGGGAACACAAGAAGTCGTCGCATTTCAGCAGCTTTATTTCCGGCGCCCAGGGCGGTATCTCTACAACGCTGAGGTAGGCCAGCACCAGGGTGCCCGAATCCTGCATCCTGCGCAGGGAGGCTTCGTTCTGCCCAGCCGGCTCCACCACAGCCACGTCAAACCGGGCCAACTCCCCGTCCCTGCCGGCCCCGTAGTATAAGGCGAAATTCCTGGCCGCGGCAAACCTGGCCAGCCTGTCCATTTTACTGAACCTCCCGGCTTAAAGGGTTACCGCGTTCCGGCCAGGACTTTTCCGGACCTGTATACAAACTCGGTATGCACCACGCAGGTCGGGCACCTGTTTCCGTGGGCCGCGCAATTTACGCCTTCCACTTCCCAGCAGTTGACATCAGTCCTTTTATAAGCGGGGCAGTATCTTGAAATACCGGGCGGGCAGCATCTCATCTCCCAGCAGGGGCCCAGGGAACGGCCCCGCCTCGATGGGTCGGCCTGTTTTTTCCGGAACCAGCCGATGAGCGCCTCCACAATGGCGGGGTCCAGCTGTGACCCCGACGCCGCCCGCAGGTCGGTGATGGCCCTCTCAAAGGTTGCCGGCTCCCGGTACCTGCGCCCGGTGAGCTTGGCGTTGAACATATCGGCCACCGAGATTATCCTGGCCCCCAGGGGTATTTCCTCTCCCTTTAGGCCGCCGGGGTATCCATACCCGTCCCACCGCTCGTGGTGATGCCTGATATATGATGCAACGCTGCCCCTGGAAACGGTGGACTCGATGATGGAGGCCCCCACCTCGGCGTGCAGCTTCATGGTTTCATACTCGACGTCGGTGTATTTCCCGGCCTTGAACAGAATATCGCCGGACAGGCCCAGCATGCCTATGTCGTGCAGGTACCCCGCCAGCATGATTTCCCTGACGTCCCCTTCACCCAGCCTCATTTCCCTTGCAATAATGCCGGAATACCTTGAAATCAACTCCGAGTGGGAAATGGTATAGGGCTCCATGTTGTCCACAGTGTCCACCAGCATTTTCAGCATGTCAAGGTAGGAATCGGCCAAGTCCTTGAATTTAAGCTGCCTGTCCAGGGCGTCTCCCAGCCGCTTGGTGAGCATCTGCAGGGCGGCGATGCGGTGTTTGTCCGGATCCACAAGCTTATAGTACCAAAAGAGGGCCGTCCCGTTAACCGCACTCCCCTGGGCCTTGACCAGAAGAACCGTTTCTATGCCCATAGCCGCAAAATACGAGGGAATATGAAAATATTCCTTCATCTCCCGGTTAATTAACAGGAACTCCTTGTCTGCCGCCAGGTCGTGCAAAAGGAACTGGGCCTCCCGGTCCCGGCGGAACAGGTCCTCGGTTTCCTTTTCCAGCCCCAGGGTAACGGCCACCTCAAGCCGTTCGCGGTCTTCAAACAAAAAGCAGCCGCCGGCCGCATCGATCATCTTGATGCACAGCCCCATGATGGTGGCCAGGGATCCGTCCAGGTCCAGGGCGGACCTGGTTAGGGACCGTATGGCCTGGCTGGAAGCCGAAACCGACTCAACCTGCATCTTCATCCTTTCGGTCTCAACCACCGCCTCCAGGGCCGGCTGGATCTTCCGGCCGATGTACTCCAGCAGGACCATGGACCTTTTCGGCACGCCGCGGACCGGCCCCACCCGGATCAGCCCGGATCCCCCCGCCACCGGCAGCACCAGCATGGGCACCGAGCCGTCCTTAACAACGGCGGGCCTGGGCGGTGCCTGGTCGGCCGGAATGCCCAGGGGAGGGGAGTAGTTTTCCTTTTTGTACGGGAGCAGGCCGCTGTAGCTGGGGGCTATGTCTCCGCCGGCGGGCTCATTGTAGCGCACCGCCTTGAGCACATAGCTGCCGTTTTTTTTATCCAGCAGGTAGAAATAATAGCCCTGGGCCTCCACCAGCGGGACGACCAGTCCCAGGAAATCAGACAGGTTCTTCTCCAGCCCCTTGCCGGGCCTGAAACTGGCCAGGATCCCGTCAATGGCTTCGGACTGCAATTTAGCAATCCTCGTTTTTTTCCTTTGCCGGACCAGCAAAAACATCATTAAAACAAGAAGAAAAAGCAGGGCCGGGGTGACGTACTTCAGGTCAAGCAGTGAAACTACACCACTGACCAGGCCCGGCAATTTACCGGGCAGCATTTCGATTTGACCGAACAGCGTATCCTTCATGGCCCGCCCCCTTCACCCCCTCTCCATCTTCACTTACCCGTCCCGGTTCTTGATCACGTCTCATCATCTCGCTGAAATTGACTATGGCCAGGTGCTGGGCCAACTCCCGGCATTTTTCCTGTAAAATAGAAATCTGAATGGACTGGTAAAGAAGTATATAAAGGATGACCAGGATGGACAGAAGGAACAGCAAGGTGGGCGGATAATCCACGCCGGCGGCCCGGGCCACAATGTCCAGGACGTCCGGAATGGCGGCCAGGACCAGAATGGCCAGGGATCCCGCCAGCCAGAGAAAGGAGTTCCGCTCGTTAATCCTCCGTCTGACCAGCAGGTTGATAACCGTGATCACGAAAATTACTCCGATAAGTAAAATGATCAGTTTTATCGGTCCGTGCATTGTTTGGCGCCCCCCACCCTGGTTTTTTCCCTGAGCAGTACAACCAGTATACTGACCAGCATCTTAACGAAGTAAAAAACGGTTTTGACGCCGGTGTGCATACTCCTGCCGGAATACCTCTCCCTCATGTTGGCCGGGATCTCGGTCACCCGGTAGTTGGACAGAATCATGTAGATTAAGGTGTCGGCATCGGGGAAATCTTCGGGATAGTTGCCGAAGCCGGCGTAAAAGGTGAACACCCGGTTGGTAAGGCCCTGCAGGCCCGACGTGGGGTCGCTGATCCTGACCCCGGTGGACAGCTTGATCAAAAACCTGAATACCGATATGGCCACTTTTTTCAGCAAGCCCATGTTAAATGACGCATTACCCAAAAACCTGGACCCGATTACAATGTCATAGGCTCCCGTCCTCAGCCGTTCAAGGATGTCCGGAATGTTTTCGGGATCGTGCTGGCCGTCGGCGTCAAACTGAATAATGCAATTATACCCCAGGGCCGCGGCATATTTAAACCCGGTCTGAAGGGCACCCCCGTACCCGAGATTGTATGGAAGAGTGATTACCTTCTCCCCGGTCTCCCTGACCACGGCCTCGGTCCGGTCCCTGGAGCCGTCATTCACCACCAGTATATCTAAATCGATGTTCAGGCTGCGGATCTCCTTAAGCACCCTGCCGATGTTTTGCTCCTCGTTATATGCGGGAATGATTACCAGACAGTCGGCCCTGCCCATGACCGGCACCCCCTACCGTTACTTTTAGTAAACGCAGGCTGACCAGATAAACAGGCAACCCCATAGCCACCACTCCAAAGACGTATCCCAGCCTGATTATCAACCCGGCACCCTCCACCAGGCACCAGATTTCATGAAAAACCCCCGCCACCAGCAGAACCGGCAAATTGGCCGCCAGTATCCTGGCCGTGCTTCCCAGGCGCTTCCCCATCTCCAGGCCCAGTTCCCTGTTCAGCAGGAAGAGAGAAACCACCGCGTTCACCAGGGCCCCTGCGGCCGCACCGTAACCCAGGCCCGCCGATCCCGCCACATCCACAAGAACAAAATCAAGTACTATGTTCAACCCGGCGGAGAACAGGGTGGCCAGCAGGGGAACTTCGTAACGGCCGACGGCCAGAAAGGCCCTCAGGCTAATAACCACCAGGCCCTGGAAAACAACGGACAGCGCGTACCCGGCCAGTATCCCGGCCGTGACCTGCACCGAACCCGAGTCGAAGGACCCCCGCTGCAGCAGGATGGACACTACCGGCACTCTCAAAACGAAAAGACAAACGGCCAGCGGAACGGTGATAATGAAAACCAGGCTGATGGATTTGCCCACAGTGCCCTTCAGGTCGGTCATCTGGCCAAGGCCGGTGGCTTTGGACATGGAGGGGAAGGCCACGGCGCTGACCGCCGCCACAAAGACCCACAGCGGGAACTGGGCCATCCTGTAAGCGTAATTCAAACCCGCTATGCTGCCCACCTCCAGCCCCGACGCCAGGTACCTTTCCACCGCCAGAACAGCCTGGAAGGTGAACAAAATGGCCAGGTAAGGAAAAAAAATTTTAAAAATCTTCACTATATCGTCCCCGGGCCTGATCAACCAGGCAAGACGCGGGCGTGCCGGCACCCCGATCCGGTATACTGTAATGGCCAGCCAGGTCAACGCCGCCATGGACACGGCCCCGGCCAGAACGGAGGCCGCCAGCAGGTAAACGCCTTTATCGAGGGGCAGGGACACCAGGTGAACGTAAAGTATTGCACTTAAAAAAACCAGGTTGAAAAGAACCGGGGCCAGGGCGGGAATGTTGAACCTGTTGTGCACCTGCATTACTGCCATCCCGATGCTGATAACGGGAAAAACAGCCATGGAAGGCAATATTAAGATCAACAATTCCACGCACAAACCCCGGACACCTTCTTCCAGCCCCGCCCCCAGCGTACTTACCACGGTATTCCCGGCAAGGTAAAAAATAATCATCAGGATAAAGGAAAGGGCCCCAAAATAAATAATACTGCCGGCTACCGCCCTGTTCAGGCGCAATTGTTCTCCCGTCACGTAAAGCCTGGAAAAAACGGGAACGCAGGCAACGCCCAGAGCGCTGGCCAGCAAATTATTTCCTGCTGTATCAGGGATAAAATAGGCCAGCAGAAGGGCGTCCGCCTGTACTGAAGTACCCAGGTAAAAGGCTAGGAAAATATCCTTGAACAGTGCGGTGGCGGCCAGGATCAGGTTGATCACCGCCACCGTCGATACGGTGTTTTGAATTAAATCCTTCATACCCTTGAAGCTGCTTAATTTTATCCCCATCTTTTACGCCCTGTTATCTAGAGTACAGGAACGGCCGGATAGCCGCCCCGGTCTAAAAAATGGCCCAGCGGAACAAATTCAAAACGCCGGAACAGGTGTTCAAGTTTCTCCCCGGTTCTGCCCAGATTCAGATAGTGGGTCAGCTTTATTACCGTCGAAACCTTCAGCCTGGGCTGGCCGTCGTCCATCTCCCACGGGTGGACGTAAACCATACCCGGGCGTTTTCTGTTGACCCGGGCCAGGGCCATGACAATGGCCCGCCGGGGCAGCGCCCTTAAGTAAAAGCCACCGGCGAAGGGCAGGCGGAACCTCCCCAGCGTCAACACGGTAGGCGGAAATTCCAGCAGGTTGAGCCTTCTTCCCCCCACCACCGGGTGGTAGGGAACCACCGGCGCCCCGGCTATCCCGGAGAGAGGGGTCCTGAAGGGCTGGATGCTGGAATCGCACGAAAAGCCCTCCTCTTCCAGGATTTCCAGCGCCCAGAGGGTGTTGGGGGAGATGGACCAGGAAGGGGCCCGGTACATTTTGATTTCCCTCCCGGTTATATCCTCCAGAAGACGTCTTGAGGACAGCAGGTCATCCCGGAATTCTTCCCTTGTCTGCCGGAATATCAACCTGTGATAATTTCCGTGGGACCCTATTTCGTGTCCGGCGGAGGCTATTTCCCTTATCAGGCCGGGGTGTTTCCCGGCCACCCAGCCCAGCACGAAGAAGGTCGCCCGGACACTGTGCCGGGACAGCAGATCCAGGAGGGCGCCGGTGCTGCGTTCAATCCTGTCCTCAAAACCGTCCCAGCGGCCGGCGTCTATATTAAGGTCGTGCGTCTGGTACCAGTCCTCCAGGTCCACAGTCAGTGCGTTGACCAGCCCAATCCCCACCTCAAGGTGAAATCCTACCGGAAAAACATCAGCTTCCACATGCCCGGGTCGAATACATAGCGGAGGCAGGCCAGAAAAAACCCCAGGGCCGGAAGCGGGTCCTCCAGGGAGACTATGTCATCGTGCAGTCCCGAATTTCTCGTGCTGAAAAACGGGGGGTCCATGGAAAACCTGTTTTTGTTATAAATAAAGTGCAGAATGTCCCCCGGCAGCAGCCACCGGCATCTAACCCCGGCAGTGTACGTGGAAACCTCCTTCACATCCCCGTCCACGGCCAGCCGGTACAGCAGCCAGGGAAAATCGACCCCCGCCAGGATGGCCGTGTGCAGCGAACCCCAGAACCTCGGGTTTACCTCCATGAACACGGCCCTGCCGTTCCTGGGGTCCACCATAAACTCCACCTCGGCCACCCCCTGCCAGTTCAGCTTCCGCATCAGGTGCGCCGCCATTTCCACCAGGTCGGGCCGCCAGACGCTTTCCTGGACAGTGCTGGGGCCCCTCTCCGGCGGAAAGCACCTGACCTCCCGCTGGACAAAGGAGGCCTTCAGCCGGGACGAGTAGTCAAAGAGGAGGCAGACGTCAAACTTCTCGCCAGGGTTTATGTATTCCTGGATCAATGGAAAGGGGTACTCCCTGTGCACCTTCAGGTACTGTCCGGCCAGGTCCTCCTTCCTTTGGACCGCCACGATGCCCCTGGACCCGGAGCTTTTTCTGGGCTTGATGACCACCGGGAAGGCCAGGCTGGAGGCCGCCCTGTCAAGTTCATCCAGGCTTTTCAAAACGATGGTCTCGGGGCAGTCCAGCCCGGCCTCCCTGGCGGCCATGACGGCCCGGGCCTTGTCCGCAGCCGTGAAATAGCTTTCGTCCCGGGGTATGGGCAGACGGCAGAGCCTCTCCAACTGCCCCCGGTACCTCACCGCCACCTCCATGGACCCGTCATCCATGGGAAACAGCACGTCGCAGGGGTGTTTCCGCAGAACGCCCTCCAGCCAGATGAAATATTCCTCCGGCCTCCTGGCCGGGTTCGGGCTCACCAGGGCCCGCCCGCAGTACCTGGAGAACAGGGAGGTGGCCCAGCGGGTCTCCTCGGCGGCAATAACCTCAACACCCTTTTTTCCCAGGGACCTGATGGCCGCCAGGGTCTTCCTCTGCTGCGCATCGGTCAGCAAAACCCGTCCATTCATTACCTTCCAGTGCTTCTTTCGTGATTTTTATTTTGGATCTGATTTTTAATATTTTTATTATATACCGGTAATCCTTTTCAAACAGCACTACCGAAATCAATCCTGACAGCAGAGTAATAATTATCAGTAATGCGTGATAGAAACCGCTAATTACAACCCCTAATGACTCATCTAATCCACAAATTGAAAAACCGTAGGTAGCTGCTATTTGATAGGTTAACAGGCCGGCCGGCAAAATTGCTACGAAAGCCCCCAAAGCTGCAATGTTATTAATATGAAAGACATCAAATGCACCTAAATCTATATTAAGTGACTTTATAAAAAAGTAAAAGGAGAGAAATGAGAAAAACCTCACCAGAAAGCCATATCCAAAACCCTTGCAATATTTCGTTAATTTTTTACTTTTGATCCCCAGTGACAATAAAGTTAAAATCAAGATGGTGTAGGTTATTAAACCACTATATTTAAGGAGCAAACTTTCAATCTGCAACATAAAACACAGAAACAAAAAAAACAGTACCGTCGATCCTTCAATAATTTTTTCAAAAACCAATAAGAAAAAGATATGACTATATTTTTCATTGGTTTTACTCCTGCTCCACCAAGCCTTATAAATGTCTCCAGCCCGTCCCGGAAGAACCACATTGGCCATCATGCTGGCAAACACTTTGGAAAACAGCCACAGGTTTTCCCCGGCCTTGAGTCCGAGCAGGGATAGCCAAATAAACCCTCTGAAAATCAACATGAGCGGAGATACCAGCATGAAAAGGATAAAATAAAACGGTTCAAATCCCCACTCTATTTTATTGATATCATCTAGATGAAAATTTTTTTTGAGGAAAAAGAGAAAGCCCAGTACCAAAACTACTCTTAAAACTACTTTTAACGTGTTGTTCATTATACCCCTATCTTAACCTTAGGTTTTAAGCATTAATTGTACTCTAAGATTACATGCCTTAAGTTTTTATTACAATAAGTAAGAATGTTATTGTCGTCAATAACATACCATGGCTGCAGCTGATAATCCGAAGGCTCCCAACTGATATACTTTATCAATTTCTTATTAACAAAATCATATTTTACTATATGCTTTCTTTTTGAGTCGTACGTGTACAGCTTTCCATCGTTCAGCACGGACCCTGTATAAAGGGCGGTGCCACTATTGGGCAGGGTACAGTATATCGACGCCTCCCCCGTTGCAAGGTCAATCTTTTTCACCACGCCGCTGGTATCGAAGGCATACAGGTTTGTTCCGTCATTAACAACATTGTGGGGACTGAATGTCAGGCTAATCTCCCTTAAGGCCGGCTTTGTCAGATCTTTTAGATCCAATCTGTATAAAACCGACCCTGAAACACTTCCTACCCAGATGTCACCGTTTGACAATATGGATGGCACGATATGAGATTTTGGTTCAGGCCTGCCGGATCCCGGCGGTTTTTGCACCGGGATCGGCTTTAACTCCACTATCCAGTTCTTACCCACCGTCATAATCCTGCCGTCAGTGGTTCCTATCACGAACCTGTCGTTTATACTGTCATATACGGGAAACCTTGTATCGAAGGATGAATCTTCCAACAGCACGAAGATCCCGAAGTTCTGTATGTTGAATATTTTGTCATAGGTGGTATCCCCGGCAATACCCAGCCGGCACAGGTTGTGCCGGGATGTGGTGTTTAAAGGAACAATCTGCTCGCCGCCCGTCTTGCCGACGTTGACCCCCATAATACCCAGTTCATCCAGCACGCGGTCGTTGTCAGCCCTGATTTCGGGTGTTGCACCGTTCAGGCTGCTGGGATAGGCGAAACAACAGGCAGTGTTGTACTGGCTGACAATCTTTATGCAGGATTCCAAATCGGCTTTGACCCTGGCGTGCCTTTC
The DNA here is from genome assembly GCA_020725625.1 of Desulfovirgula sp. Lineage (GTDB taxonomy): Bacteria > Bacillota > Desulfotomaculia > Desulfotomaculales > Desulfocucumaceae > JAILZP01. The sequence continues at coordinate 23,025 of DYET01000124.1, read as the reverse complement.
TTCCATGGTTTCCATCCTGGACAATTCCTGCAGCCACTTCAAATCATTATAGAAAGATCCTTTTTTACCCTCGCTATTTATGGGTATCGGCTGGTGCCCGACGTGGCCGTGAAGCTGTATGTCCCACCGGTACTTGTCTCTAAGGGTGGCAATTTGCTCACTGTTAAGCCTCAAATACCCCCCGATCTTTGAAGTTTCCACAAAGATGGTGGCCACATAGCCGTATTCCGCCAAAATAGGGGCGGCAAACGTAAGGTTGTCCTCCCATCCGTCGTCAAAAGTCAGCCAGATGGATTTTTCCGGCAGGCGAACACCCCTGATATTGAAATCATAAGCCTCCCTGGCGGTAATGGTTCTATAACCCTCTCTGTACATACGGTCTATCAGTTCCCTGAAGCTCCACTCCCAGTAGGGGTCAAGCCCTCCTTTTGGCTTCGCCCTGTTTACTGTGTGAAACATCAGGATTGGAAGCCTTGAGTTTCCCATAACGGCCTTCGTGAAGTTTACCCTTCCCACGGTGGTGTCCGCCGTCGGACCGGATCCCGATGTAATGGCAACGGTCCGGGTGGCGCCGTCCCAGGCAACCTGACACCCAAGGGCCTCGCTGACAAACCGAAGCGGTACCATGGTGCGACCGTTTACCAGCCGGGCCGGCACGTCGAGGCCCACCGGCGATCCGTTTTTGAATGCCATGCCCCCTAAGGTCAGCTTAATCTCCGTCCCGCCTTTGGCAGCAGTTACCGTCCTGGTGGCCTCATCCCACCCTACCTGGGCACCCAGGGCCTCAAAGACGGCCCTCATGGGCACCAGGGTGCGGCCGTCCTGCACCACCGGCGGCACGTCAAAGTTCAACGCCCGCCCGTCCAGAACCACCCTGGGGCCGGCCTGGGCCAGCATCGGTGAATCATTAAACAAGGTAATCTTTCCGCCCAAAAAAATTTTCGGACCGAAAAAAACAGCAAATACGATAATGGGCAACGTAACCAGCACTACAATAAGGACCGGACGACGCATGCAGGGAACCTCCAAGTTTTTTTCAATTATTACAAATACAGTTTACTAACTACTGGGTTTTATTCCGGTTATATTTGTCTCTGGTCAACTCTATTAATTCAAATCTCATGTTGGCAATTTGTTCGGCAATCAGGCTGAGTAATATGGTAAAAATACTGGCAAGATAAAATATGCCTATGTTAGGGGTAAACCTATTAAAAAACGCCAGTTTATATATAGTTAATCCTATGGAAATAACCAATCCCGTAATTCCAATGGGAAGAAAAATAGTTTGTGGGCTGTATAACATAATTATCTTAATCATTATGTTTATAAATCTCATTCCGTCCAGCAGGGGGTTAATACTGCTTTTCCCGTGCTTTCTCCTTACAATTGACTCTAAATACACATATTTAATATTCATTCCACTTTTGATCATACATAGGGTTAATGTGGTGGGATATGAAAATCTGGCCGGGAAAAGCGGTAAAAAAGGCAAAGCGGATATACGTTTAAATACCCTGAATCCGGAAGTAAGATCACCAATCTTTTGTCTTGTAAGATATTCAGCCAGCCTTATCATAAGGAAATTGCCGAAGTTTCTTACCCTGGACAAGGCTTTCTTGTTAACCCTTGCCCCCACGACCATGTCATAATCATCGATATATTCCAGAAGCTTTGGTATATCGGCGGGGTCGTGCTGCCCGTCTCCGTCCATCAAAACCACATATTCTCTGCTTGCCTCAATTATCCCCTTTTTTACTGATGCCCCATTGCCCATGTTATAGGGATTTCTTATGACTTTTACCGGGTATTGCTTTATAAGTTCGTAAGATTCGTCCGTTGAGCCGTCATCTACGATGACGATTTCCCACCGGCTGTTTATTTCCATTATCTTTTCTATGATTGCGCCGATAGTGGCGGCTTCGTTATAACATGGGATTACTACCGAGACATTGTCCACCAAAGCATACCAACCTACCATTTCTTTTTCATTTTGATCACATTCCATCCCGTCCAGGCCTTCCGCAGCAACTCGCTCATAGATTTAACCTTAATAAATTGTTTGAGCATATACCGGGGTCTGGAGTAAAACCTTTTATATGCGTATACAACAAGCCTTTCCAGTTCTTCACTGTCCAGAAACTCGTTCCAGTATCGGGGTACAAAGCCTTTATAAGGGCTTCGGGCAAATTGACGCCAGTAATCTTCAGCTATTATGCCCTTCCTGAGACCGTCAAAATATATTTCAGTTCCGGGGTACGGCACCAAAATCGAAAAAAGGGCGTAGTCGGGGTTCAACCTGATGGAAAGATTAATCGTTTCCATTATATCTTCCCTTGTTTCCCCGGGATTGCCAATCATAAAGTAGGCCAGTGTAGAGATGCCGTACTTTTTGGCACTCTTAAAAGCCTGGTAAACCTGTTCCAGGGTAATCCCCTTTTTCAGCGCCCTGATAACCTTCGGGGTTCCGGCCTCGACACCAAAGTGGATCCTCTTGCAGTTGGCCTCGGATAGCTTCCTGAGCATCTCTTCGTCAACAGTGTTAACCCGTGACCTTATGTCCCAGAATAACCTTAATTTCCTGCGTGAAATTTCATCACAAATGTCGAATACCCTCTGGCGATCTATGGTAAATGTATCGTCATAAAACAGGATTTCATTAATGCCCATTTCATGGCAATATTCCATCTCGTCCACCACATTCTTGGCGGACCGGGCCCTGAACCTTTTGCCAAGGTGCGGGCGGTCACAAAACGAACACCGGTATGGACAGCCCCTGCTGGTCATCATGGTGGTGATGGGGGTCCTGGTTGCAATGGACGAGTAGTATTTTTTGTAGTCAACCAGTTCCCTGGCTGGAAAGGGAAGATTATCCAGGCTGTCGTTAAGGCTTCTCTCCCCGGTGAACACAGTCTTGCCTTCTTTTTTATACACCAGGCCCTTTACATCCAGCGGTTCCTTCCTCTTTTCAAGGCACTGAACCAGTTCAAGAAATGTTACCTCACCCTCTCCCACCACAATAAAATCCACCCCGGGAAGGTTCGCTGTCTCCTCCGGGAAAAGGTGCGGGTGAGGCCCCCCCAGAACCACCTTGGTTTCGCTGTTCACTGCCTTTATAGTGGCAACTGTTTCCATTACGTCTATCATTGTCATACTAAGGGCGGTTATTCCCACCACCTCAGGTTTATAAGACAAAACATAGCCCCTAATCTGTTCCTGTCCAAGATTATCCAAAAGGGTGTCAATGACCCTGACATCGTGTGAAGAAAACCTTTTAACATAGCTCGCCACGTAGAGAAGCCCCAAGGGAGGGGTAAATCCCCTTCCCTTTTCAACCACCAAAGGTATGTTGGCCGAGATTTCATTTTCCGAGGGAGGATTAATTAAAAGGATTCTCATGTTTTTTCCCCTGACTGTTTAAACTACTTTGATAAACAATCTACTTTTGATTCTTCCCCGGGTTTTCTATGCCCCAATTAAGTGGGGTCCCGCAAAACCTCTGCTTTTAAAGGCATTACGGCTGTCAACAATCAAAGGGGCCGCCCTAAAAATAATTTCGTATGGAAAATTGGAATGATCAGTGACCAGTACGACGGCATCATACTGCCGGACTGCTTCTTCAGTGATGGGGACCGACTCCAACTGGAGAGAGTTACGGTGCACGGTGGGGAGACGGGAAAAAAAGGGATCGCTATATTCCACAATGGCCCCTTTGGCCAGAAGGATTGTTAGAATTTCCAGCGCCGGAGACTCACGAAGATCACCCACATCCCTTTTGTAAGCGACTCCCAAAACCAATACCCTGGACCCACTTACGGACTTGCAGCGGGTGTTCAGGGCATCCACCAGCTTTTGGACCACATATGAAGGCATCAAGCGGTTAATTTCCCCGGCCAATTCCACAAACCGGGTAGAAATCCCGTACTCCCGGGCCTTCCATGTCAGGTAGAAGGGGTCGATGGGAATACAGTGCCCCCCAAGGCCGGGCCCGGGATAAAATGGATGAAAACCAAACGGTTTTGTCTTGGCGGCTTCAATAACTTCCCAGATGTCTATGCCCATTCGGTCAAAGGTCATTTTCAATTCATTTACCATGGCAATATTAACAGCTCGATAGATGTTTTCCAATAGCTTGGTAGCCTCGGCCACCCTGGTGGATGATACCCGGATCACCCGTTCAACCACCTGGCTATATAGAGTACTGGCCAAATCAAGACATCCCGGGGTTACACCCCCTACCACCTTTGGGATGGTGGCGGTTATATATTGTGTATTCCCCGGATCCTCTCTTTCCGGCGAATAGGCCAGGAAGAAATCCTCCCCCACCCTGAGCCCGCCGACAGTAAGAGGGGTCAGAAGAATTTCCTCCGTAGTACCAGGGTATGTAGTGCTCTCCAGGCACACCAGCTGACCGGGCCTTAGGGTTTGGGCTATGGCGAATGCAATATCTCTAACATATTGAAGGTCCGGCTCCCGATGGCGGTTCAAAGGCGTTGGAACACATATCAGGAGGGCGTCAGCCTCACCAAGCCGGTCCAACGCCTGAGTAGCCTCCAAAAATCCCGATCGCACCAGTGTGGCAACCCGATCCCCGGAAATATAATGTAAATAACTTGTGCCACTATTGAGTAATTCGACCTTTTCACGGTCCACGTCAAAACCCAGAACCTTAAATCCAGCCTCGCCAAACCTCAACAAAAGCGGCAGCCCCACATAACCGAGTCCAATTATGCCAACCGTATACTCACGGTTACTTATTCTCTCCGCTAAGATTTTTATATCAGGCATTAATCCTTTTTCGGCCTCCTTTGAGTTCAGCAGGTTTTAGTTTTACTTGAGGAGTCAGTCTGAAAACAATTTGACTGGGTTTCTATAATCCTGTTTTAGTACAAATATTTTTAAATACTGGCCCTCAAAAAAAACCTCCATGTTGTCACGCTTTTTCATATAATCCTCCGCCCAAAAAAAAGCCTTGGCTTGCAGGATCCTTCTGTTTTCAGCATTCCTGTAGTAAAATTCGGTTTCTGTCCCTTTCAGTTCGGGAATTTCCGCATTTAAATCGCTCTCTTCAACATGCCTGTCTGATCCCAGCGGGATTTTTTCAGTAAAAATAAAAACGTAGTCTGTGGGTATGGCGTATGACTTGTCACCTTCGGGCTTCCGGGCGGCCTCCATTTTTTTGACAAATTCAAGTAACTCCACGTGCCATGCGTAACCCAAGGTTTGCTGGTATTGCTCAACCGGGGCCACAATAGTCCAGCTAAGGGCGGGAAATGAATTTTTTATTTTTAAATAGGCGTTGACTGCCTCGTCATATTCGAAACATTCACCTTTAGGAACTTTAACGGGTGTAAAGATCAATATGGCAGTTAAAACCGCCACCACGGCAACTCCTTTAAGAGCGTTGAAAACATTTTTTACCCTTATTAAATCAAGTGCATTAACAGTCCCCGCATAGGTGATGGCGGAAAACACGGCCATAAACGTAGCAATCCGGTGCGGATCCATGACAACCAAGATCCCAGTGCTGCTCACCCTGTAAAATAAGTAAAGAATCAGTGAAATTATAGAAAAAAACAGGTATGCCCTCTCTTCCCTTTTCATGCCACTTCTCGCGCCGTTCAACAGCCAGCACAAAAGCAGAATGGCGGAACTAGCCAGCATCATCAGTATAAAGGGATTATCCTCTGAAAGACTGGCGGTTATCTGGGAGGGAACAGCCTGGCCAGAAGACTCCAGGTCCTGTTTTATATATCCCAGAGTACTGTGAAATTCTTTTCCGGTTAAAATCCCGACGGCAACCGGAAACATCCCCGCCAGAAACGCTATGATAAAGGCTGTAATCGTTTTGGCCAGGAATCTAATGTCTGATAGTTTACCGGGGTAACAAAGACACATAACGGCACAGCCTAAGGATAAAAACACCGTAACATAAGGGTGGATATATATGGTTATGGCCAGGCACTCCGCAGACAGCCACAAGTAACGGTTTGCTGGATTTTTAAGCCAAAGGTTAAAAAAATGCAACCCGGGCAATAAAAAAATGGCGGCGTATTCCTGCGGCAGCGCCGAAATCTGCCTCCAAACCTCGTTCGGAAACCTGTCATCGGTTACCATCCCGTAAATCAAAACGGCTACCAGGGCCACATAAGGACCTTTAAAATTCCTTGAAGCAAAATAGTATACCGACAGCACCAATAGGGTTCCTGCCAGGGGGCCTATAAACCGAACAACAAAATAGGGGTCTATGAGTGTTATCTTACTGAGGGCTGATAGAACAGCATGATAACCGTAAGAATAAATTCCGTCCCTGTACATCTGGTTGGCCCCGAGGTATTTAATCCAGGCCAGGTGGACATAGGAGTCCGAGGCGCCGTAATAGGCGTGGGTTATGGAGTGGTTGAACCTTATCACGGCAGCAGCCGCTATGGCTGCAAAGGGAAATACCCCCGCAAAGGGGTTCAAAAACAATTCACTTACAATATTTTTTATAAAAGCCAATACCTGGTATAACCAATTTTTCGCGCGGCCTGCTAATTCCCCTGCGAGACCGGATCTGCCCTCGGACATATCAAGTATGTTTACAACCAACTTCATACCCAGGGCGTCTGCCACAGCAACCGGTGACTTGCCCCTGACCCACGAATATGCTATATACCAGATTCCGTAAGCGAAAAATAGGGAGAAGGTTTCGTAAAGTTTCAAAAACGCAAGGATGTGGACAATTATTATAGTAATGACAGAGGAGTGGACAAGGCTTATAAAAAACTTGTCCAGGAATGTCTCTTCGTCTCTGAAACGGACAATTTGAGACGGGATAAAAATATAAATAAAGACAAAAAACAGTACCACCTTGAGGGCCATCAGGATGCTGAATCCCAACCCGAAAGTCATGGCCTACCTCCATAAGAAAAACCTTAAAAAAAAGCGCCTTACCTCATTCTAAACAAAACAAAAATGAGGACATTTACAATTATTATCACAGCCATGAACGCAGCGCAGCCCAGAGCCGAGTGTATGTTGAACCGGAGTTCCCCGGGCAGCTCAGCTTTGGAGTGGCTCTCGTGGATGAACAGCCCCTTCTCGGCCTCCCGGCTGCTTTTGACCACGCTTTTTAGGGCGTCTATGATCCACTTAACGCCTGCCGGCGCCATGGTTTTCCCTGCCCTCCCACAGTTCCCTGAACTGCTCTTCCCTGCTTTTTGGCTGGTGAATGCGGAAAACCTGGATATTCTGATCTTCGTAATATATACTCATATTGCTGTGGGTGGCCCTGTATCTTTCAATCCACCGGTCCAGCATCTCGTATTCCCTGGCCAGCCGCCGGTACCTGGCCTCCAGTGTCTTCTCGGCACCCTTTACGTCAACCCGCAGCATGTTCTTCTCTTTAAAGATAAATATGTCGGTGGTGGACAAAACCTCAATCCTGCCGTCCACCTGCCTGGCCAGGCGACTGTCCTCCGGGTTGTACCAGTTCAGGAATTCTCCAAGCATGAGGTGGTACCCCTTGCCCAGTGCAAGGGGGTAGTCCTCCTCGTTGGAAACAATCATCCATTCGGTGGGCCTGAATTCCTCGGTGATGCGGAGGTACTGATCCACCGTGCTGTCGTATTGCATCTTGTACGGCTGCACCGGGGCAGGCTTGAAATAGTACACCGCGCAGGCCATCAATCCCAGGCACAGGACGGCCTCGGCCACCTGCTTTTTACCGTCTCCGGGGAAAAGCCGGAAGACGGCAAACCACCCCAGCCCGATCCCCATGGAGGCCAGCAGGCTCCAGAGGATGCCGGTGCGCTCATGGGTCAGCACGGCCTTGCCGGTCATTGGCCCCAATACCATGTACAAAGCAAAGGAAGATGCTCCCAGCAACAGGACAAACAGCGGAATGACAAGATCCCGCCTTGACTTCCTTGTAAAAAAGGAAATGACGAAGAACAGCAGCAGCCCCCCCAGGGCTGCCCGGTCCAGGAGGGTGATCTCGGGAAATTTAATCTGCAGATCCTGGGTCAGGAAATCCGCCGACGACCCGTGGAACTGCCTTCCCATCAGCAGCCCGACAACCACCGGAAGGGCCGCCAGGGCCCCCGCCGCCGCACCGGCCAGGCATATGTGCCAGGAAGGCCTGAGGGATCCCCTGAAGTCCAGCAGCAAATGCGCGGCCAGGAGGGAAAAAAGCCCGATTCCCAGGAATGCGAAAATAAGGCTGTGCACCCAGCCAATGACGGCGAAACAGGCCCCGGCCGCCCAGAGATGGGTTCCTTTTGAGGATTTCAGGTAGTTTGCGGCGAAATACCAGGCCGGCACCAGAAAAACCAGGGCAAATTCCTGGGAATTGGTAGACGCCTGCCTTTCCCACTGAAGGGGCAGATAGCTGCCCAGGACGCCGTATACAAAGGCGGCCAGAATGCCCGGCACTTTCCGGCCGGTAAACCTTGAAACTGCGAAATAGACGCCCAGGGCCGCCAGCACGCCGTTAAGGGGACCGGTATATTTAAGGATATATAAAGAATCGTTGGTGGCAAACTTGCGCAATACGGAAAGGTAGATGTGAAAACCCTGGGGGTAGATTCCGTCATAAAACAGTATCCTTTTCTCTATGTACTTCATCCAGGCCAGGGTTACATAGGCGTCGGACATGGCCGGGGCGGCGTGCATGACGGCGTCGTAGAACCTCAGGTAGGCGGCGTATAAAAAAACCCCCGCAAACAGAAGGGTGTTGCCCGCTGCCGCCGCACTGCCGAACCGGCGGTACACCGCTTCATTAAGCGACCGGGCCTGGTCCCGGCCCCAATCCGCCGCAATCTTCACCGGGTGGATCAGCCCGTCCAGCAGGTCATAAATCCAGGTGACGATTCTGGTCCCCAGTTCCCTCGGGTTGCTTCTCCAAACTCCGCCGGCCACTATGCCGTACAGGGACAGGATGACCAGCACGGCCACCAGGGAAATCAGTTCATAGAGCTTGATTATGACCAGAATATAAACGATGGCTATGGTCAGGCAAACCATCTTAGCGTACCTGGACATAAAACCTTCCAGGCCGCCCTCTTCCCGGTACCTGAACAGGACCAGGGGCCAGAGTATATAAACCAGGCAGAAGGCAAACCCGTACCTGGCCATGTTTATCAACTGGTTGCCGAAATCCGAGTACAACAGGATCCCTTCTTAAGAAGCGGAGTATAGGTAGTAATCCAGCTTATTGAACACCTTTAATACCCGCCGGGAGGTAATGTAAGCAAAGGCCAGCGATCCGGCCAGGAGCCCGAACACCGCCCAGCTGTAGTCCACCCAGCGGCTGAGGACAAAACCCAGGAACAAGTTTATTAAAAAAGAATAAAGAGTGGACCGGTAGACCATATCGGGCTGGGACAGGCAGAACAGGATCAGCGAGTTCATCAGCGCCACCGCCACCACGGCGTAGGCCACCACCGCCCAGATGAAAACAAACTGGGTTGTCCGGCTGGTAAATAGATTTAACTCAAAAGTGCCCGAGGTACTGAAAAACTTGATCACAAAATAAAGGGCCACCGCGTTCAACAGGGAAAACAGGGCCACAAAAACGATCCTCTTGAAGTACAGCAGCATGTACATCCTGCTCATCCGCCCGGCTTCGGAGGCCATATGGTTTTTCTGGTTGGCCTCGAGGTTCATCATAATCTCGTTCACCACCACCTCCACCACGCCCATGGGCAGGATCAGGGTGATCAGGGCGAAGTCCAGGCCCAGTTCGTATTCGCCCCTGAACCAGATCAGGTAGGGCATGTAGAGGTTGTTGGTGGACCAGGCCATCACCCGGTCTGTAAAAAGAAAGGTAAAATACAGGAAGCCGTATGTAAAGAAGGGTATGCTGGTGTAGACTATGATGGACAGTCTCGGCATGGGCGGGACTATTCCTTTTTCCATCTCTTTTTCCGCCCGGACAAAATAATAGTGGGCCGCAACAATACCGGCTATCGAAACCATTAAAAGGGCTGTCACCTGGGAAGCGATTATGTTCAGCCCCACCAGCTTGAACAGGACGAAAACAGCGAATATGCCGCTGATGATCAACCCGGTGAAAACCAGTTCCTTCTGCAAAATGTACATGATGGTGACCGACAGCCAGATGGCGCAGAGGAACATGAAGTAAAGGATGATGATAAATGTCATTTTCCAGGGAAAAACCGAAAAAATGAGGCTAAAAAGAAGGAATGCGCCGGCGGTTATCAAGCAGGCTACATAACCTATCCTTACAAAATGAAAGGTCACCCTTCTGGCTATGTAGTAGTAGCCATGCCCCACATACATAAAACCCCGGCGGGCAATGGCCTGGGTAAACCCACCCACCGCCATGAAGCTCAGGATGGTACCCATGGCGATACTGGTGGCATTTTCCAATGACAGGTATTCATAGGACCAGAGCGAAAACCTCAGGGTCAGCATGGACAACACCGAAATAGCCATAGGCAGGGCAAAGATGGTGCCCCTCAGGAAACTCCTTATAATCAGGAGAAGGTACTTCAGAGGGTGTATTTTCTCAACCTGTGAAGTGGGGACAAATACTATTTTGGTTTGAATGGCGTCCCATACAGTGGCGGCCAGGGCAAAAACGTCCTCTGCCCCGAATATCTCCGCAGCCATGCTGTCGTTCCAGCCCAAAGACTCAAGTATGGCCGCTACTTCATACTTGTCTTCGGGCTGGATGTGGCGCTTGAGAACTTCATCAACCAGTTCGTTAAGAATAGATTCTTTTTGGTTCAGGTTATATTCGCCTTTAACCAGTTCCATAGGTTATTGTTCCAAACCCGGTATAACCATATTGACTATCAGTTCGGCCAGCTTTCCTTCCTTTTCCGCCCTGTCGATTATTTCCGGGGTAATTACTTCGTTTTTCCCGATGATAAGCCGGCCGTCGCCGGCCAGCAGGTCCTCGCCGGCCAGTTTTCCCACCACGTACTTGTGCCTGACGGTTTTAATCTCCCTGGCCACCGCCGGGCTTGCCCGGTTAGCGCTTTCTTGCCCCGGCCCGGCCTGGTCATTGACCGCGGCCGTCCCTCCGGCCCCAGGTGCGGAAGTCACGCCCCGAGATTCATGTGCCAAGGCGGGCGGTTCGGCCGCGGATGCCGTTTCGGACTGGGAAAAAAGCAATTCCCGGCCAGCATCTTCCCGGGGCGCCACGGGACTGCCCGGGGTTTCGCCTTTCTCCGCCGGGGGTTGAGCGTTCGGCAAGTCGCTGTCAAAGCCGTCATCCCAAAACCCGCCGCCAAGCCCTCCTGGCCCGTCTTCCACAACTTTCAGAGTTTCCAGTCCCTCACCCGGGGTTAAATCTTCCTTGCCGGCCTCCACCTGCCCGGAAGTCCCGGCCGGGTTCTCCGCCGGTCCGGCCGAAACATCACCAGTAAAATGCTTTTCAATGAGGGCCTTTATGGTTTCCAGTTTTTCCACCGGCTGCGCACTCGCCTTCTGCCAGTCAGCGGAAACTACCAGGGAGTCTTTTTTTACCGCCATGACACAATCGGCGGGGACAAACCTTCCGCCCTTAAGGTAAAATCCCTTTATTTCCCTGGTCTGATGGTCGATGAAAAGACTATCCACCCGGCCCACCAGCGCCCCGTTGGATCCGACTACGGACTTGCCGATGATGTCTTCACCCATGGCCGACACAATTTCCGATTTGCTTGCAGGGGAAAATATCGTCCCCACCACTTTCCTGGCGGCAGAGTCCTCCTCAGCGGGTCCGTCCTTTTCCCTGCTGAACTGCAGTATGCTCCGCAGCATCGCGTCCATTTTGGCCCTGGTCTGGTTTATTTCTTTATCGAGATCAGCCACATAGTTGCCGTGGACCGTTATTTTCCGGGTCAATTCCGCATTTATCTTTTTGATATCGTCTTCCGAGGCTTTGTTAATCAGAAGAACCGCACTCTCTATCCTTTCCAGGGCATACTTCAGCAACTGGCCGGATTTGACATACCTTTCCCTTTCTTCCCGCAGCGCTTCCAGTTCCCTGGCCAGGAGGTCCCGTTCCAGCTTGCAGGCTTCAATATTTTCTTTTATTAAAAGTATTTCGGCTTCCTGGGCCGCACGGATTTTCTCCAGGTGTTCATCCACCTGCTGCCTGTTGTAGCCAAGCAGTTTACCGGCTATAGCCTGCATCTGCCTACTCCCCCTCGGCCTTCTCTATTACCGACAGGTACTGGGCAACCATTGAATTGATTTCGTTCTTCACTTTTTCCATGGTTGCCTTCAGGTTGACCAGCTCATTCCTTTTCAGCATGACCTTTTCCGCCGCGCCCTTTTCCACCTGTTCGGCTTTCTGCAACGCCGCGTAGACCTTTTCGGCAGCCTCCAGGTGAGCTTTCAGCAGCAACCGGGAGATCTCATTTTCAAGGGACCTGTACGAATCTACATCCCTTTTTATTTTCCGGACTTCAGCCTTCAGCAGCTCAAGGTGGTGAACCTCGTCGGCCAGCTGCTTTTTCAGCTGTATAATGGTGTCTTTATAATCCCGATCCATTTTATTGACCAGGTTGTTCACACCGGCCGGGTCGTAACCCCAAAGTGATCGCTTGTAATTTGTCTTCATTTGTCAAACACACCACCCATCTCACTCATCAGGCAATCCTGAGTGCCTCCAAATACTCAGCCATTATTTCTGCCTTCTCCAGTTCGCTGAAAGCCAGGTCAAATTCTCCGAGGTTGTTGTACGCCCTGGCTATCTCCGTGAGCAGCACAGGAACGGCGGCGGAGCCCGGGGCGGCCTTGACGGCCTGTCGGAACTGGGTAATAGCCTCCCGCCAGTACCCCATATCCGCCAGGGCATAGCCCCTTTCCGCCAGCAGCTTCTGCCGTTTCAAACTTATGGGGACAACCCTGGGCTCCACATACCTGGCCGCCAGCCTCCTGTAGCTGTTGAGGTATAATTCCAGAGCCCGCTCGATGGTAAAGTGGTTCAGAGCCCTCTCCCTTGCTTCCTTGCCGAGGGAAACGCGCAGGGCCGGGTCCTCCAGCAGCATGATCAGTGCCCGGGCAAATTCCTCCGGACGGCGGGGCTTGACCACAAGGCCGCAGTCCCCTATGGCCTCTCTTACTCCACCCACATCGGTGGCCACAACCGGTTTTCCCGTCATCATGGCCTCCACCACCGAATAGGGAAACGCCTCGGTGACGCTGGTAAGGGCGATTACGTCTCCGCTGCGGTATGCCGAGGGGACATCGTCGGTGTGTCCGGCAAAAATGAATGTTTCCTCCAGGTCCAGTTCCTTCCGCAGAACCAGGCACTCTTCGTAGTATTCCGGCACCGTCACCGATCCGTAAACGATAAACCTGACGTCCGGGATTCTATCCCTAACTATGGCCGCGCACCTGATCAGGGTGACCAAATCCTTCACCGGGTCCACCCTGGCCACGGCAACCACCGTGGGGTGCGGGCTGTTATGGTAATCCCGAGAAGGTGAGAATATGTCCTTGTCCACACCGTTGTAGATCACCTGGATACGATGGGCTTCAACTCCAAAAATCCTCTCCCACCTGGTATTGTAGGCGCATACCGGGGAAACCTGGTCGGCCATGGCGTAATTGAGGCCGGCCACCGAGTGAATCAGGCGAATCAGGAAAGTATTGAGGTACGAGGAGTATCCCCTGCGGGAAAGGGACAGGTACTGTTCCCTCAGGTATACCCCGTGCTCCGTCAGCAAAAATGGGGTCTTGTTTTCCAGCTTGGCCAGCACGCAGGGTATGCCGCAAAAGGCGGCGGCGGCCGAATGGGACACGTCCACCCGGGGCAGGGGCGTGTTTAGAATCACCAAAAACCTGTATATCCACCCCAGGCTTTGGGTAAGGTCAAAAACGCTTGGCATGGCAAGCTTGTTCCGGCTGTCGGCAGAGTGTTCCAAAACTGTGCTTTTAAAAACTTTCCAGGCCATTTCCGACTTGAAGCTGTTTTTATAATCATAATCCCTGAGGTACTTGTGAATTTCGAAAAGAACATTGCCAAACTTCAAAGGGTTTTTGTCGATGCTGACAATTTCTTCTATAAGTTCCTTAAATAAGGGTATGAATTCTCTCTGGATAACCTTGCTGTCTGTATATCTCTTGGCGGTGTAAACCTTGGAAAAGGGTGTGGTCAAATGCTCACTGGGTTCCTCGGTACCCCAAAGCGGCACCTTGATCAGGCTGGCATTGTCCGGCAGGCTAAATTTCTGGGTCACAAAGGGATTCATGATTATGCTGTAAATAACGTAATCTATATTGGGAAGTTTCTCCACCAGTACATTGCACCAGGTGCTTACGCCCCCCTGATGAAAGGGGTAAGTGCCTTCCGTCGAAAGCATTACCCTGATCCTGCCGTTAATATTCAAATTAATCACCTTTTTTGCCACCAGGTGGTTAAAAGAAATTAATTATTTGTTTCATATTTTATCAGAATTTATTACATAATCAAGGAAATAATTTCTCCACATAGGGATATTTAGATGAAACTTAGACTTTGATCCGGTAAGCAGAAACCAAAAAACCAGTGTACACTGTAAAATTTTTTTAAAAAAGAGGATCACCGCTCAGTTTTAGGCAATTAGTAAAGTTATCACACCATGCCCCTACAAAGGAAAGTGTCTTAGATAAGTACGGCAACACGTTTACTCGCCGGCTATCAATTCCCTGATGAAGAATTTGCCGCTATACGAATCCGTCCCCGGACACCTTGTCCCTGACATATTTTACTTATTCTGCTTATACCTTCTATGGCATATTTTTTATAAAAACAAGGAACCATAAGTTTAACAAACCACAAGGAGGTGATATTCGTTGGCTAAGGCAACGGGTATTGTGCGCAGAATAGATGACCTGGGCAGGGTAGTCATTCCGAAGGAACTTCGCAGGACCTTAAAAATACGCAACGGGGACCCGCTGGAGATATATGTGGACAGAGCAGGGCAGATAATGCTCAAGAAGTATTCCCCCATAAACGAACTGGGGCAGTTTGCTCAGGAGTATGCCGAATCGCTCAACGAAGCCCTCGGACACGCGGCCATAATAACCGACAAGGACAGCGTGGTGGCAGTAGCCGGTAAAAACATCAAGGATCTGCTGAATCAAACCATAAGCAGCGCCGTGGAAGAGGTAATGGAAAACAAGAAGGCCGAAGTCTTTTCCGCCACAGTGGCAATCACCGAAGACCAGAGGTCAGCCTTTGAAGCGGCTGTAATAGCACCCATCATCTCGGAAGGAACATCCATCGGAACGGTAATCATAGCCTCTAGGGAAAAGGTCCAGATGACCAATCTGGAAGCGAAGCTGGCAGAGACCGCTGCCGGTTTTCTGGCCAGGCAAATGGAGCAGTAAAAGGGATTGGTCCGGTTAAGCAAAAAATCCCCTGGCACAGGGGATTTATTTTCATTAATTAAAGGCCTCTCCGGAGAACCTCCAGGTACTTGGCGTCCACCAGGTTTTCCCCGATGCCGCCGCTTAACGGGGGGCCGTATGAAAGACGGTAAAGGTCGGCCAGTTCGGAAATCAGCGGGCTCCTCGGGTTGGTTCCGGTGACCTGGTCGTCAAAGGCCTCCTCGGCCATGTACGGGATCATGCCGGCGAACTTGTCGGCGTTGATTCCCAGACCGGCCAGGTTCAGAGGCATGTCGAGATCAGTGGACAGCCTCATGACGGCCTGGATTAGAGAAACCACTCCCTGCTCCGGGGTGGAAGCCTCAATACCGAGGTGTGAGGCCACCTCACGGTATTTTTCCGGCGCCCTGAAATACTCGTACTGGGGAAAGGGGGTGAACTTGGCGGGCGGGCTGGCGTTGTACGCCACCACGTACGGCAGCAGAACGGCATTGGCCCGGCCGTGGGAAACGCCGAACTCGGCTCCCAGCTTGTGGGCCAGGCTGTGGTTCACACCCAGGAAGGCGTTGGTGAAGGCCATCCCGGCGATACAGGAGGCGTAGTGCATCTTCTCCCGGGCTTCCCTGTCCCCGGGATTCCGGTAGGACCGGGGCAGGTACCTGAACACCAGGTCTGCCGCTTTCAGGGCCAGGGCATCGGTGTACTCCGAGGCCATTACCGAAACGTAGGCCTCCAGGGCATGGGTAAGCACGTCCATACCGGTGTCGGCAGTCACCTTCGGGGGCATGCCTGCGGCCAGGTTGGGGTCGATGATGGCCACGTCCGGGGTCAGCTCGTAGTCGGCCAGGGGGTATTTGATGTGCTTTCCCCTGTCGCTGATGACGGCAAAGGCCGTGACCTCGGACCCCGTCCCGCTGGTGGTGGGGATGGCTACAAAAACGGTCTTTCTCCCAAGTTTGGGGAACTTGTACGTCCTTTTTCTGATGTCGAGGAATCTCAGCCTGAGGTATTCAAACTCCACTTCCGGGTGCTCGTAAAAAAGCCACATGGCCTTGGCGGCGTCGATGGGCGATCCTCCGCCCAGGGCGATAATCGTGTCGGGCTTAAAGTCATTCATGGCCTCACAGCCCTTTTTGACGGTGTCCAGGGAAGGATCCGGCTCCACCTGGCTGAAAACCTCCACCGATACCCGCTTTTCCCGCCTGTTGAGGTGATAAACCACCTTTTCCACCATACCCAGCTTGAGGATGACCGGGTCGGTGACGATAAAAGCCCTCTCTATCCCCGGCAGCTTGCTCAGGTAGCTGATCGATCCATGGTCGAAGTAAATCCTCTCGGGAACCCTGAACCACTGCAGCTTTTCCCTCCTCCGGGCCACCCTCTTGATGTTGATCAGGTTCTCCACGCTGACGTTGGAGGTTGTGCTGTTGCTTCCCATGGACCCGCAGCCCAGGGTGAAGGAGGGAACGTTTACATTGTAAAGGTCCCCTATCGCCCCGTGGGTGGCGGGGGAATTCACCATGATCCGGCCGGTCCTGATCCTCCGCGAAAACTCCACGACGACCCTTTCATCCTCCGAGTGAATGACCGCCGAGTGGCCCAATCCCCCGAACTCAACCACCTTTTCAGACAGTCCGATGCCCCCGGCGGTGGAATCGACAACATAAAACGAAAGCACCGGGCTCAACTTTTCAAAGGAAAGGGGGTATTCGGGCCCGACCCCGGACAAGGGAACCACAAGTATTTTTGTTCCCGGGGGCACCGTAAACCCGGCCATAGCCGCGATCTCGGGCGCGGACCGGCCCACTACGTCGGGGTTGAGGGAACAGGCGCTGCCGTCCTTTACAAACAGCCTTTCCAGCCTGTCCGTCTCCTCGGGCCCGGTGAAGTAACAGCCGAATTCCTTCATGATCTCAATGACCCGGCCGGCAATTTCCCTGTCCACGATCAGCGACTGCTCCGAGGCGCAGATCATGCCGTTGTCGAAGGTCTTGCTGATCACCAGGTCGGTCACCGCCCGCCTGAGATTGGCGGTTTTTTCCATATAACAGGGGACGTTTCCGGGACCCACACCCAGGGCGGGCTTTCCGGCGCTGTACGCCGCCCTCACCAGCCCCGCCCCCCCGGTGGCCACGATCAGGGAAACCCCCGGATGCCTCATCAGGTAGTTGGTGGCCTCTATGGAAGGACTTTCAATCCAGGAAATGCACCCCCGGGGGGCCCCGGCGGAAACGGCCGCGTCCAGCATGGTGCGGGCCGCCTCGGAACTGCAGCGGACGGCCCCGGGATGGAAACTGAAAACAACCGGGTTTCTTGTCTTGATGCAGATCAGTGACTTGAACATGGTGGTCGAGGTGGGGTTGGTTACCGGCACCACGGCCGCTACAACCCCGACCGGCTCGGCCACCTCCAGGTAATCCTCCTCCTCGTTCTCCCTGATTATGCCCGCGGTTTTCTTGTACTTGATGCTGTGGTACACGGTTTCGGTGGCGAAAATGTTTTTGACGATCTTGTCTTCGTAAACTCCCCGGCGGGTCTCTTCCACCGCCATCCTGGCCAGCGGCATGTGCCTGTCCAGGCCGGCCAGGGCCATGGCGTGGACAATTTTATCCACCCTTTCCTGGTCATAGGTTAAAAATTCTCCGGCTGCCTCCAGGGCCGCCGACACCAGTTCGTCAATCCGGGGGAAGCCGTCTTCTTCACGTTTCCGTTCCGGTCCGGAAGCCACATCCCCACCTCCAAAATGGTCTATAACTCATTATTCCGCGGACGCCGCCGGGTTATGCCGTCTTTTGCGCATACCCGCCGGGACCGGAAGAAATGATATGACTGCCTTAAAAAAACTATTCCGGGGGTTACGACCGTGACCACAATGTGCCCGGCATGCACCGGCCTGATGAAAAACGCCCCTGTCTGTCCCTGCGGAGAAGAAATGGTGGATTCGGGCCCGGCAACCGACTATCTCGGTCCGTACAGCCCTTATTTCAACAATTCCTTTGAATCCCCCCGCTGTACCCACCTTTTCACCTGCCCGGCCTGCGGAAGGGACGCCAGGCTGGACGTTCCCCTGCAAAAAATCTGAAGCCCGCCAAAGCTGTTTATTGAATCAGGGCCGCGGCATGCCGCCAAATTATTTTCACCGCTGCCCTGGATTTTTGTTAAAATTAAAAATGAAAGAAAAAAAGTGAAGTCCCCCTTTCACAACAGGGTGGTGAATCCGGGAGTGAACAGGTTGAGTTTTTGGAAAATAGTTGCTTTTTCACTGCTCGTTGCCATATTGCTGGCCACGGCGCACATGGAATTTAGAAATTACCACCATCAGATTGAAGACCCCAAACACTACGAAACCATCGGCAACTGATTATTGACCACAACAATTTATGTACTGAAGGAGTCTATTGAAATAACCTGGGTGCACTTGGAATACCGGGCTATCGGGCAGCCGGCGAAGGCTGCCCGATCTCTGACCCGCGGGAAGGAGCGGCACAACAGCAACTAATGAAGATAATCGGCATCGACATCGACGGTGTGGTGGCGAACTCGCAGCCGGTAATCATCGCAAAGCTGAACAAGTATTTCGGAACCGGTTACACCCTTGCCGACTTCGCAAACTTCAGGCCTAAAAAAATGTTCGGGATAAACCGGGCGCAGCTGGACAAACTGATCATGACCTGGGAACTGGAAATCATCCAGGAAGCAGCCCCTTACCCCGGCGCGGTGCCGGGCATAAATGAACTGGCCGGGGACTTTGAAATCCATCTGATCTCAGCCCGGTCCCCCAAATATCTCGATCAGACCGCGGCCTGGCTGAAAAGCCACGAAATACCATTCAGCCGGTTAAAGCTTCTGGGGCAGCACGACAAGCGCCGGGCCTGCCTGGATCTGGGTGTCGACCTGTTTATCGAAGACAGCAAGAAAAACGCCATCCAGGTGAGTTCGTGCGGCATTCCCGTGCTTTTGATGAACGCCACTTACAACCGCGGGCGTCTCCCCGGAATGGTAACCAGGGTGTTCAGCTGGAATGAAATAAAGGATTACATCAAAAGAAATCTTTATTAAATAAAGCCCGGTCCCGTCGCGAGTTCCCTTACCCCCGTTACCTACCTGACCCCCTGCGGCAGGCGGATCAGTTTAATCTCCCTGAGGTCCTCGATTCTGCTCAGTTTTACCGCCCCGTCCGAAACCGTGTAAAAAACGTCCTGTATGTAGGCCGCCCTTTTCACCGGGTCGTAAACATCGTAGCCCCGGCCGTCAGCCGCAGGCGGGTGGCTGATCTTTCCCCGGAGGCTTATTCCGCCCGCAGGGGAAACGCTGAAAACGTACATTCCCTGCCAGGGCCTGCGGAGGGGCGGGATTAATTTTTCCCCGGATGCGGGTCCCATTTCGGGGTAGGAAACCGGCAGCGCCACCAGATTCCTGGTCCGGCTGAAAAGAAAGGCCCGGTGATTTCTGGAAACCTCGGAATCGGAGTACGGGTGGTCCACGACGTACTTTGAAATCTCCACCGGCCTGGCGGGGTTGCTGACGTCGAACAGGGAAATCTTGACGCCCTGCGGCCTTACCGGCGGGAGCGGGATCAATTCCGGCCTGCGGATGAACGGTTCCACCAACAGCGGTGCCGGTTCAGGCCCCGGATCAAGCTCCTTGCCTACACCGATCAGGTGGTTATCATCATACGGGTGGAGATAATCGGAATATCCCGGGATTTTCAGCTCTCCCAGCACCCTGGGGCTTTCCGGATTCTTCAAATCGATTACAAACAGGGGGTCGATCCTCCTGAAGGTCACCAGATATGCCCGGCTGCCCATAAATCTGGCGGAATATATGCGCTCGGTCGGGGCCAGCCCCTCCAGCCTGCCCACCACATTCAAATTTTCGTCCATAACGTAAATATTGTTCCGGGTGACCGGCCTTTCACTCAGTATAAACGCCTCGGAGGTGGTGGCCGCCCTGAAATATCCTCCCGCTTCGTCCATTGAAAACTGATTGAGAAGTTTTCCATTGACCTCCCCCCGGCACCTGTACCGGACGTCTGGGCCCTGGAGGGAAAACTTGTATATAACCGTCTTGTCCCTTTCCCTGGCCAGGTCCCGGTAAAATTTCCGGCGCAGCCAGTCTGTCTTCTCCTCCAGGGCGGCCGCCCCGGCATAGTCCAGCCCGGCCAGGTAATCCTGGAGGACCTGTTCCACCCTGGAAATTTTTATTTCGGGACTTAAGCCCGATGACCCGATAGTCCTGATCTCAGCTGCGGTCTCCCCGCCGACCAGGGAGGCCAGGCCCTCGATCAGGCCGCCGATGAGGGGGCCCGGGTCCGGAGCCTTGGGTCCTGCAAAATAGAGGTTCCCGGGGGAGGCGTAAACATTCTGGGAAGCCCCGGTTAGAATTGTCCTCAAAGAGGACTCCCCTTCATCGCCGGCCGTGTTTACCGCAACGATCAAGGTATACCTGTACGAGTAGTCCGGGCAGTCGAAGTAGTATATTTCTTCCGGGGGGACTTCCCTGACCCCGTTGTTTTCAGTAAGCCGGGGCAGCCTGACGTCATCACCCTCAAAGGCCACCGGCATGTTTATCACCAGGTAGGCGTAATTGCCGATCATCCTGGAACTGGTGAAGCCGCCCTCCCAGGCCAGTCTTCTGACTTCCGCCGGATTTGCAGGGTCGGAGATATCGTAGACGGTCACGGCGGTACCCGGGGCCGTAGACCTCCCGCTGATCACCACCAGCCTGGAACCGTTCAGCAACATTTCCGAGGGGCGGCCGTCGCACCTGATGGTGGACAAAAGCCTGGCCCTTTCCGGAGGATACGCCTCCAGAATGTGGACCTGGCGGCCCGAAACGACGTACAGATATTTCCCGTCATTTTTTACCACGTCGGCCTCGTCGACCCCCTCAACCTGGACATTGGTGGTGGAGTGGACATCGGCGGACATGGCCGGGGACCCTGCCGCCGCCTCCTTCCTGGTCATCGGCTGAACAACCCCGGAGATACTCAGCTCCCGTACTTGATAGTCATACCCGAACCGCGCCAGAATTCCGGCGGATCTGATGTATTCGGCCAACTGCTGCTTGCTGGCGAATCTCCTGGGCTCTTCGGCCACCGACTGACGGGGGAAAAGATACTGGGTCAGTGCGACAGCCGCCGCCAGGGCGAGAAAAATTGCAACCGTCTTTAATTTAGACATTTTCGGCCTCCTTTCATCCCTGAGAAGGGGTTTCCTTTTTATACCCAATTGACGACGGAAACCACGGCACGGTTCGGCAGCCGAAAAAGTTTTTAAAGACCTTTGTGAAACCTTCGCCTTGCCGAGCGGCGCGGCGGAGGCCTTGTGAAACGGTGGACACCGGCTATCAACATTTAAACGGCGGACAATTTATTTTTTTTACTGCCGGGAGTAAGATGAAAATGAAAATAATAAATTATTGATGTTAAAGGAGATGTTAATAGATGTTTGCCAGAATTAAATACTGGGTGGAGCGCTTCCTGGAAGAACCCTTCTACCAGGCGGAATTGATAAGGGTTGAGATTTTAAAGGAGGAAGGGGATCTAATGGCGTCGCTTGTCGGATCCCTGAACCACAACTACCATACCCTGAAGTCCTGGTCAAAATGAAAGGCTCCCACAGCAGGTCTGTGGGATTTTCTTGTTTTTACCGCGTTTAATTTCTCAACACTTACACATAAAAAAAGTCAAAATATTACTGACAATTAAAGGTTAAAAAATACCTTTTTATTATTGATTAATTGCTGTTAGCGGATTAATCCTCCCTATGGCATGTCTTTTGCTATATACTTAAGATTCAGAATAATGACAACTGTTGCCCTTTTTTATATATTGTCGATTTTTTGGTCTCCGTGTCCTTAACCACACAATACAATATGTGCGGGTTTCCGGGGCTTTGACAATCAAACACACTACCGGGGGAGGTGTTTCGAGACAGCAAATAATCTTATCCGCCAGAATTAAAAGAAAAAAGGAGTGAGTGGGTTTTAATGAAACGTATTTTCGGTGTGTTCCTGGCACTGGTCCTGGGACTGATTCTGGTGACCGCCGGGTGCGGGTCCAAAAAGGAGGAAAAGCCGGCCCCCGCAGCAGGTGAAAAACCCAAGGAAGTGGTCATCGGCTATACCGGTCCCCTTAGCGGCCCGGCCGCGGAGTACGGCCAGGACTGCGTGAACGGAATTGACATGGCCATCAACGAAATAAACAGCGCCGGCGGCATCACCGTGGGCGGCAAGAAGTATGTGTTCAAGCTGGAAAAGCTCGACGACATGGCCGACCCCACCAACGCCGTGAACAACGCCCGCAGGTTCCGCAACCAGTTCAAGGCGCCGGCCGTATTCAACCCGGTCTTCAACACCACTGCCCCCATGATGCAGATCAACCAGGAGAAGGGCAACGAGTTCATAATGATGGCTTATACCAGCACCCCGAAGGTCGTCCAGCTCAACAACAAGCTGGTGGTGGCCATTCCTCCCCCGTTCACGGCATACGTAAACTCCTTCACCGAGTTCGCCATGGCCCAGGGATGGAAGAAGGCCGGCATGGTGGTGACATTGGGAGCTTACGGCGACGAGTGGAGAACCGCCTTCAAGGAACACTGGACCAAGAAGGGCGGCACGATTACCGCGGATAAGCCCGCCAACTACTACACCGAGACCGATTTCTCATCCCAGCTCACCGCAGTGCTGGCCACCAAGCCGGATGTCCTCCTG
>DYET01000123.1 GCA_020725625.1 Desulfovirgula sp. | reverse complement strand
TGGGCCTGGGGAACTTCCGCCCAGGAAGCCGGCGTTACGCTGAACGCCACCGGCAGCTCGTAATTAGCTTCTACTATCAGATGCAGTTTGTAGCCAAACCAGGTTTTTACTTTCTCCCACAGGCTGCCGTCCCGACGCCTGTAGTCCCCCTTTTTTCCTGTGGTTTTGTTTTTTTGGCTAAAGAACATTTCACCACCGGAGAGGGGGATACTTTTTTTTGGGGGTCAATTTCCGCTATAGAAGCTATTTTCCTGCTAAAAACTCCAGTATTTATGCTTTTTTCCGGGGTAAAAACTATTTTGCAGTTCTTGTTTTTCCTTTATTTTCAGGCGTTTTTGAAGATCGCAATAGGCTCAAGGCAAGGCAGCGTCCTGTTGCTTTGCCGGCATTCCGTGTGGTCCGGCAACATGCGATCGGCTTGAAAATCTTCCCCCCACATGCATTGTCAGCCTTAGGGTCTATTTAAGTTGACCCCGGCGGCTGAAAGGCGTGGCATGCGGTGTGCTCCCGTGTAAAGATTCGAATAAATAGTGCAATAATTAGTTAAAATGGGTTATAATGAGTATGTACGGGATGTCACGGCGGCTGATCGCGAGGGGAGGTTTGTTGATGATAGATTTCAAGAGAGTTGTGGGCAGGACGAAATACCACGACCCGACAAAAAATTTTGAGCTGGTCGAGGTAAACAGTGAAAAAAGGTACGACCCCCTGACGGGGAAAATGGTCAGGGTCTTTCCCTTCCGCAAGATAACCTTTTCCCGGCATGACTGGACGCCCTTCGTGGAGGAATCAAGGCAGAGGTTTTGCCCTTTTTGCCCGGGAGTGATCGAAAAGGCCGCACCCCGCTTTCCGGAGGATTTTATCCCGGGGGGAAGGCTAAGGGTGGGTGAAGCGGTGCTGATACCCAACCTGCACCCCTATGAAAACCACAGCGCCGTCGTGGTCATGGCTCCGGACCACTACCTTTCAATGCAGGATATCCGGCCGGACGTAATCAGGGACAGTATAGAGGTCGGGCTGGAGTACCTCAGGGTTGTGGCCGAAAAGGATCCCGCCAACTCCAGGTACAGCTCGATTAACTGGAATTACATGCCCTATGCCGGGGGGTCCCTCATCCACCCCCACCTGCAGGTCATCTCCGGTTCCGATCCGTGCAACCTGGACGGGGACGTGGTGGCCTCGGCGGCCCGCTATTTCGAAAGGCACGGCCGCCAGTACTGGGAGGACCTGATCGGGGCCGAAAAAGGGGGAGAAAGGGATCTGGGATCGACCGGCAGGATACACTGGCTGGTGACCTTCGCGCCCCTGGCCTTGGGGGATGTAACGGCGGTGATCAGGGGCTGCTCCACAATCAGGGACGTCACCCACGAACATGTTGAAGAACTTGCCGGAGGGCTGAAAAAGATAATCGGCTATTACGATTCCGCAAACATTCCGGCTTTCAACATGGCCATGTATTTCACCGGCGGGGAGGATAGGGGTTTCTGCTGCACCGTCCGGGTGGTCGGCCGGTTCACACTCTTTCCGCTGGTCGGAAGCGATGTCAGCAACATTCAAATCCTGCATCATGACCCCTGGACGCTGTGCCTGCCTGAGGACATGGCCGGGGATTTGAGAAAGCACTTCGCATAGAGACAGCTATATTATAACAGACCAGGTTGCTATGTACAAAAAACCTTAAAAATACCCCTGACGATAAAGGCAGGAAACGGGGGATCGTTGACGAATTAAGCAATAATAATACATGCCGCCGGGGAGGGAAAAAATGAAGCTAAACTGCATCATGTGCGGGAGACCCGTGGAAATTGAAGTGTTCAAGCCCGATCCCTACGACGAGGATGAAGACGATGTTCCCGCCAAGAAGCCGGTTGTTTTTTGCCAGATTTGTGAAGCCAAGATAAGAAGCGAGTCAGACCAGGTCCAGAAGGTTCCCAAACCCATGTAATTACCCACAACAGAGGTCGAAGCAAGTTTCGGGGGGTTACTTTATCTGATGAGGCAAAGATTTCTGACAGTTCTGTTTGTCATCCTGGTAGCCGTACTGGCCCTGGCCCGATGGGGGGCCAACCTTTACACCGACTGGCTGTGGTTTCAGTCCGTTCATTACCAGAACACCTTTCTTACCATCATATTTTCGGAAATCGGCCTGAAGCTGGCCGTGGGAACGGCCTTTTTCATCCTGATCTTCGCCAACCTCCTGCCCACCAAGTCTCAGATTATTAAGGCCGCCAACCAGAGCAGGATTCTGGAGGATGAAAACAACGTCGTTACCCTATACAGGTCGCCCCTGAGCCAATACGCCAAATCCGGCCCGATTACGGCCGTATATGCCCTGATCAGCCTGGTCATGGCGTTTTTCGTGGGGAGCGCTGTTACCGGCGACTGGGTAATCCTGCAAAAGTTCCTGCATCCGACCCCATTCGGGGAAGTAGACCCGATTTTCTTCAAGGACATCGGTTTTTACGTCTTTCAGCTACCCTTCTACGAGTTCATATACAGGCTTTTCATCTGGTCGGTGTTCCTGACCGCCTTCTGGGTGGCCCTGGCCTACTTCGTGGCCGACAGCGCCGGCGGCCAGGGAAGGGGCTTTCTCAGGTCGGACGCGGCCAGGTATCACATTTCATTTCTGGCGGCGATATTCTTCCTGGCCAGGGCCTTCGGGTACAAGCTGGAGCAGTACAACCTCCTGCACCTGCCGGGCGTGATAGCCCACGGCCCGGGCTACACGGCCATCCACGCCAACCTGCTGGCATACAAGATTCTTTTCTACGTGTCGATCGTCATTGCGCTGGCCATTCTCGTAAATATATTTCTGAAAAGGTTCAGGCTGGTCATATACTCGGTGGTGACGCTGATCCTGGTGTCGGTGCTGTTGGGCGGCGTTTACCCGGTGTTTGTTCAGAAATTTTACGTGGTGCCCAACGAGCTGAACCGGGAAAAGCCCTATATTGAAAACAGCATCAAGTACACCCGGATGGCGTACAACCTTGACAAGGTGGAGAGAAAAGCCTTCCCGGCCGGAAAGAGCCTGACCGCGGAGGACATCCAGCAGAACAGGGACACGGTGGACAACATCAGGCTGTGGGACTACCGGCCCCTGCAGCAGACCTACGCCCAGATCCAGGAGATGAGAACCTATTACGAGCTCAAGAGCATAGACGTGGACCGTTACATGATTAACGGCAAGTACCGCCAGCTGATGGTTTCGCCCCGGGAACTGAACCAGCAGCAGTTGCCCGATAACGCCAAGACCTGGGTCAACCAGAAGCTGAAGTACACCCACGGATACGGGGTGGTGGCCAGCCCGGTCAACGAGGTGACCTCCGAGGGGCTGCCCCAGCTGATGATCAAGGATATACCGCCGGTGTCGAATATCGACCTGAAGGTGGAAAGGCCGGAGATATACTTCGGCGAACTGACCGACAATTACGTGATCGTCAACACAAGGACCGACGAATTTGACTATCCCCAAGGCGAAGACAACGCCTACACGAGATTTGCCGGGAACACCGGGGTAAAAGTGGGGTCCATCCTGAGAAGGGCCCTGTTCGCCCTGTCCCTGGGAGATTACAAGCTGCTCCTGTCCGGCGAGGTAACTGGGGACAGCCAGGTGCTGTACTACCGCAGCCTGAACCAGAGGGTTCCCAAAATCGCCCCGTTCCTGAAATACGACAAGGACCCCTACATTGTCATCGAGGGCGGAAAACTTTACTGGATTTGGGACGCATATACGGTCACCGACATGTATCCCTATTCCGAACCCTTCGAGAGGGGATTGAACTACATCAGGAATTCGGTTAAAGTGGTGGTAGACGCCTACGACGGCAATGTATCCTTTTACGTGGCCGACGAAAGCGACCCGCTGATACAAACCTACTCGAAGATTTTCCCCGGCATGTTCAAGCCCCTTTCGGACATGCCTGCGGGCCTGCGCGGCCACATCAGGTACCCCGAAGACCTGTTCATGATCCAGGCTGTTAAGTACCTGGTGTACCACATGGAAGACCCCGAGGTCTTCTACAACAAGGAGGACAAGTGGAGCCTGCCCACCGAGCTTTTCGGGCAGAAGGAGCAGCTCATGGAGCCGTACTATACCATCGTCAAGCTGCCCGGCGAGAAGAATCCTGAATTTATCCAGATACTGCCCTTCACGCCGCACAAGAAAATAAACATGATCTCCTGGCTGGCGGGCCGGTCCGACGGCGAAAATTACGGGAAGCTGCTGCTGTACGAATTCCCGAAGCAGGAGCTTGTCTACGGCCCCGCGCAGGTTGAGGCCAGGATAAACCAGGACTCGTATATATCGCAGCAGCTGAACCTGTGGAGCCAGAGGGGAACATCGGTAATCAGGGGCAACCTCCTGGTGATACCGGTCAAAGACGCCCTGCTGTACGTCGAGCCCCTCTACCTGCAGTCTGAACAGAGCAGGATGCCCGAACTGAGAAGGGTCATAGTGGCCCACGGGGAAAAGATTGTCATGGAGCCCACCCTGGACCAGGCCCTGCAGAGGATATTCGGCCAGAGCGCGGCCAGGGCGGTTGAAAGGCCCCAGGTGGAATCCCCCGACACCAAGGCCCAGAAGTCGATAAAGGAGCTGGCCGCCGAGGCCAACCGGGTTTACGAAGAGGGCCTGAACAGGCTCAAAGCCGGCGACTGGGCCGGGTACGGAGAATCCACCAAGCACCTGAAGAATATTCTGGAGGAATTATCCCGCAGGGCGGGACAGTAATCTGCATCTGACCTTATGTCTTGCGCCAGGAAGACACGGGGGTTGGGGAGGAGATAAAAAATGTT
Organism: Desulfovirgula sp.; assembly: GCA_020725625.1. Taxonomy (GTDB): domain Bacteria; phylum Bacillota; class Desulfotomaculia; order Desulfotomaculales; family Desulfocucumaceae; genus JAILZP01. The sequence goes on along the minus strand of DYET01000123.1, from coordinate 13,487 downwards.
TTTTGAAACAGGGTGGCAGGGAATTGTTTTCGGCGCCGTCACCACTGTGGGAATGCTGGCGGTGGCATACGCCCTGATGGCAATGTGGAAAAAATACGAAGACGCGCCCCGGGACTCCGGTCACGGCCACGGCTGCGACGCACACTCGCACCACTAAAAAACATCTTATGAAAAAAACCGGTCCTGGCGCCGGTATTTTTTCATCTTGTGAGAGACTCTCCAAGGAGCGTGAGGATTTTGCCTTATGTCACCATCGACGGGGTCAACTACCACTATTCGGCCGGGATGCCCGGCAGCGGCGATCCCCGGCAGGCCGTTCTTTTCGTCCACGGGGCCGGAGGCAGCCACGCCCGATGGTCCTTTCAGGTAGAACGGCTGGGCCGTGAACACCTCGCCCTGGCCGTTGACCTGCCGGGGCACGGGCTTTCAGGGGGGGCCGCCAGCGACAGCATTGAAGCATACAGTGAATTCATCCGGGAGTTCTCCGACCGGCTGCTGGGGTTCCCCTTTTTCCTGGCGGGACATTCCATGGGCGGTGCCGTGGCCCTGGATTTCGCCCTGAAATATCCGCAGAGGCTGGCCGGCCTTATACTGGCCGGAACCGGGGCCAGGCTGCGGGTGCTGCCGGCAATTCTTGAAGCCTTCAAAACGGGAAGCGTCCCGGACAACATGCCGTCATTCATGTACAGGCCGGGCACCCCCGGGGAGGTGTTAAAGGCCGCGGAGAAGGAAATCAGAAGTACCGACCCGGCGGTGTTTTATGCGGACTTTGTGGCCTGCGATAGGTTTGACGTCAGCGGCAGGCTGCCCGAAATCGACGTTCCGGCGCTGATCCTGACGGGGGATCAGGACCTGCTGACTCCGGTCAAGTACGGGAAATACCTGGCCGACAACATAAAGCGGGCCTCCTTTGAAGTTATAGAAAACGCCGGGCACATGCTGATGCTGGATCAGCCCGGAGCGGTGAACGAGCTGATTGGGAAGTTTATGGAAAAACACAGCTAACGGTTTCCGGGGGCGGGATTATGGTTGCCAAGAAAAAACTAACCAGGATAGGCGTTCTCACCGGGGGAGGCGACGCCCCGGGGCTGAACGCGGTAATCAGGGCCGTGGTCAAGTCGGCCGTCAGGGAATACGGCCTGTCAGTGGTGGGTTTCTTGAACGGCTTCGGCGGAATGATCAAGAACCAGGCCCGGGAGTTGACTGAAAACGACGTGGCCGGCATACTTCCGAGGGGCGGAACCATTCTGGGCACCACCAACCGCGACAACCCGTTCCACTACCCCATCGACCGGGGCGGGCAGAGGGTGTTTGCCGATGTTTCGGACAGAATATTTGAAAATACCAGCATTCACGGTGTTGAGGCGCTGGTGGTGATCGGCGGGGACGGAAGCCTGGCCATAGCCAAGGAGCTGTACGACCGGGGTCTCAAGCTTATCGGCGTGCCAAAGACCATCGACAACGACCTTTTTGCCACCGATCAAACCTTCGGCTTTGACACCGCCCTGACGACCGCCACCGAGGCCCTCGACAAGCTGCACACAACCGCCGAATCGCACCACCGGGTAATGGTCCTGGAGGTAATGGGCCGCAATGCGGGCTGGATCGCCCTGGCGGCGGGGGTGGCCGGCGGGGCGGACGTGATCCTGATCCCGGAAATACCGTACGACATCACATGCGTGGCCAGGAAGATCAACCAGCGCAGCAACCAGAACAAGAGGTTCAGCATCATCGTGGTGGCCGAGGGTGCCAGGCCGGCGGGCGGGGAGGTTGTGGTCCAGAAAAGGGTGGAGGACAGCTTCGACCCGATCAGGCTGGGCGGCATCGGCCAGGTTGTGGCCGGTGAAATTGAGGCCATGACCGGCAAGGAAACCAGGGTTACGGTGCTCGGCCACCTGCAGAGGGGCGGGTCCCCCACCGCCTTCGACCGGATCCTTTCCACCAGGTACGGGACGGCGGCGGTAAACTACCTGATGGAGGGCAGGTACGGGCACATGGTGTGCCTGAAGGGCGCGGAAATAGATACCGTTCCACTGGAAGAGGCGGTGGGAGGTCAGAGAAAGGTTCCCCCGGACCTGGACCTTCTCAGGTCGGCAAGACAGCTGGGCATTAGCTTCGGAGACAGTTGAGGGAACCGCAGGGGTTGGATTGAATGGTTCTTTGCTTCACCTGTACGGGGAAAGAACAAAAGGGGGTCCCGGAAGGATGCTGAAAAACTATGCCGAAGTGGCAGTGGATGAAATGTTTGAAGGGTTGTTCAAGGAATACCTGAAGAAAAGCCCGGGGACGTGCACGTGCGAACGGTGCCAGGAGGACATGAAGGCCCTGGCGCTGAACAGCATTCCTCCCCATTACGTGGCCACCGACAAGGGAACCATATTGAAACAGGTCAGCTTTGACCTGATCGGCGGCAAGGCCCAGGTAACCTCCGCCATCCTTACAGCCATTCAAACCGTGGGGTCGAATCCCAGGCACGGTTGAAACGGGGGGTTAAGGCCGGTGAACTACGACATGCCACTGTTCAGGCCTCCCAGCGAGGCCTTTAGTTTAATCCTGCAGCCGACCATAGGCTGCTCAAACAACACCTGTACCTTTTGCGGCATGTACAAGATGAAAAAATTCAGAATAAAAGAGTGGGCGGAAATCGAGGCCGACATCCGGGAGGCTTCGGCATATGCCGGGGAAGTGGAAAGGATTTTCCTCGCCGATGGAAACGCCCTGGCCATGGGAACCGAAATGATGGTTTCCCTGCTGGGGAGGCTCTATGAAACTTTTCCCGGCCTTAAGAGGGTTACTTCCTACGCCGGGCCCCGGGACCTGCTTGAAAAACCGATGGACGGTTTAAAAAGGATCAGGTCCGCAGGGCTGACCATGCTTTACCTCGGCGTGGAGTCCGGAAGCGACGAAATACTGAGGGAAGTCAGGAAGGGGGTCGACTCTGCCGGGATGGTGGAGGCGTGCCGCAGGGCCAAGGAGGCCGGCTTTGATCTTTCGGTGACCGTCCTGACGGGGCTGGGAGGAAGGGAAAAAACCCGGCAGAACGCCGTCGAGACGGCGTCCGTGCTGAACAGGATTCAGCCGGACTACATCGGGGCACTGACCCTGACCCCGGTCCCCGGCACCGTGCTTTATAAAAAAATGAGGGAGGGCGAATTTACCCTCCTTAACCCCCTGGAAAACTTGCGGGAGCTGAAGTGGATGCTGGAGAACCTCTCCCTTGAGGGTTGCCTCTTTCGCTGCAACCACGCCTCGAATTACCTGCCGCTGAAGGGCAGGCTGCCGGAGGACCGTGACCGGCTGGTGGCGCTGCTGGAGGACGTTGTTCAAAACCCGGGCAGGTACAGGCTCAGGCCGGAGCATATGAGGGGACTCTGACCGCCTACCGCCGAAGAGGCGGTTTTTTTGCATTTTAATAGCGAATAACAGGGTAAAAAATTCCGCCTGGAGTAATCAAAATACCATATTCTGTAAAGGACAATGACCCCCGCCATTGAATTAAAATAAGGGGGTGGGGGAGTTGGTCCTTTTAAAGCCGCTGCTGATCGTTGCAGCCTTTCTAATCTCGGTATGCGCGGGGGTTTCGGTGCAGGGAACGGTGGAAAACGGCGGAAAAGAGGGAACCGGGCCGGCGCGGCCCGGATTTGAACTGGAGGCCGTTGTGCGGGGGGCGGTGGAGGACCAGTCGTGGATTTACTCCAAAACGAGGGAGGATCTGTCCTCCGCCTTAAGCAGGTACTACGGCGGGCTTCTCCTGGAGGACCTGGTCTGCAGGTCGTGGGAGTTCGTCCGCCGGCCCACGGACTGGTACAGCACGGCCAGCCTGAAGGAAATAAGGGTTTTGTACGATGACGGGAAAAGGGCGGTGGTGGAGGCCGTCATCAGTATAGAAGACGTTGATGCCGGCCATAATGAGACCGGGAAGGGTTTATTTGCCATGTTAAGAACTCCCGGGGGCTGGAGGGTGTACTACGCCTCCTATTCCTGGAAAAGTTGGCCCGGGTCCGGAGATGTGTGTTATAATGTTGAGTGCAGCGGAACAGGCACGGGAGGATTGAGATGAGAGTAGGCATCTTCACGGACAGCTACAGGCCGTATAAGAGCGGGGTTGTGCAGTCCATAGAAGTTTTTACCAGGGAACTGATCAGCCTGGGCCACGAGGTCAATATCTTTGCCCCCAGCTACCCGCGGTGTGAAAAGGACAGCAGGGTTTTCAGGTTTGTTTCGGTGCCGGCCCCCACCAATCCGGATTTCACCCTGGCCATACCCTTTTCCACGCGCCTCAGGCCGGCCATGCAAAGGCTGAAACCGGATATAATCCACGTTCATTCTCCTTTCCTGCTGGGCAGGCTGGGGGCGAAATACGCCAGAACCTTGGGCATACCCCTGGTCTTCACCTTCCACACCCTTTACGATTTGTACATTCACTATGTTCCGTTCGCCAGGAATATTGCCAGGGATATTACCAGGCGTTATTACCGCGAGTTCTGCAACGGCTGCGACCTGGTAATCGCCCCCACCTCGATCATCGCCGATCACCTGAGAAAAAACGGCGTCACGGCAGAGATCAGGACGATTCCCACCGGCATCGACCTTGAAAGCTTTAAATCCGGGGACAGCCGGTACATTCACCGACAGCACGGCCTTCCGGACAACACCAGGGTGCTCCTGTTTGTCGGCAGGCTGGGGCTGGAAAAAAACATCCCTTTCCTTATGGGCTCCTACTCCCGGGTCGTTTCAAGGCATCCCGACACCAGGCTGGTGCTGGTGGGAGGGGGTCCTGAGGAGGCAAACCTTAAAAAGCTGGCCGGTGAGCTGGGAATACTCGACCGCGTAATATTCGCGGGGCCCATGGAAAGGGAGGATGTGATTAAATACTACTGCAGTTCGTACCTTTTCGTCTTCGCCTCGGTCACCGAAACCCAGGGTTTGGTCCTGGGCGAGGCCAAGGCTGCGGGGGTGCCCTCGGTGGCCGTGAGCGCCTTTGGGGTGAGCGAAATGGTCAGGGACGGCGAGGACGGCTATCTGGCCGAAAACTCGATGGAGGATTTCGAGGACAAGCTTGAACGCCTCCTGGCCGACAGGGAATTGAGAATGCGGATGGGGAAGGCCGCCCTGCGGAATGCCGCCGCCCTTTCCTCCAGATCCTGCGCTGAGAGGCTGGTCCGCTGCTACGAGGAACTGACGGCGGGGAGAAATCTGGCCGGGGCGGCCGGGCCGGCGCCGGGGCCGGGAGAAAGTTAATTTGGACAAAAGGTCACTGCAGGAGATTATAACCGGGGCTGCTGCCCTGGTCGAATTAAGGGAAGAAACGGAGAACATGGATAAGTCATGTAAATAACCGGTGAATAAGATATTTTTTAGGGGTTGTAAATATTGAGATCATAGACTGGGGGTGGTTATCGGTGAACGTCTGGAAGGAATTCGAGGACAAAATCATCTGGGACTTCAAAATCGGGGACGAGTTCAAAAGCAGCCTCGAGGGATACGCCTTTGTCGTGGATGTTTACGAGGGAGTCCCGAGGCTGGCGCTGTACAAGATTAAGAAGTACAGCTGCGAGAGCAGTCCGACCAAAATCCAGCCGCCGGAGGAGATGCTGGTTTCGGCGGTGACCGGGCAGGGGGGAGATCTGAAAAAGGGGGGACTCTTTCAAATCGACGGTGAGATAAAAGAGTGGATCAAGGAAAACCTTTTCAAGGGCAATCATGATTGACAGGGCGTTTTAGCGGGGATGGAACCACTGGTTAAACCCCGCCGGGCAACCATTAGCAATATTTATTGTTAAAGCATGGAAAGGGTTGAGGTGTGTGATTCTTGTGCAGCTACGACAGCCGCCCTCCGAGTGGCCGCAAAAAGCCCTGGGCTAAAAGCGGGGCCGGGAACTAAAATGAAAGTTCTCAGGGGGGGAGGCCTTATTTTAAAGTTAACATAATATATCTTATCGGCAGATAAATGGGCAATTATTTTTTGGTTGTTTCTTCAAAAAGGACTGTTTTTGCCTTGTCGGGTTTTGGCCTCTTTTTCCTGCCGTTTTTTCCATACTTGAATATGTTTTCATCATAGAGTATGTCCGTTATCTCTATTGCGTTAAAATCCGCCAACTCAAGGCATTTTGCACAGTTGTCGCAAATTTTGTCGGGATCAAGATCGCAGACGAAACAGTTGCAGCAGTTGTCGCATAACTTTTCTTCATCGAGAATGCATTTTTTTGGAATCCTTTTCAATTTTTCCGGGTCGATTTTTACCATTTTTAATCATCCCGAACAAAGATTAATGTTTAATGGACTGTATTATAAAAAGCTTAGTACAATTTTATTTTATTTTAAAAAAAAAATCATTAATTTGTCCTTAAAATGACATAACAAAACGCTGAAAGGAATTTTAGTTCCCTTAATGGGTTTGTAGTAGTAGGATATGAAAATTTAAAAAATTCTTAAAATAAAGTGCTATTATAATTGATAATTAAATTCTATAGGTTAACAGCAAAATTTATAAAATAATCAAATAGAATAGCTGTTGTTTTCTGTGCCAAACAAAGTAATTCTTTTCCGGCAGTAACGTACATATTATTATATTTAGCAACATCAATATAATACTTTTGGGCAGTAGTAGCATTATTATCTATTAAATCCTTAATACTAAAAATCTTTCCATATGTGCAACCTTTTTCAATTCTAAAATAATATTTATTATCTGACGCCCATAGTTCAAATTTTCTATGACCATTGAAAGCAATCCCCATGGCGTGATGAGGCACGCACATGTCCTGCACAATGTGGGCTGCGGCGCCAAGGTAGAACATTGAATCTTCAAAGTTTTTATTTTTCCAGTACTTCAATGCTCTGCTAAAATGGCTGAGGCCTTCGGTTGCAGCCGAGATCCAGGGAACCAGTCCCCTTTCGTTGTGCGGTTTGTAGTAGTGGGCGAAGCACTTCCATCCCTGATCGGCCCAGATATTGCCCAGATCGATCAGAGATTTGTATTTGGAAATGAGATTGAAGGCCTCTACTCTCTTGTCGTTCATTAAAATCTTCAGGGCCTGATCATTGATAAAGAGGTGGGTCTCCCCTCCCCTGTCAACCAGCTTTTGTATTGGAGCGCCCGCCGAAAGCAATAACTTGAACGCCGGCCAGATATGTTTTTCGCAAATGCTCAAACCTTAACTACCTCCCGCTATAAAACATATATATTCTTTGTAAGATGAGGAATATATATGCAGCCTTCGCTGGGCCGGAGGTTGCCGAGATTCAATTTTATAAAAGGGCAAAAAAAAACCCCACCGGTAGTGGGTTGACTTCAGGCCGACGACTCTTATAACTGGCCGGCGGCCTTTCTGCGCCTCAGGAATTCCGGGGCTACCTGAGGGAAAAGGGCTACCGAGACGGCGTCTTCGGGCTTCATGATGCAGTCGCCGGCCACTTCCCGGGCCTTGGGCAGTTCAGGTTCAATCAGGTCTGCCGGGCGTACGGTGATAGGCTGTTCATCGCCGATAATCTTCCTGCGGACCTCTTCGTTCACTGGCGCCGGCGGCCTGCCGTAGAAGCCCCGCATGTAGTTCTTGACCTCGTCGGTGGCATACATATAGCGGGCGCCCACAATAACGTTGATGGCCGCCTGGGTGCCCACGATCTGGCTGGACGGGGTAACCAAGGGCGGGAAGCCGAAATCTTCCCTCACCCTGGGCACTTCCTCCAGCACCCGGGACAGCTTGTCAAGGGCGTTCTGCTCTTTAAGTTGGTTGATAAAGTTGGAGATCATCCCGCCGGGCACCTGGTAGAGAAGAACATTTGTGTCGACGCTGCAGGACGAACTGTCGAACTGCGCGTAGTTCTTTCTGGCCTCCTTGAAATACTCGGCAATCCGGGAAAGCTTGGTAAGGTCCAGGCCGGTTTCATAAGGACTTCTCTCCAGGGAGGCCAGCATGGTCTCGGTGGCAGGCTGGGAGGTCTGCAGCGCCATGGTGGAAATGGCGCAGTCGATAACATCCACTCCGGCCTCTATGGCCTTCAGGTAGGCCATGGAGGCCATGCCGCTTGTGTAGTGGGCGTGCAGCTGCACAGGGATGTCAAGTTTCTCCTTCCAGCCCTTGATAATCTCAAAGGCGTTGTACGGGGAAAGAATCCCGGCCATGTCCTTGAGGCAGATGGAGTCCGCCCCAAGCTCCTGGAGTTCCATTGCCGTCTTCATGTAGAAGTTGTAGTCGTGGACCGGGCTGATGGTGTAGACCACGGTGGCCTGAACGTGGCCGCCCTCCCTCTTGACGAATTTCATCGCCGCTTCCATGTTCCGGACGTCGTTCAGGGCGTCGAATATCCTGAATATATCCATTCCATTGCTAACGCTGTATTTTACGAATTCCTCCAGCACGTCGTCGGCGTAGTGCTTATATCCCACGATGTTCTGCCCGCGGAGAAGCATCTGCAGCCTGGTCTTTTTAAAGTGCTTCTTCAGGGTCCTGAGGCGTTCCCAGGGGTCTTCGTCGAGGAAACGGAGGCAGGAGTCGAAGGTGGCCCCGCCCCATACCTCCACTGAGTGAAAACCGGCGCTGTCCAGTTCCTCAGCGATGGGCAGCATATCTTCAATTCTCATCCTGGTGGCCAGGAGCGACTGGTGCCCGTCCCGCAAGGTGGTGTCGGTGATGCCTATGCGCCTTTTGATCATTGTCAACCTTCCTTTCTGAATATTGAATACAATATACAGCAAATTTCATATGAAAGGGTTTCCCAAACAGAGAAACCCCGGCAATCGTCTATAAATTGATTACTTTCATAAGGTTGCGCACGGAGTTGACGGACTTGGCTAGTTGGGCCCTTTCGTCCTCGGTCAGGTCGACCTCGATGATCTTCTCCACCCCTCCGCCGCCGATAATGGCGGGCACGCCGAAGTACATATCCCTTTCGCCGTATTCCCCCTGAAGGTAGGCGGCCACCGGAAGGATTCTCTTCTTGTCCTTGAGAACAGCCTCAGCCATCTGGATCACCGAGGCCCCGGGTGCGTAGTAGGCGCTCCCGGTCTTCAGGTAATTGACGATTTCTGCTCCGCCCTTCCTGGTCCTCTCCACGATGGCCTCAATCCGGTCCCTGGAGATCAGCTTTTCAATGGGTATCCCGCCGGCATAGCTGTACCTCACCAGGGGTACCATGTCGTCCCCGTGGCCGCCGAGAACAAAGGCGCTTACGTCTTCGAAGGAAACCCCCAGCTCCATCGCGATAAAGGTCCGGAACCTGGCCGAATCCAGCACCCCGGCCATGCCCATGACCCGGTTGGGGTGGAACCCGGTGGCCTTCAAGGTCACGTGGGCCATAATGTCCAGGGGGTTGGTGACCACTATTATGTACGCGTCGGGGGAATATTTCGCCGCCTGTTCAGCGCAGGAGGACACTATCCTGGCGTTGGTGGAAAGCAGGTCATCCCTGCTCATCCCCGGCTTCCGTGCGATCCCGGCGGTGATTACGACGAGGTCTGAACCGGCGGTGTCCTCATAGCTGTTCGTCCCGGTCACCCTGCAGTCGTAACCCTCGACAGGGGCGGCTTCCATCAGGTCCAGGGCCTTGCCCTGGGGGACTCCCTCGATTACGTCGATCAGCACTATGTCCCCCAGTTCCTTGGCGGCGGCCCAATGGGCGCAGGTGGCTCCCACGTTTCCGGCCCCGACAATTGTAATCTTCTTTCTTTTCATCGGCAATCTCCTATCTCTGCTTTTGCTGCCCGGCTGCCAGCCGTTAGTCGCCAGCAGCCGGCAGATCAAGCTAATTTACAGCGGTATGTTTCCGTGCTTCTTGGCCGGCCCGGCGTCTTTTTTGCCGGCCAGCATGGCCAGGGTTTCAATGATTCTGTTCCTGGTGTCCCTGGGGTCGATAACGTCGTCCAGGTAGCCACGGGCACAGGCTATGTACGGGTTGGCGAATCTTTCCCGGTAGTCTGCGGTCAGCTTCGCTCTCGTCTCTTCCGGGTTTTCGGACTGGGCGATTTCGTTCCGGTAGATGATGTTGACCGCCCCTTCCGGCCCCATTACGGCTATTTCCGCGGTGGGCCAGGCGAACACGTTGTCTGCCCGCAGGCTGCTGCTGCACATGGCCAGATAGGCTCCCCCGTATGCCTTTCTAAGGATGATGGTGACCTTGGGCACCGTGGATTCGGAATAGGCGTATAGCATTTTCGCCCCGTGCCTGATGATGCCGCCGTACTCCTGGCCGGTGCCCGGCAGGAATCCCGGCACGTCCATAAAGGTGACCAGGGGCAGGTTGAAGCAGTCGCAGAACCTGACGAACCTGGCTATTTTATCCGAGGCGTTGATGTCCAGGCAGCCGGCCAGGTAATCCGGCTGGTTGGCCACTATGCCCACGGCCTGGCCGTTCAGCCGGGCAAATCCCACCACCGCGTTCATGGCGTAGTAGGGCTGCACCTCCAGGAAGTCGCCGCCGTCCACCACCAGCGAGATTATTCTTTTAACGTTGTAGGACAGGTGCGGGCTGTCCGGAATTATGCGCAGGAGGTCGTCCGGGTCTCCCTGGGGATCCCTGGCGGCTGTCACGGGTGCGGTTTCACGGTAGTTCTGGGGCAGGAAGCCGATCAGCCGGCGGATCAGGGCCATGCAGTCCTTCTCGTCCTCGGCGGCGAAGTGGGCCACCCCGCTGGTCTGGTTGTGGGTCATGGCGCCTCCCAGGACCTCCATGCTGACCTCTTCGCCGGTCACCGCCTTGATTACCTGGGGACCGGTGATAAACATCTGGCTGGTGTTCTTCACCATGATGATGAAGTCGGTCAGCGCCGGGGAGTAGACCGCGCCGCCGGCGCAGGGGCCCATGATCACCGATATCTGCGGTATCACGCCGGAGGCCCTGGTGTTTCTGAAGAAAATTTCCCCGTAACCGTTGAGGGCGTCGACGCCTTCCTGGATCCTGGCCCCGCCGGAGTCGTTCAGCCCGATCACCGGCGCCCCCACCTTTACGGCCTGGTCCAGCACCCTGCAGATCTTGGCGGCGTGGATCCTGCCCAGGGACCCGCCGGACACGGTAAAGTCCTGGGCGTAAACGAAAACTGTCCGGCCGTCAATCTTGCCGTAACCGACCACCACGCCTTCGCCTGGATTTTTCAGGTTGTCCATGTCTTCGTCCCCGGCGAAGGTGACCAGTTCCGCGAAGGTGCCGGGGTCGAACAGCATGTTGATCCGGTCCCTGGCCGTGTTCTTCCCGGCCTCGTGCTGCTTTTCGATTCTTTTCGGGCCGCCGCCGGCCCTGATCTGGTCCCTGATCCTGTTCAGGCGATCCAATTTTTCCTGGATGCTCATTGCCTCTGCTCCCTACTTTCTTTCGCAGATTTCGACCAGAGTTCCGAAGGTAGACTTGGGGTGGAGGAAGGCAATCATTGCGCCCCCGGCGCCCCGGCGGGGCTTTTCGTCGATCAGCCGGATGCCCTTGCTTTTCAGATCGGCCAGCTTTTCTTCTATGTTGTCGACCCGGAAGGCGATGTGCTGTATGCCCTCGCCGTTTTTCTCTATAAAGCGGGCGATGGGCCCGTCGGGCGAGGTCGACTCCAGGAGTTCAACCTCGCTGTCGCCGGTAGGCAAAAAGGCCACCCTTACTTTTTGGTCCGGAACCTCTTCGATTTCGGTCACCTTGAGGCCGAGCAGCCCCTCGTAAAACCTGATCGCCTCGTTCAGGTCTTTGACTGCTATGCCTATGTGGTCTATCTTTTTTACCATTCTTTTTCCCTCCCTCTATCCTGCCATGCGTTTTCTGGCGTTGTTTTTTATATACTCAATTATTGTTCTGGTGGGGGTCCCGGGGCCGAATACCTCGGCTATGCCGGCCTCCTTGAGCAGGGGAATGTCCTCCTCCGGGATCACTCCTCCCCCTAGTACCAGAATATCTCCCGCGTTGTTGTTTTTTAAACCCTGCACCACCGGCGGGAACAGGTGAAGGTGGGCCCCGGAAAGGATGCTTAAAGCCACCACGTCGACGTCCTCCTGGAGGGCCGCCTGGACTATCTGGTCCGGGGTCTGCCTGAGGCCGGTGTATATAACCTCCATTCCGGCGTCGCGAAAAGCCTGGGCGATGACCTTCGCTCCCCGGTCGTGCCCGTCCAGTCCCGGTTTGGCCACTAGGACCCTGATTGGCTTGTCGTTCATAGAAATTTAATCCTCCCGATTAAAATACTATGTTCTGCCTGTATTCGCCGAAGACCGCCCGCAGCGCGTCGCAGATTTCGCCCAGGGTGGCGTAGTTCTTGACCGCCTCGATGAAATAGGGCATGAGGTTTTCGCTGCCGCCGGCGGCGGCGCGGAGGTCGCCCAGTATTTTTTCCACCCGGCCGTTGTCCCGGCCGGCACGGAGTTTGTTCAGCTTCCCGACCTGGTGATCGGCCACGGCGGGGTCGACCCTGAGCAGTCCCTTGGGCCTTTCGGTCTCCATAATGAACTTGTTTACCCCGATAACCACTTTCCTGCCCGTTTCGATGTCCATCTGATAACGGTAGGCGCTGTCCTTGATCTCCTTCTGCATGTATTCAATGGCTTCCGGGGCGCCACCCTTGGAGTCTATTACGGCAATGTATTCGGCGGCCCTTTTCTCTATTTCGTCGGTGAGCCTTTCAATCACGTAAGACCCGCCCAGGGGGTCGACGGTGTCGGCCACTCCTATTTCGTAGCCGATTACCTGCTGGGTCCGCAGGGCGATCAGCACCGAGTCTTCGTTGGGCAGGGCCAGGGCCTCGTCCCTGGAGTTGGTGTGCAGGGACTGGGTCCCGCCCAGTACGGCGCTGAGAGCCTGGAAGGCCACCCTCATGATGTTCACGTCGGGCTGCTGGGCGGTGAGCGTACACCCGGCGGTCTGGGTGTGGAAGCGCAGCATCATGGACCGGGGGTTTTTGGCCCCGAACCTTTCCTTCATTATTTTTGCCCAGAGCCTCCGGGCCGCCCTGAACTTGGCGACTTCCTCGAGAAAATTGAGGTGGGCGTTGAAGAAGAAGGAGATTCTGGGAGCGAATTCGTCCACGTTGAGACCGGCTTCAACGGCGGCCTTGACGTAGGCGATGCCGTCGGCCAGGGTAAAGGCCACCTCCTGGACGGCTGTGGAACCGGCCTCCCTGATGTGGTAGCCGCTGATGCTGATGGTGTTCCAGTTCGGAATATTCTCTGCACAGTAGGCGAAAACATCGGTAATCAGCCTCATCGAGGGGGCGGGCGGGAATATATAGGTGCCCCGGGCGATGTATTCCTTCAGGATGTCGTTTTGGATGGTGCCGTTCAGCTGATCCGGGGGGACGCCCTGTTTTTCGGCCACCGCGATGTACATGGCCAGGAGGATGGCGGCCGGGGAGTTAATGGTCATGGAGGTGCTGACCTTGTCGAGGGGTATGCCTTCAAAAAGGGTTTCCATGTCCAGGATGGAGTCAATGGCCACCCCCACCTTGCCCACTTCTCCCGCGGCCAGCGGGTGGTCCGAGTCGTAGCCGATCTGGGTGGGCAGGTCGAAGGCCACCGAGAGCC
>DYET01000122.1 GCA_020725625.1 Desulfovirgula sp. | reverse complement strand
GGAGGCGGTCGGCAGACCGTAAGCGACGAGCTTAGAGCCGGTTCAGCCGGAGGATTGAGCAGCGAGGCTTTAATCCACCCCCGGCCCAGAATTTTCATTGTTCGTGGTGCCGCTTATAGCGGCATGAGGGTCTGAATTCTGACCAATTAGGACGACTTTTAAGCTATATTAGGAGGTGTTTGAAAAAGCATGGCACGCATTGCAGGGGCTGACCTGCCCCGGGATAAGCGGGTGGAAATTGCACTTACCTATATATACGGGATAGGCAGGTCCACATCCAAGAAAATACTGGAGCAGACCGGGATCAACCCGGACACCAGGATGCGCAACCTGACCGAGGACGAAATCAACAGGCTGCGTGAAGTAATTGAGAAGAATTACAAGGTTGAGGGCGACCTGCGCCGGGAAGTGGCCCTGAACATCAAGAGGCTGATCGAAATCGGATCATACCGGGGCTTGAGACACCGCCGGGGCCTGCCGGTCAGGGGCCAGCGGACCAAGACCAATGCCCGCACCCGCAAGGGCCCGAGGAAAACCGTGGGAGTTCGCCGCAAGAAATAAACCAAGTAATGTTAAGGAGGTCAGATAATGGCACGTCGTGCCGTCCGTACCAAGAGGCGTGAAAAAAAGAATATCGACCGCGGGGTGGCTCACATCAAGTCCACCTTCAACAATACCATTGTAACCATCACCGACGTCAAGGGTAATGCCGTCTCCTGGGCCAGCGCCGGATGCGTGGGCTTTAAGGGCTCTAGAAAGAGCACGCCCTTTGCCGCCCAGATGGCTGCTGAAAAGGCGGCCAGGGAAGCCATGGAACACGGATTAAAGGAAGTGGAGGTAATGGTCAAGGGGCCCGGCGCGGGCCGGGAAGCGGCCATACGCTCCCTGCAGGCGGCAGGTCTGGAGGTAAACCTGATCAAGGACGTAACACCGATTCCGCACAACGGGTGCCGGCCTCCCAAACGCCGGAGAGTTTAAGGAGGTGCAGGTGTTTTAAATGGCAAGGTACATGGAAGCACAGTGCAGGCTCTGCCGAAGGGAAGGCATGAAACTGTACCTGAAAGGGGACCGGTGCTATTCGGGGAAGTGCGCAGTCGACCGCAAGGGCTACGCTCCCGGCATGCACCGCCAGTCCAGAAAGAAGGTCAGCGAGTACGGCACGCAGTTGCGCGAAAAGCAAAAGACGCGCCGCATATATGGTGTCCTGGAAAAGCAGTTCCGCAATTATTTCGAGAAGGCCGAGAGACAGAGGGGCATTACCGGTGAGAACCTGCTGCGCCTTTTGGAAAGACGGCTTGACAACGTGGTTTACCGCCTTGGACTGGGTTCGTCCCGGGTTGAGGCCCGCCAGCTTGTCAGGCACGGGCATTTTACTGTGAACGGCAGGAAAGTAAATATACCCTCCTATCTGACCCGGGTCGGAGACATTATAGAAGTCCGGGAGAAAAGCAAGGAATCTCCCCGTATAAAAGAATTGATGGAAAGGGCAGCCGAGAAAACCCAGCCGCCCTGGCTCGAGTACGATCCTGAACCGGCCAGGGGCCGTGTGATTGCTCTTCCCGCCAGGGACCAGATCGACGTTCCGGTGCAGGAACACCTTATTGTCGAGCTGTACTCCAGGTAAACCGGCAATTTTAGGACCAACCGGGCCGATTTTGCGCCTTCAGGGGAGGTACCTTATAATATGTTGGAAATAGAGAAACCAAAAATTGAATGTGCTGAGATGAGTGAGGAAAACAATTACGCCCGCTTCGTGGTGGAGCCCCTGGAAAGGGGCTACGGCATTACCCTGGGCAACTCCCTGCGCAGGATATTGCTTTCCTCCTTGCCAGGGGCGGCGGTGACCTCGATAAAGATCGACGGCGTTTTGCACGAGTTCTCCACCATACCGGGTGTCAAGGAAGATGTGACCGACATTATTTTGAACCTCAAGAACCTGTGCCTGAAGATGCACACCGACGAAGAAAGAACAATGCGCATCGAGGCCAAGGGAGACACCCTGGTCAAGGCGGGCGACATTATTCACGACGCCGATATAGACATCCTCAACCCGGACCTGCATATCGCCACCCTTTCCGGAAACGCCAGACTTTTTATGGAGCTTACGGTGGCCAAGGGGAGGGGTTACGTCCCCGCCGAAAAAAATAAAAAAGGCGACCACATCATCGGTGTGATCCCGGTGGACTCGGTATTCACGCCGGTGCGCAAGGTGAACTATACCGTTGAAAATACCCGGGTCGGCCAGCGCACCGACTATGACAAGCTTACCCTCGAGGTGTGGACTGACGGCAGCATCAGGCCGGACGAGGCCACCAGCCTCTCGGCCAAAATCCTGGGGGAACACCTGAGGCTGTTTATCGGGCTCACCGAAACGGTCAATGACGTTGAAATAATGGTGGAAAAAGAAGAAGAGCAGAAAGACAAGATCCTGGAGATGACCATCGAGGAACTGGACCTCTCCGTCCGATCTTACAACTGCCTGAAGCGGGCCGGCATCAACACGGTGGAAGAGCTGGTCCAGCGCAACGAGGAGGACATGATGAAGGTCAGAAACCTGGGCAAGAAGTCTCTCGAAGAGGTCATCAACAAACTTAAGGAACTAGGACTTTCACTTAGAAAAGATGATGACTAGAGGGAGTGATTTACGGTGGGCTACCAAAAACTGGGGTTGACAACCGGCCACCGCAGGGCCATGCTGCGGAATCTGGTCACCTCCCTGATCAAGGAAAACCGCATCCGGACCACGGAGTCCCGCGCCAAGGAAGTCAAGAGCATTGCGGATAAAATGGTCACCCTGGCCAAAAGGGGAGACCTGGCTGCCCGCCGCCAGGCCCTGGCCTACATTTACGACGAAGACGCGGTGAGAAAGCTCTTTGACACCGTTGCCCCGAGATATGCCGACCGCCGGGGCGGGTACACCAGGATCGTCAGGACCGGCCACCGCCGGGGAGACGCAGCCCCGATGGTTATCCTGGAGCTGGTGTAGATTGGTGCCGGGGTAGGCGCCAGCGGCGGGAAGGCAACTAAAGCGGGTGCCGGTGACTACATCCGCTTTGACGGCGTCACATACAGGTACGGCGGGTCCGCCGGCAACGCTCTGGACCGGATCGACACGTCCGTTGAAAGGGGCGGATTCACCGCCGTAATCGGGCCGAACGGGTCGGGGAAATCAACCCTGGCCCGTCTCATGAACGGCCTCCTGCTACCCACGTCCGGCACCGTGACGGTGGACGGCATGGATACGCGAGATCCCTCCTTACTGACGGAAATCCGCCGGCGGGTGGGCTTTGTCTTTCAAAACCCGGACAACCAGCTGGTAGGCACCACGGTGGAGGAAGACATCGCCTTCGGGCCGGAAAACCTGGGCATGAGCCCGGACTCGATAAGGGAGTCGGTGCGCTTTGCCATGAGGGTCACCGGGTTGGAGGGGCTGGCCGGACGCCCTCCCCATACCCTTTCGGGGGGACAGAAGCAACTGCTGGCCATCGCCGGGGCTCTGGCCATGAAAACCGAATGCCTGGTTTTGGATGAACCCACCTCCATGCTTGGCCCTGCAGGAAGGCGTTCGGTCCTGAACCTGCTTAGAAAACTAAGAGAAAATCTGAACCTGACCTTGGTTTTAGTGACCCACTTTATGGAAGAGGCGGTTTTCGCCGACCGCATCCTGCTGGTCGACGGGGGGCGGATTGTCATGGACGGGGCCCCGGCAGAGGTCTTCGGATCCGGGTCCCGGATCTCCTCAGTCGGCCTTGAACTGCCCGGCCCGGCGGAATTGGCCGGGCGGCTGAGGGCATACGGGCTGGATCTGCCCGACCCGGTGCTGACGCTGGATGATCTGGTGACCTGCCTATGCCGGTTATAATTTTTGATCAGGTCTGGCATGCTTACTCCGGGGGAACCCCATTTGAGACTGTCTCTCTTTGCGGCCTTAACCTGGAGGTAATCGAGGGCGACCTGGTGGGCCTGGTGGGACTCCCGGGATCGGGAAAGTCAACCGTTCTGAAGCATTTGAACGGGCTCCTGCAGCCGGACCGGGGAAGGGTGCTGGTGGACGGGGCGGACACCAGGGACAAAAAGGTTCGGAAGAATCTTTGGATGAAGGTTGGCCTGGTTTTCCAGTACCCGGAAAAACAGTTTTTTGAGGAAACGGTCTATCGGGAGGTATCCTTCGGGCCCAGAAACCTGGGCCTTGCGGAACCTGAAATAGACCGGAGGGTGACCGAGGCGCTGGCCATGGTGGGACTTGACCGTCCGGGGATGCAGCAGCTTTCACCCTTTCGCCTGAGCGGGGGAGAACAGCGGCGGGTGGCCCTGGCCTCGGTGCTGGCCTTAAAACCCCGAATCCTGGCGCTGGACGAACCAACCGCCGGCATTGATCCCGCGAGCCGGAAAAAATTTTTTCAAGGCCTGAAAAAGTTGAGGGACGACCACGGCATCACCGTCGTCATGGCCAGCCACAACATGGACGACGTGGCGGCCCTGGCCGACCGGGTGGTGGTTTTAAACAAAGGCCAGGCGGTCCTGGCTGGCCCCGCCGGAAAGGTATTTGCCGATTTTGCCGCGATCAGGGGGGCCGGCCTGGAATTGCCCTTTCCCTGCGAGGTAATTGACAGGTTGAATGAGTCGGGATTCGGCATTGAGGGCGCGCCCCTGACCACGGAGGCGGCGGCGGAAGAAATCTACGACCGCTTAAGGGATAAAAACTACGGGTCGGGAGACGGGAGAACTTTTTGAATTCTGATTCGGACAGGAGGTGCCCGGCATGGAAGGTATAATGTTGGGTCAGTACCTGCCTGTGGAGTCGTATGTTCACCGGCTGGACCCGAGGACGAAAATATTGTCTGCGCTTCTTGTCGTGCTGGCGGTGCTGGCGGCCGGCTGGGCCGGCCTGGCCGTGACGGCCCTGACGGTGGGCGCCGGGATCGTGCTGGCCCGGATAAGCCCGCGGGTTCTCTGGCGGCAGGTCAGGGCCCTGATCCCGGTCATGGCGTTCACCGTCCTGCTTCAGCTGCTTTTCACCCCGGGACAGGAATTGTTCGGCGCGGGGCCGGTTCGCGTAAGCATCCAGGGACTGCTGGCCGGGCTGGACCTGCTGGTGAGGATGATATTGATTATTTCAGCCGGAATCATTCTTACCTCCACCACATCAACCTTAAGCCTGGCTGCGGGCCTGGAAGCCATCCTGGGGCCCTTGGGAAGGCTGGGGGTGCCGGTGCACGGGGTGGTGATGGCGTTAACCATCGCGGTCCGTTTTGTGCCGGTAATCTTTGAGGAAGCCGGGACCATATTGAGCGCCCAGATTTCGAGGGGGGCCGGGTTTTACGGGCCGGGCCTGGCCAGGAGGGCGGCCGCCGCCGTTTCCCTGATGGTTCCCCTGCTGGTAGGGGCATTCCGCCGGTCCGAGGAACTGGCCACGGCCATGGAGGCCCGCTGCTACAGGGCAGCGGCCGGTCGGAGCCGCATGCACCCGCTGAAGTTTTCAGCTTCCGACCCGGCCTGCATTCTGTTGTGCGGGCTTACACTGGCGGCGGCGCTGGCTTTGCGCACGGCGTCCCCGCTTGTTTGAAGGGCTCTCGATGAGGAACGTGAAGTTGATCATAGCCTATGACGGCACCGGCTACCACGGTTTTCAGGAACAGAGGGGCACCGGGCTGCCCACGGTTCAGGAGGAACTGGAAAAGTGCCTTTCCGGCCTGGCCGGGAGAAAAGTGCAGGTCATCGGGGCCGGGCGAACCGATGCCGGCGTGCACGCCCGGGGGCAGGTGGTGAATTTTGACGCCCGGGGGTGGAATATACCCACGGACAGAATACCGCTGGCCATGAACGGGGTGTTGCCCGAGGACATAGCTGTCGTGGATGCGGAAGAAGTGCCGGAAGATTTTCACGCCAGGTTTTCGGCCAGGTGGAAGGAATACAGGTACTCGGTGCACAACTCGCGCCGGCCGGATCCCTTTCTCCGGCGGTACAGCTACTTTTTTCCCCGGCCCCTTGACCTGGAGGCCATGCGGGAGGGGGCCGGTCACCTGAGGGGGAGACACGATTTTTCAGCCTTCAAGGCCGAGGGGACACCGGTCAGGAGTGCAGTTAGGACCCTGTACGAGATCCGGGTCGAGCGCAGCGGCGGGATGATCGGCCTGGTTTTCCGGGGGGACGGGTTTCTCCACCACATGGCCCGGATTATAACCGGCACGCTGCTGGAGGTGGGGCTGGGGAAATACCCCCCGTCGGAGGTTGCAGGGATACTGGCCTCCGGGGACAGGACCAGGGCGGGACCCACCGCCCCTCCCCAGGGATTATGCCTAATGAAAGTCTACTATTAGCCCCCGTTATTCAGATAACACCCGTTATTCAGATTTCTTGACATGGCCCGCCGGTAGTATTAAAATAGCACTTGTGAGACCACAAATGGATTTTACGGGGGAATTTAAAGATACAGGAATAAAATCAGTTAAAAATGTCCTGTTCCGGATTCTGACTTCTGGAATCCGAATTCTGACCCCATAAAATGTCAGGAGGCTCTTATAGGAGGTAATACGGATGAAAACATACATGGCCAAGCCGGGCGAAGTTGAAAAAAAGTGGTATCTTCTGGACGGCGAGGGAAAGGTTCTCGGCCGGCTGGCCAGCGAGGCTGCAGGTATCCTGCGGGGGAAGCACCGCCCCATATACACCCCCAACGTGGATACAGGAGACCATGTAATCGTGATTAATGCCGACAAGGTGATCCTGACCGGCAACAAGCTGCAGAAAAAAAAGTATATCAGGCACAGCGGATATCCGGGGGGGCTTAAGGTCACCAACTATGCCGCCCTTATGGCCAATAAGCCTGAACTGGCCGTGAGAAAGGCCATTGTCGGAATGCTGCCGCACAACCGCCTGGGGGCGGCCATGGCAAGAAAACTCAAGGTTTACAGGGGGCCGGATCATCCGCACCGGGCACAGAAACCCGAAACCTGGTCCCTGTAACTGGAAGGAAAGGAGGACGCCAAAGTGGCTCAGGTCAATTTTTACGGAACAGGGCGGAGAAAAAACGCCGTGGCCAGGGTATATATCTATCCCGGTGAGGGAAACATCACCATAAACGGCAGGAAGTTGAGCGAGTACTTCGGCCGGAGGGTACTGGAAATGGTTGTCATGCAGCCCCTGGAACTCACCGGCGTCGGCGGGCGCTTTGACGTCATGGTCAAGGCCCAGGGCGGCGGCGTAAGCGGCCAGGCGGGGGCGGTAAGGCTCGGCCTTGCCCGGGCTCTGGTCCAGGCGGACCCCAATTTGCGTCAGATTCTTAAAAAAGCCGGTTTTTTGACCAGGGACCCGCGCATGAAGGAAAGAAGGAAATACGGGCTGAAAAAAGCCAGGCGGGCACCGCAGTATTCCAAGCGGTAAAGAATTTAGGATCCCCAGTTGACAAAAACGACCGGGTCGTACATACGGTCGTTTTTTCATAAATATTCCTCCCCCGTCATATGATCAATGTAGACGGGGGGTAGCCATGGTGCCGCTGGTTAAAGCCTTCAGACTGAGAGTTCGCCATCTTGTCCTGACGGCTCTTTTGATTGGGGCTTTGTACGGGTCCTGGGTGCATATTTCCGACCTGGTGGAAAGAAGGTCCATAGAGGCCCTTTCCACGGTTCTGGCCGGCAGGCTGATTGTGGTCGACCCCGGCCACGGGGGAATAGACACCGGTGCCAGAAGCTCGTCGGGTACACTGGAAAAAGACATCACCCTGGAAGTTTCCAAGAGACTGGCCGAGATGCTGGGACAGGCCGGGGCGGCTGTAATTCTGACCAGGGAATGCGACATGTGGCTGGCGGACCCGGATGCGCCCCACAAAAAGCGGTCGGACCTGATCAAGCGGGTTGACATCGCAAACAGGAACAACGCTGATGTTTTTATCAGCATTCATGTCAACAATTTCATCTACGACCGGGGATCCAGGGGGGCCCAGACCTTTTCGCACCCCGGGTCGGAGGAAAGCAAAATCCTGAGTGAATTTATTCAGAACGAACTGGCCCGGGTTTTGAGGAACACCAACCGGAGGCCGAAGCAAATTGACTACTTTATCAGGCACAGCAAGGTCCCGGCGGTCATCGTTGAGATCGGGTTCCTCTCCAATCCCGCCGAGGAAAGGCTGTTGCTTGACTCGGCCTACCAGAGCAAAATGGCTTTCGCCATATACTGCGGCCTGGTCAGGTATTTCGCGGACAGGGAGGCCGGATCGGGACGCCCTCAGGTCCGGCAGCCCGCATAGATGTACCTGAAAGGCCGGCGGCATGTTGTTTTTTGACCGCCATGAAAAAAACGGCTGCTGTTAAAATTTTTACCTCGGAATAAAAGTAATAAATGTAACACCCGGTTGGCATCATAATTCATGAACCTAAAAAAATCGCCGGGAGGTGCTTATATTTGGTTCATGAATGGAAAGATCCAGCGAAGGGTGTAGAGGTAAAGCGGTCCGCATTTGGTGACGAGGCCGACATTATTTACGACGGCCTGTTGGCCAGGTCCGGGGCCGACCAGGTTTACCTGCACTGCGGATTCGGGGACCCCAACCACTGGAACAACGTGTCAACCCAAAAAATGGACCGCACTCAGCGCGGCTGGGAAAAAACCATCAGGATGACCGACAACAAAGCCATTTTCTGTTTCAAGGACTCGGCCAACAACTGGGACAACAACAGCGGTCACAACTGGATTGTATGGTCGTAACGGGACCCGGGCATTGCCCGGGTCCTCGTCAGCGGCCCTGGTTATTTCAAGGTTTAGTTTTTCCCTGTCCCGGATATCATTCAGCTGATTGACAAGGGTCTGGCCATTCCCGGCCTGCCCGGTACGATAATAATTGTTTTGTCAATGCAGGAGTAGGTACATATTTATAGTAATACTATTATAACGGGCACCGATAAAATAACATCCGCCGTGCTTCGTGGAAGGAGAGAAGTGATGGAGGGCAGGATTAAGACCGCACTTGAAAAAGCCTTGGAGAGGGCAGAGTCCCTGCCGAAGGTTTCCCCGGAGGAAATCGTCAGGATGGAGAACGTCCCGCGGGGACGGTCGATTGGCGCTTCCTATATGGGCAACAAAGACTTCAACCTCAAGGAAGCCCTGGCCGAAATTCCGGAAAATACCAGGAAATATGTCCTGGAGGGACTGCAGGAAGTCCTGCTGATGAACGTCACCCTTTCCGCCGACGACGTTGCCGACGAGGTAAACCGGCGGGCCATGGCCGGGATTATGGTCATAAAAAAGGACAAGGCCCGGGCCACCGCGGTTCTGGGGGAACTGGACCAACTGCTGAAGTATTACCGCCAGGCCATGGAACAGACCAGGGAAAGGTTCAAGCAGGAGTTTGAACTGCGGGGCCGCGCCGCCCGCAGGCAGGGGATCAGGGAGAGGGCAGTGGAAAGAATGGAATTCCGTGAGGAATGGGCCGGCGTGGTCAGGCAGCTGAATCAAAGATTTGAAATGGGCCTGGCCGAACTGAAGGAAAGGATAAAAAATATCGGCTAGCCGGGATACAGCAGGGCCCCGCCGTTATGCGGCGGGGCCTTGTTTGGGTACGCCGGGCGTCCTAGAGAAAGTTGATCGATGTTCCCAGCTTGCCGAGGAAACGCAGGGATTCAAAAAGCATTACATCCTGTTTCGAGACGTTCTTGCCGATCCGGGCCATGAGGACATTGGCCGGGTGTTCAATAATGTCCGGGTCGTCGGTGGCCACTTTTTTCAGCCCCACCTTGCCGAAAAGGCCGGTCAGCATTTTCTGGTATCCCCACACGTCGAGGTTGCAGTTCCTCAAATCCCAGTGCCAGCAGTATTCCATGGTCAGAACGATGAAGTCCTCCATGGATTCGTTCGAAAAGGCCACTTTCATCAGGTTCTCGCCGATTCCGCACTGCCGCCAGTCCGGGCTGATCTCAATGCCGCCCATTTCCAGAACCCTGGGGTGCTTGTGCCAGCGGGTGAATTCGTCCGCCGGGTGAAAGGTGACATAACCGATTATCTCGTTTTCGTGCCTGGCAATGTAAATCATGCCGTTGGGAAGGCAGGTTATCTTGATCAGAGCATTCTTCTGCTTGTCCGGTGGCCGGAAATTGGTGAGCTTCTGATTCATGGTCAGGGAGGAGATGTAAGAGCCTTCCGCCGGGCCCTCGATATATACCGTTCCCTTGGGAGTATCCATTTTCAATTGATCCAATTTCCCATGTCACCACCCTTAATATATGTTAACCGCGCGGGGGCAATAAAAAACGCCATGACAGTTGAAACGTTTATCCATATTATAGGTACAGCCGCCAAGTTTTACAATACATAAGGACCAAGTGGTAAAGTTAAAAATATTCAATCAGCACTTCCCGTATTCAGGATTCCCGACTTAAGGCAGGTCCCGCAAGGTGGCAGCCAGGTCGGAGCATATGTCGATGATGTGAACGCAGCCTTGACCCCCGGCCAGGGCGGACGCGATCTCTTTTTTCGACATGTCCGCAAGCCTTTTTCCCAGGAGGTTCCGGGCAAAGCCGTCGGCTTCGAAGCACACCGCGTCGGGGGCCCTCAGCAGGGTGCAGAATACCGATGTTACTGTTCCCGGGCCTTTGTCCAGGGTCAGGCTGAGGCCGACCTCGTGAAACGAATCGGAAAGGCTGGCATGGGCGAGGAAGGCTTGGCCGTCCGCAGCCACCGACACGCTCTTGAAGCGGTTAAAAAAATTGCTGAACCTGTTTTGGTCGGCAACGTGTTCCTCCCAGCGCCGGGAAATCCTGTCCAGGTTGCTGTAGTACCGGCAGGTGTTCAGATACATTCTTTCCCAGTATTCATCATAGCTTTTGGCGTCTTCATAGCCCCTTTCCATGTACACGAAGGTTTCAGCCTGGATGATTCCACGGACGGTTTCGGATACCAGCGACAGGGCCTTTTCCCCCCAGTCCTCCAGCACGGCCTGGCGCAGGGCGTTTCCGCTGCCCAGATAGGCCTCAACCCCCATGAGCCCGTCAATGTCGGCCGAAACCGGGCCATCCGGGCCCCTGTACACTTCCCAGCGGGCCTTCTCTATCCTGAAGGTTTTTACATTCACCCGGAGGCTGGCCGCGCATTCGAGGCCGGTGGACAGGAAGGCTGTCTTTCCGTAAAGGCTTTCTTTCCCGTGAATGTGCACAGATGTGTGCCAGTGGCAGTGGTGTATGCTTTTCAAAAAAATCCCCCCAATATATAATGTGGTTATGATAGTAATGTAAGAGAGGTATTGGAACAATGAGCAGCCGGATTGTGGACCTCGACGAGGAGCGGCTGAGAAAGTGCCTGGTCCAGGTTTATCAATTTCAGGCGGGCAACTGTCTCCCCGATGAAATTATGCCCCGGGTGATGAAAAAAATGGGACTGGACGATGAGGCCGCCATTGACCTGATCAAGTCCTTCATCCGGCTGGGCTGGATCAGCACCGGCAATATCAAGGAAAAATTTTTCTTGCGCCCGGGCCATATCCGCAGCTTCCCGGTGGTCATTTCGGCCCGGGGGTTGGAAAAAATCAGGTGAGTTATTATAAGATTCTATGCTTACGAGTATTTTCCTTTAGTAAACTCGGCCGCATCGGCCCGGAGAAGGGCAGGGTGCCGTTAAAAACCCGAAAAACAAACCGGAGGTGAATATACTGTGGATTTTTTTCAAAAAGTAGGCGAAAAGGCCAAGGAACTGGGCGGTCTGGCAAGGGAGGCAACCAGAAAATCCGGAGAACTGCTTGAGGTAACCAGATTAAAGTTCGATCTCTCCAAGCTGGAGAAGGAAATGGAAAACAACCTGGCAGGGCTTGGCGCCCTCGTTTACCAGAAGTACAAGGGGGCCGGGGAGGTGGATGATGAAATCGACCGCCTCTGCCAGAGCACGGCCAGGCTGGAGGAAGAAATCAAGGCGGTTAACCAGCAAATTGAAAAGCTGCAGCCCAAAAGCCTGACCTGCCCGGAATGCAAGGTCGACCTTCCCCCCGGCGGGAAATTCTGCTCCTACTGCGGAACAAAGGTGGCCGGGGAGGATTGAGAGGTGGACGGCAAAAATAACCGCAGGCGGCTGCGGTTTTTTTGCCAGCACCGGGAAGCGCCGTTTTCCTTTAATGTTGGACTTATTAATCAAAGGGGGATGCCTGATGAAATCATATGAAGAAAAAATATCGGCCCTGGCCGGACTGATCAGGAACAACAGTCCCTGTTTCGTCTTGAGCGGTGCCGGAATTTCTACCGAAAGCGGAATACCCGACTTCAGAAGTCCGGGAACCGGCCTCTGGACGAGAATCGACCCGATCAAAACGGCCAGCTTCAGCGCCTTCCTGAGGGACCCGGCCGCCTTTTACAATGCAAACCTGGGCCGCTGGAGGAACATGGCCGGCATAGAACCGAACGATGCCCACCGGGCGGTGGCGGTCCTGGAGAGGGAGGGCCTCATTGATGGAGTGATCACCCAGAATGTGGACAGCCTGCACACCAAGGCGGGATCACGCCGGGTTTGGGAGGTTCACGGCCACCTCCGAACGTGCCGCTGCATGAACTGCCGGGAGCACTACCCCATAGAGGATCTTGTTTCCAGGTACGACCGGGGGGAGAACCCTCCCCTTTGCGCCAAGTGCGGGGGGGTGCTGAGGCCCGACGTGGTGCTGTTCGAGGACCCTATGAGCGATGACTACTACAGGGCTGAGAAGGCCCTTACCGGCTGCCAGCTGCTCATCGTGGTCGGAAGCAGCCTGCAGGTTTACCCGGTGGCCGGCCTTCCGCAGCTGGCCCGGAAACTGGCCATTGTCAACCGCGACCCGACGCCGTGGGACGACCGGGCCGAAGTCGTCATCAACGAGTCCACCGGGAAGGTTTTCCGGGACTTGCTGGCGGCCCTGTCACTTGCTTTATAGCCGGAAGTATAGGATTAGAATTCAGACCCTCATGCCGCTATAAGCGGCACCACG
>DYET01000121.1 GCA_020725625.1 Desulfovirgula sp. | reverse complement strand
TAGAGGTCTCATTTCTTTATTGCCCCTCCAGACACCTACTAAAAATATACACTGCCGCTCCTGCCCGCTGATATCGCTGCCGGCAAACTCATGGTAGGCGGCGGGTTCAACGGCGACAATCTTT
Source organism: Desulfovirgula sp. (assembly GCA_020725625.1). Taxonomy (GTDB): domain Bacteria; phylum Bacillota; class Desulfotomaculia; order Desulfotomaculales; family Desulfocucumaceae; genus JAILZP01. The sequence continues at coordinate 13,148 of DYET01000121.1, read as the reverse complement.
CCACTGTCATCTACGGTACAGGCGTCCGCCACGTAGGGATAGCGGGCCGCCAGTCCGTTTAAGATCCGGCGCGCTTTGTCCCCGTCCAGGCCGGTCCGGGCCAACTCCCCCGCTGCAACGGCCAGATCCCGGTCCATCCGGTTAAGTTCGTTCTGAATGTCGCGCTGCAGATCAAGGACCGGATCCGGAAAACCGGCGCCGGGGTCTTTCAAAAAGAGCGAAAGGGTCCTGGTTGCGCTGTCCCAGCCGGACTGCGCGCCGGTGGCTTCCAAAATGATCTCTGACGGTACAACAAGCCTTCCATTGTCGATCCCGGCGGCGACCGGCATTGGACACTCCCGGCCGTTGATCCCGGCGTATGGCGATCCGCCGGTCACCACAAGTGTTGATCCCGGCAGGCACGCCACCGCCGTACCGGTGTCGCCGTACCAGGATACCTTCGCCCCCATGGCCTCCAGAACAGGCCGCAAGGGGACCAGGAACCGTCCGTTTTCAAGGCGCGCGGGTATATCGAAGACAACCGGCCGGCCGTTCAGTTTCACGCTGATGCCCGGAGCCTCCGCTTCCCGCGCCATTGCCCGGCCGTCCACCGCCGCAAGCAGCGACCCTGTCAGAACCAGGAGAAAGAGTACCGGGTAAATCCTTTTTTTCACCTGCAAAGCCTCCCTTTCCGGATCATTACCCTACCCTGCCGTTGGTATCTTCTTCGTACTGGTATCGTTTCTCCGGTAATCATCGCTAATGCTGATTTCTTCGTAACTGTAGCCATCCCCGCCCGTGACCTGATCCAGTTGTTCATCAGTCAACTCGCCGGGATTGGCCGCTTTCTCGATGATTTATTCCTCCAACTCTTTGCGGGGCGTTCTTTTTTCATTTGCGCCCATGTGTGTTCGCCTCCTCGCGTTTTAATTGCTTATAAGTCAATACGTTTGCAGCGGGTTTTCATTACACGTTATTTGCCGGGCGGAACAGCCCGACATTCTATTTTTTGAAAAAGTCTCAGTATCGCTGTGTAATAAAAAACCGGCCGCACCGTATTAACATACGAGATAGGAGGGAAAAACAATGTCCATCGATCAGGCGCGGGAATTCATCAAGCGGGTAAAAAACGATCCGGACCTTTTGCAACAGGCGGCGTCTTTAAGGACCAGGGAAGAGCGGCGGCGGTGGGCCCGGGGGCTGGGTTACGAGTTTACCGGCGAGGAACTGGGGCAGGCCTCCGCCGAGCTGACGGACGAGGAACTGGAACTGGTGTCAGGCGGATCCTGCTGCGGCAATATCTGTGAGTTGGATTTCTGTCAGGGGGACCGCTATTGTGGCTACGATGGCTAACCCGTCCGGGGTTTACGGAAACACAACCAAAAATTCGGGGAGGCTGAAAAAATGAGTGAAAGCGAAAAGATACCCATGACCCGCAAAGATTTAGAGGAACAAATCATCGAGAAGACGCGATCGGACAAGGATTTTAAGAAAGCATTGACGGCTAATCCCAAAGAAGCCCTCGGGCGGCTGGGCGTTCAACTTCCCGCGGAAGTCGAGGTCAAAGTCGTTGAGGAATCTCCAGGGGTATTGTACCTGGTGCTGCCGGCAGATCCGGGCGAGCTGGCTGATGAACAACTGAACAGGGTTGCCGGCGGCAGAAAAGACAGGACCCCCAGCGGTTACCTCTACATTTGTGATGTTGTTTTTGGCTTCCTTGGTTGTACCATTGTCTGTTGCGATTGTTATTAACCGGCGCGGGGAAAGACTTTTTTGGTTTTGTTTATGAAGAGCAAGAAAGGGCTGAAATAATTGAAACCATCCAAGTATAACTTTATCTGGCCCGCGGACGACCCGGCCAAGGCAATGGTCTTCAACAGCCTCACCACCGCCCTGGCCGAAGTGGAGAAGACCCACCTGTATTTGCTGGACCTTCCCCGGTTCGATTACGACACCCTGCCTGACGCCGCCAGGCGCTTTGCCGACGGGCTGAAGCAGGGAGGCTTCGTCCTGGACGACGCGGCCGACGAGCTGAAAATACTGAAGTTTGCCTATAACAGCAACAAATACAACCGGATGGGGATCAGCTTTACCGTCGCCCCCACCCTGCGCTGCAACTTCGCCTGCACCTACTGCTACGAACAGGCGGGGAAAAATGAAAGGCGGGACGGGCAAAACGCCTTCATGCCAGGGATCGTGAGGGAAGAACTGCTGAGGTTCATCGATCAGGCGGCCAAAACGGTAAAAGGAGTTCATATCACCTGGTACGGCGGGGAGCCGCTTTTGGGCCGGGAGATCATCTTTGATCTGTCGCGGAAAATAATCGCCGCCGCCGAAGAGAACAAGATAGCGTACTCCGCCGGGATGATCACCAACGGCTACCTGATTGCCGGAGACCCGGACCTGGTGCGGGAGCTGAAGGACAGCCGGATTAAATTTTTCCAGATCACCCTCGACGGGCCGCCGGATACGCACAACCGCCGCCGGATGCTCAAGAGCGGCAGCGGCCCAACCTTCCGCCGGATTCTGGAAGGCGTCAAGCTCCTGGCGGCCAATGAGGCGGAAGTAAGCCTGCGCATCAATGTGGACCGATCCAACATGGAAGAGGCGCTGAAACTCCTGGATCTACTCGAAGAAAACAGCCTCAAAAACGTCTCCGTCCACCTAGGCCGCGTTTCGGCCGACACGGAGGGCTGCAAGTCCATCGAAAGTTCCTGCGCAAGCATGGAAGAGTTTGCCGTATTGAACCGGACCTTCAACGAGACCTTGCGGCAAAGGGGTTTCAGGACAGGCCAAACTCCCTGCTACCCCAGTATCGCCCAATCATGCGGGGCCATCCGGATGAACGCCTTCGTGATCGACCCCGACGGCGACATGTACAAGTGCTGGTCCGAGATCGGCGACAAGCAGGCCCGCATCGGCAATATTGCCGGGTTCAGGCAGCGGGGCAAAAATGAGCGGATGCGCGAAATCCGCTGGCTCACCTGGGAGCCCTTCGAGTACGAGGACTGCCTGGCCTGCAAGGTGCTGCCCATCTGCATGGGCGGCTGCGGCTACCGGGCCATGTTCGTCAACAAAGACAGGCCGGCCTGCGTGGAGTGGAAATACAGCCTGGAGCATTACGTCCGGGCGCGCTACCGGCGGGAAAAGAATATGAAAGCAGAACTGAATAGGGAGAACATTTCCGGCGGCTTTTATTCCGCCCCGGCCGGGTCCTTGGAGTGCAAGGCTTGAACGCTTCCCCCGGCGGATGGACTGACGAATAATGAAATGCCGGCAAGGGGGTGAACCAGTGTTTGCTGCCGGGAAACCTCAAAGGCTTTTGCCAATCGTTGCCTTTATAGCCCTTATTCTTGCGCTGGGCATAACCTGTGTCACACACTTTGCCGCTTTCGGGGACAGGGTTTTTGACATCATTGTGATCACCGATTTTCACGGAGCCCTGGAAGACGCGGAAGGAAACCCGGTGGCCGCGGTAATGGCCAAAAACATTAAAGAAATAGTCAACGGCAACCCGGGCCGGACCCTTATCGTTTCCGGCGGCGATAACTATCAGGGATCGGGTTTGTCCAATCTGCTCAACGGCGCTCCTGTAATGAGTTTTTTTGCCAGTATGGGAGTGGAAGTGTCCGCCCTGGGGAACCACGAATTCGACTGGGGACTGGATACTGTGGCCGGGGCAAATATCTCCGCCTGTCCGGTTGTTTGTTCCAACCTGTTTTATAAGGGTACGAAAAAGCTTGTGTTTGACCCTTACAAAATTTTTGAAAAGGACGGTGAAAAAATCGCGGTTGTCGGCGGCGTTACCGAGGATTTGCCGGACCTGGTGTCGGCGGAAAATTTCCGGGACTATGACGTCGGCGGTTTAGTGGAAAATGTCGGACAGGCGGCCCAAGACGCCAGGTCAAAGGGAGCCCGGATTGTAGTGGCCCTGATCCATGCCGGGGACAACCATGACGGCAAGACCGGGCCGGTTTTTGACGTCGCCGGCAAACTGGGAGGCGCCGGCGGCGTTGTTGACGCCGTTCTGGGCGGCCATACCCACGATATAGTGACGGCGGCCGCCGCCAACGGCACCCCTGTGGCCATTGCCAACTGTTACGGTAAAGGCTTTATTGACCTGAAAATTACCAGGCATGCCGACGGCACGCTGACTTTCGGCACGTCGTACATTGCCTGTGATACGGACAGCACAGTTTTTCCCTATGGTTACAGGGCTTCATCGCCGGTGGCCGATCAGGCGGTGGCCGGCATTGTTAATGACGCCAAAATAAAGGCGGGTTCTATCGCCGGCCGGAAACTGGGCACGGCTGATATCGATTTAACCGTCGGGCAGGCGGATACTCCCTGGGGTGAGTCACTGGCCGGCAATTGGGCCTGCGACGTGATGAAAGAGAAAGTCAACGCCGACTTTGCTTTTAACAGCAACGGAACATTTCGCGCGGACATTCCCCGGGGAGATATAACCGTTGAAACCCTGTATGCCTTTCTGCCCTTTGACGACACCATTACAACGGCGGATTTGACCGGCGCCCAGATTAAAACGTTACTGGAACAAGCCGTGGGGGACGGCGGTAAGGGCATTCAGGTGGCGGGGCTGATCTTTGCGTATAATCCCGGTGCGCCGGGCGGCGGCAGGATAGTAAGCATCAGTAAAACCGACGGCACCCCCGTTGACATGGCGGACACCGTCAAAACCTTAAGGGTTGCCGCCAACAGCTATATGGCCTCGGGCGCTGACGGTTTCGCCCTCTACAAACTGGTCACATCCCTGGACACCCACATTCTGTTCAGAGATGCTTTGATCGAACAGGTACAGCAGTCCGGCCGCGTGACTGCCCATATCCAGGGGAGAATCAAGAAGGTTCATGAAAAGGGGGACTGATTCTGTGAAGAAGTTTCTAATGTATGTCGTTTTGGCAGTTGTCCTGGTTTTGGGAACTGCCGGTCCGGGACCTGCGGCACAGCCGCCAGGCAACTGGTCGGCGGTGGGCGGGGTTTCGGACCCTTACGCGGGATGTCTTTTAAACGTCAACGACGTTTTGTACGCCGGGGCGGGAGACGGCAACATCTGGTCCTGGGACGGTACGCAGTGGATAAATGTGGGCGGGCTTGCCGGTTATACCGTGATTGATTCGGTACAGGGCCTGGCGGCCGCCAACGGCACGGTCCACGCCGGGACGCTGGAAGGGGTGTGGGCCTGGGACGGTTCCGCCTGGTCCCGGGTGGGGAGCCTCCCGGGCTATGCGGTATGGAGCCTGGCCACGGCCAACGGCACTGTTTACGCCGGGACGAAGGACGGGGTGTGGGCCTGGGACGGTTCCGCCTGGTCCCAGGTGGGGAGCCTCACGGCCGGTGCGGCGCATGTCTACACTCTGATCACGGTCAACGGCGCGGTTTACGCCGGGACGGAGAACGGCGTATGGGCCTGGGACGGTTCCGGCGAATGGTACCAGGTGGGCTCCGGGGGGCTCCCGGGCGACGCGGCAAATGTCTACAGCCTGACCACGGTCAGCGGCAAGCTGCACGCCGCGACCCAGGTCGGCGTGTGGGCCTGCTGGGATGGTTCCTCCTGGTACCGGGTGGGTTCCGGGGGGCTCCCGGGCAAGGCGGCAGAGATCAGTAGTCTGGCCGCGGTCAACGGTGCGCTGCACGCCGGGACACGGGGCGGGGGCGTGTGGAGTTTCGACCTGCCGGGCAGTTCCGGCGGCAATGGCGGCGGCGGTTCGGACGCGCCGCGGCCGGTTCACAGCACCACCGGATCGGCCGTGGTTTATCCTTCGGCCGGGGGCACGGTGGGCCTGGGCAGCGAGGCCTCCGTCACCATACCGCCGGGGGCACTGCAGGGCGGCGGCGGCGTCAAGGTGACGGTCCGGAAGGTTGCCCCGCCCCCGCCCGCACCCGGAGGGTATACCATCATTGGGGCCTACGAGTTCACCGTGAACGGCCTGGACCATTACACCTTCAACAGCCCGGTCACCCTGACCTTCGCCTTTGACCCGTCCATGGTGGCGGAAGGCACGACTCCGGCCGTGTACTACCACAACGGGACCGAGTGGGTCCTTCTTACCGGCACGGTGGACCGGAACAGAAACACCATCACGGTGACGGTGGACCACTTCACCGTTTACGCGGTGATGGCGAAGGCCCCGGTGCAGGCTCCGGATCTGAAAGACATCGCCGGACACTGGGCGCAGAACGGTATCGAAAAACTGGCGTCCCTGGGGGCCGTCACGGGTTACCGGGACGGCACCTTCCGGCCGGACAACCGCATCACCAGGGCCGAGTTCACGGTTGTGCTGGTGAAGGCTTTTAAACTCGCCCCCGGACGGGGCAGGGTGTTCGCCGACACAGCCGGGCACTGGGCCGGTGACTTTATCTCCGCGGCGGCGGCCGGGGGGATAGTCGAGGGCTACGGCGACAGCCGCTTCGGCCCGGACGACCCGGTCACCCGCGAGCAGATGGCCGCGATGATTGTAAAAGCCGCCAATTTAAGCCCTGCGCCCGGGGAGCCCGCCTTTGCCGACAGCGGTAACATCTCGGCCTGGGCAAGCGGCCCGGTGGTCACGGCGGTGAAAAACGGAATCATCAAAGGATACGCGGACGGCGCCTTCAGGCCCGGGGCTTATGCCACCAGGGCCGAGGCCGTCATGATGATCGTTAACGCGCTTGATAAATAAATCTAAGGAGTGTAAATGCTGTGATTAGAAAGGTTTTCATTACTGGAATCGCCGTTTTGACCGTCCTGTTCGCGCAGGCATACGGTTTTGCGGCGGTTGACAATCAGCCCGCCATCGAGCTGGACGGTGTCAAAATGCAAGCCGCCGCCCATATTGACGGAGAAAACGTTTATCTCCCGCTGCGGGCGGTCGGAGAAGCCCTCGGATATAAAATAGACTGGTCGGAAAAGGATAATACGGTATCTGTCTCCAGGCCCGGGAAAAATATAGTGGTTGATTTGAAGAACAACAAAATAACCGCCGGTGATCATGTTTATTACATGAGTGGCGCCGCGGCCGACAGCGGTACAATCATCGGTGACAGAACATACATGGGATCAGGTTTCTTTTCCGACAATTTGGGGCTTGAAGTTTCAAGGGACAGTCAAGGGGAAAAGGTCAAACTGGAAAGGGTAAAAGAAAATGCAATCTCCGTAAAAACGGTGAAGGAAGCTTCCGAGACCGGTAAAATCAAAATCACCATACAGTATCCACAAATTGAGGGATTGCCCGACAAAGCCGCGCAGGACAGCATAAACTCAATCTTCAGGAAATCAGCCGAAGCCGCCAGGAATGAGGGATTGAAAAACGCGGAAAACATGGCCCTGGATACTTCAGAATATGCCGGAAGCCCGAACAAATGCGAGACCTACTTCGATTACAGGCTCAAATACAATCAAAACGGACTGTTGAGCGTGGTCTTCATCAACTACCAGTATACCGGGGGAGCGCACGGATTGACGGCGCAGAGTTCTCACACCTTTAATCTGCAAACAGGTGAGGAATACCGGCTTAAGGACCTGATGAGAAGCGGCGCGGATTATGTTTCGTTTATAAGCGATGCCGCCGGCAGGGAGATTAATGAAAGGATAAGAAAAGGAATCCTTCCCGATTATTGGCTTGAACCTTTCAAATCAATCAGGGACGACCAGGATTTCTACCTGTCCAATAACGCGGTGGTGGTCTATTTCCAGCAATACGAATATTTCCCGTACGCTGCCGGCATACAGGAGTTCCCGGTTTACTTTTCCGCGCTGAAGGATATGTTGAAGCCCGGTTTCAGCTTTTTAGTCCGTGGCTCAAAGTTGATCGAAGCCTCTGGAACCCCTAATCAATTGAATGTCGGAGAGACAGGCAGGGTTGTGCTGAAAGGAAACCCGGCGACAGGCTATGCCTGGCATTATACCGTCCAAAACAGTGACATTGTAAAGCTGGACACTGAATACGCCGTCCGGGATTCCAATATGATCGGCGCGGGAAGCACCTTTATTTGGAACTTTAAAGCTTTGAAAGCGGGAGAGACGGGGATAACTTTCAAATACTGCAGGGGGTGGGAAGGAGAAGCGTCAGCAGCCGCGGACAGCACCGCCGAATACCTGATCCGCGTAAATCCCTCAAATTGAAGTAATCTGAAAAGCCACAGGCCGGAGGCCGTCAGGGGATCGGCCGGCACGACAAGGCTGCCGTCCCCTGCGGCGCCCGGCGCCGGACGCGCGCAACGCCGGGCCGATCTGTTTTTTACCCAGGCCGCCTCAACACCTGCCCTTGGGAAGTTCATGTAAGCTTACCAACCATTTGTCCAACACAGCCTTGTCCAACACCCGGGGCGGGGACCCACATAGCTGTCGTCACCGCCCTCTATCAATTCAACTACGGCCTGTCCAGGCAGGTATCCCTCCCGCAATGGTAATCACTCTCACAGGTATAGCCGCAGCAGGATCCGCCGGACACCAGCTCCAGTTCCTCGTCTGACAGCTCGGCGGAGGCCTGATTCAGTTCCCCGCCGGTAAAGTCGTAACCCAGCCCCCGGGCCCACCGCCGCCGCTCTTCCCTGGTCCTTAAAGACGCCGCCTGCCGCAAAAGGTCCGGATCGCTTTTTACCCGCTTGATGAATTCCCGCGCCTGATCGATGGACATTGTTTTTCCCCCCTCGTTTTTTCAGGCCCTCTCCGCCCCCGGGGCTAAAAATCCAGGGGACACGGCGGGCGGGCAACCACATTGCTTTGATAGAGAAACTCCCAGTCTTCGCCGGTCAGCCGGCCGGCCGCGTCGATCAGCGTCTCCGCCGTCTGCCCGAACTGCCGGCAGAAAGCCGGACCGGGCCGGAAGGGACTGCCGGTGGAGGCAATGTTGGCGTACGCGCAGCCGCCGCCGCAAACATACTTGAGCCAGCACCGCCGGCATTCCTCGCTTTCGGTGACCGGGCTTGCGTGGAACAGTCCCCGGGGCGGGTCTTCCGCCCCATAGACGCTGCCCAGCAGGTATTCCCGCAGGCCTACGAAGCGGTGGCAGGGATAAAGCCCGCCGTCCACGTCCGCCGCCAGGTAGCTGCGCCCCGCGCCGCAAAAAAACAGCCGGCGGACCATGAACGGCGCTCCGCCGAAGGAGGTGATCAAAAACAAGTCCCGGTCCTTGAGCTGCCGGGCGGCCTCCGCCGGGTCGCGCCGTTTCACCGCCGCCACGAAGGCCGCCGCTCCCCGCCGCAAATCGGCCGCCCGCTCCCGCTCCCTCCGGAAAAGGGCCTTTTCCGGAGGATCACCGGTCAGCAGGCACCCGGAAGCCGGGACCAGGTGACAGTTTTGAAATCCTATTTCCTTCAGCGCCGCCAGCACCTCGCCCGGATCCGTCTCCCCGTACAGGGTGGCCCGGCCGCAGGCCCGGGGAAAGGCTGACAGCAGCTGTTTTATCCTGGGCGCCACCGCCGCATGGGAAGGGCTGCCGTCTTTGAGCGGCCGGTGTTTGTCCTGGGCCGGCGCTGTTCCGTCGAAACTGACGGTTATTTCAAACCGGTTGGCCCGCAGAAAATCAACCGCCGCTTCATCGACCAGCGAAGCATTGGTGGTGAGGCTGAAGGTGAATGTCTTGCCGCTTCGCTCACCCGCCTGTCTGGCATACTCCACCGTCCGGCGGATCACCGGCAGGTTTAAGAGCGGCTCGCCGCCGAAAAAGGACAATCCCAGCTTCCGGTTGTCGCCGCTGTGGCGGACCAGCCAGTCCACGCCGCGGCGGGCGGTTTCCTCCGTCATCAGCCCGCCGCCGCCATAAGATCCCGCATTGCCGTAGCAATAAACGCAGGCCATATTGCACTCCTGGGCCACCAAAAGACAAAGGGTGCTGGTGCGGGCGGCGGCGCCGGCCAGCCACTTGGCTGCCGCCCGGCGGTCCCGCTCCAGCCGGGCGGGCCCGTCCGGGAGTATTTCCCCCCGCTCCCCCGGCAGCAAGCCTGTTTTCACCAGGGTGACGCGCACGTCGTCCGGCGGCTGGACGCGGGGGTCGCCTTCCCAGGCGGCGAGAAAAGCAGCCGTCTTGTCGTCCAGCCTGGCGTAGCGGAAGCGGCCGGTGTTCACCGCGTAACTCCGCCCTTCCACCGTGAAGCGGTGGTACGGCGCCAGCCGCAGATGGTTTTTTTCCACGGATTCAGGTGCGCATTGCGACATAACGCAGTTCCTCCTCATCGGCAGGCCGGCGCTTTTTTCACGGCTGCCGGCCCGGCAAAACGCCAATCTCCTGTAAAAAGGCCCTGTCATCATCCGAACATTCGGCAATCACCCGGATTCTGTTTCGATTCTGGCCCGCCGCAGGCGGCAGGTATCCGGGTTGGCCAGGAAAATGGATCCGGTGCGGCCCAGGTGCTCCACAACGCAGCCGCCGCCGCAGTAATAACGCGCCCAGCACAACCGGCAGTCCTCGCTGTGGATGATCAGGCTTTTCCGGTGCAGTTCCCCCCGGAAACCGTCTTCATAGACCGAACCAAGCCGGTATTCCGGCAGCGCCAGGAAGCGCGGGCAGGGATACAGGCCGCCGTTGGCCGCCACCGCCAGCAGCTGCCGGCCCGCGCCGCAGGAAAACCACCGCCGCCGGACGGGCGCGCCCGCCCGGGCCAGCTGGAACATTTGCCTTACTCCCTCCATGAACGCGCTGTCCACGGCAATCCGTTGCAGCCCGGCCGCGTCCCGTTCCCGCACCGCGGCCAGGAAGCGCTCTCCCTGGCGGCGCAAATGCGCCGCCATTTGCCCGGAAGAGGCCGCCTCGTCGTTTTTCTTGCCTTCCGCCAGCAGCGAGCTGGACACTTTTTCAATGCGGCACTGCCGGAAACCCAGCCGCCGGGCTGTTTGGATCACCTGGTCCGGGTCGGTGCCGGCATAGAGCGTGGATCGGAGTAAAGCGTCCGGGCAGCGTGCCAGCAGTCTCCGGATTCTTCCGGCGATCAGGCGGAACGATCGCCCGCCGCCCTTCAGCGGCCGGTTGCGGTTCTGCACGGCGGCCGGCCCGTCAAAGCTGACGGTAACCTGGACATGCTTCCCGGCCAGAAAATCAATGACCTGGTCGGTTAAGAGCAGGCCGTTGGTCATGATGCCGTAGCGCACCCGCTTGCCGGCGGCCTTCGCCCGCCGCCCGGCGTAGGCGGCGATTTTTTTCATCAGCGAAAACCGGATCAGCGGCTCACCGCCAAAAAAACCTATATTAACCGTTTCCGCATCCTCCGAGTTGCGCATCAGCCAATCCACAGCCCGGTACGCCACCGCCCGGGACATGTGATTTTCCCGCACGTCGGGAATTTCTCCCTGGCAGCAATACCGGCAGGCCATGTTGCAGGCATAGGTCAGCATCAACACCAGGGTGTCCGGCGGCGCAAACCGGAACCGCTTCTGTCCGGGCGGATCCAGCGGAACCCCCAGCCGGTTCAGGACCGGATCGGCCGGTCCGCCCCGCCTTGCCGCCCCGGCCGCCTCCGGCTCAATCCGGGCAAACCGCAGGTAATCCGTGCTGACCGCGTAACTGGATCCCTCAACCGCAAACAGGTGAAGGCGCGGATCAACCCGGCCCATACCGCGCACCTCCCGCCTTTTCTTCCGCCCCCGGCCGAGCCCCCGCCAGGAACCGCCGCACGGCCGGTGCGGCAGCCGTGACGTCCAGCAGCGTGAAGAAGTCATACGAATTAAACTCGCTGTCAAAGTATGGTTCGCCGCACACCCAACTGCCGCCGCGCAGGTAAAACTGCAAAATGGGCGGGATGAGACGCTTCACCTCGTCACCGGCCGGCGGACCGCCCGCAAGATTGAGCAGGCCGGCGGGAACAATGCCGGGCGGCAGCGGGTGGACGCGCAGAGAATCAGGGGAAAAATGGCGGGCCCGGAAATACTGATACAGTATGGCCAATTCACGGGGTGTCCGGGCCGGCACGCAGGAGCAGCCAAACACGTAGCGGATTTTCGCCTGCCGCAGGTAGGCGGCCATGCCCCGCCATAACAGGGCGAATACCACGCTGCGGCGGTGCCCGCGCGCCACGCAGGCCCGGCCTATTTCCAGCTTCCGGCCCGCCAGGCGCAAAACGGCGTCCATTTCAAATTCCCGCCGGGCGTAGTAATCGCCTGTCGCCGACGGGTTGAGCCGGTACGTGGCCACCACCCGGCCCGTATCCCGCGTTTGCACGATCATATGGTCGCACAGGGGATCAAACCGGTCGGTATCAAGGCCCGACGGCAGCGGTGCACCCGGCATCTCCTGCCTGAACACCTCGTGGCGGAGCCGCAGCGCCTGTTCCAGTTCCGCCCCGGTTTCGGCCGTTTTTACGGTATACAGGCCGGTTTCAAACTTCACCCCTGTTTTAATCGCCCCCACTGCCAAGCAGCCAGCAATTTGTATCCCAATGGCCGCGGCACAGGCACCAGCCCCCCGGCAGGTCCAGGCCTCCCCCGACGCCGTCAAGCTGTTTGTCGGTCAACTCGGCGGGATTGACCGGCAGTACCAGGTACACCACCCCGGGTGATTCTTCAACCACTTTAACCTCTACTTCCGCGGGCACCTGGACGCCAAACCGGCCAAGTATTTCTTTGGGATTCTCCATCAATGCCTTTTTGAAGTTTTTGTCCTCCCGGGCCTTTTTGATAATTTCCTCCCTGATAGCCCCGCCGGCTGCCGGTTTTTCGTTCTCACCCATTTTGTTTACCTCCGCTATCTCGCTTTGAAGCCATTCCGGCCCGCTTTGGCTTTCTACACGTTAATACGTTACGGCCGGTTTTTCATTACACAAATTCATAACAAAATTACACACCCTCATGTATAGAAAACTTATCCACCAGTAACCATGCAGGCACAGTATCCCATACATCAAAAAAACCGCCTGTATTGTAAGGCGGTTTTTCTTTTGCCTGTGAAAATAACTTAATATCAGGTACCCGTACCATTGCCCTTCTAAGTATACATTTTTTCAGTACCGGCCTTTAAACCGGGCATGCCGCTCAATTCCTTCAGGGTTTATGCAAACTGAAATCCGGCAAAAAAGGATTGATAAAACGCACTCCTTCAACAAAACTGCCGTTGGAAAAATCCTCGCTTAAAACCAGGCTTACCTGATTAAGCCGGGCCGCAGCCCATATCTGGGCGTCCCAAAACGAAAACCGGTGTTCCCTCACACCCCGGATAGCTTCTAATATTATCATTTCATTT
>DYET01000120.1 GCA_020725625.1 Desulfovirgula sp. | reverse complement strand
TGGTATGGTGTGGTTACTTTACCAATTACCTAAAACTGAGCGGTGTTCCTCTTTTTTTGCTAAAAATTTTACAGATTTTTCGGTATTTCAGCCCTTGTGTTCACTGGTTTTTTGGTTTCTACTTACCGGATATAAGTTAAACCATGTTGCCTCCTCTTCGATTAAGTTGTCTTAACAAAACAAAGGCGGCTTGACGAAAAAGCCCGCATCCCTTGATACATAAGGGATTGCGGGCTTTTTATGCTATCGTCCAAACGTCCAAAACATGGCATGTGCGAATACTGCTACCTGCACACCACCCCTGGGCAGCCGGCCCTGGCTCCGTGTCCATGTGAACGTGGACGAGATCCTGGCCGCCGCCGGCCGGTACATAAAGGAAAGAGTAAAATTAATGGGCCACGCTGCTTTACTTTACTTTTTCTTCCTTCTGCATCGCCTTTTTATATAAGCAGAGATCTTCCTTTTTATTTTCTTCCAGGCGGCACCCCCAGTAGGTATTACCTGCAACGAAGAGGCGGTATTCACACCAAGTGCAAAAAGCATGGGTAATCTGCTCCTGTGTCATATCCTTTGCTTTTTCCATTTTCCACTCCTCCTTTACTAGACACCCAGATTTTATTCTAAAAAAGGTGAGCTAACTAATATTTTCTACTTCTCGGTGTGGATTCCTGCTGCCCAAGTCTTTTCCCGCTTCCACAATCTTTTCAATCAGATAACCAATCAGGATTACTACAGGTACTGTAAGGATCAGACGGGTAAGTGCAAAGGACAGGCCCATAAATTTTATTTCCATCATCAGCATGGGAATCTTTATAGTTGCCCACGTTCCAAGAAAGATAACGGCGTTGGCAAGGCGGCAGCCCTTTTTAAGCAGAGCGATAGCCACCGGGAACCCTGCGTAAAGCGGGCCAGCCGCGGCGGTGGCCACCAGAATAGATATGACCACTCCCTTGGCGCCTGAATCAGGGCCGACGTGCTTTTCCACGATTTTTCGGGGTGCCCAGACGTCCAAAAGTCCCACCAGGACAAAGATAGGGGGGATAAAAAGGAGCATTTCCACAAGATAGTCAATAGAGCTGCTGACGGCGGTACTCCCCGCAGTGGGCACCCGCCAACGGAGTATCAAGTCAATAACTACAATTAACATAAAAAGAGAGTACTTTTTCAAATGCCCTTTCACTGCAGCACCACCCCCATAATAACAGCTATCCCGAGGGCCGCCGCCAGGCTGAAGACATTCCGCAGGATGGTAAATTTTTTGCCGAAGTATTGAATCTCCATAGGAGCTGTAAGTACTCCGACCATCAGCAGGGTGGTAATGAAGCTCGAAACCGCCATTATACTTGCTCCTGCCTGAAGTAGTGAAGCCGCCAGGGGAAAAGCGATAAAGGCGGGTATAAGCATCACCGAGCCTGCGGCGGAAATGATCAATATACCTGCCGGGCTGTTGTTGCCAAATAACCCCTCAATGGTCTCCCTGGGCACCAGGGCCAGCATTAACCCGATTAGGCCGATGATGCCGAGCATACTGGGGAGTATATTGCGGAAGGAGTTATAGGCGATTTTTAACGCCTGCCGTGTTTTCTGCCGGTCTTTTTTGAATGAATAAATAAGTACGGCTAAAGTCATAATAAATAAGATTACATTAAACAAACCCGCTCATCTCCCGGTAAAAGAATTAGAAAAAACAGTTAAGTCATTAATTGGAAATTATGATTGTATTTTTCCATAAATTTTGACAAGCGCTTTATGTTGTGGCTTATGTGCCCCGCCCACTGGTGCAGCACTTTTTCGCCTTCCGGGGTTAACCGGTATATTCGCCTGGCCGGCCCTCCCCTACCGGTGTCCCAATGGGAAGTGACAGTTCCTTCCTCCTCCATCCTGCGCAGATTCCGGTAAACCGTGCCGGGGTCCGCGTCACTCTCGCTAAAACCGAACTCATGCAGGCACTGAATCAACTCGTATCCGTGAGCGGTACGCTCGTGAAGAAGCAAGAGCAGGCACGGCTGCATAAACCGTTCCATCGGTCCCCCCTGACACCGGCATCCCCCGCTGCCATTACCTGACGCTAAATTTCTACACAAGTACACCACCTCTATAGGCATAATTCATATATATAATATAAATCTATATAGGTTAAAATAACATATTCAGGTGTTTTTGAAAAGAAGTTTAAAAAAAATTCCTGAAGGACAGGAAAATTCTACCGGGTGATAATCTTCCTGGACTCGGATTTTGAAGAGATCGGCCCGCTTTAGACATCTATTTCTGACACCTGTTTGTGAAATATGGTGTTATAATATAGGGGAGCATTTTGTCCGAAACCCAGCGCATCTGCCTGAGACCGTAAAAGGAGGGCGTGGCATTGTACATGCCGATATCCGGCGTCACCGTGCCTGTGGCGCCTCTAATCGTGATAGGCTTCTTCGTTGGGGTTATCGGCGGTTTTTTCGGCATCGGCGGCGCCTTTATGGTCACTCCGGCCCTGAACATATTTGGATTTCCCATGGCCTATGCCGTAGGAACGGACATGGCCCACATGATCGGCAAGTCCATTATTTCCACCTTCCGGCACTGGAAGTTCGGTCATGTCGACGTAATGCTGGGGGCGCTGATGATCATCGGCACCACCGCCGGCGTGGAAATGGGCGCCAGGACGGTCATCTGGCTTACCGGCCTGGGCCTGGCGGACCCGGTGATCCGTCACGTCTACACCCTCGTCCTGACTTCCCTGGGATTCTACATGCTGGGGCAGTATTTTTACGCCAACAAAAAAAGCCTGACGGAGTTCAGGATCGTCAAGGACGTGGCCGGAAACAGGCTGACGGACTTTCTGCAGTCGTTGAGGCTGCCCCCAGTAATTTACCTGAAAAGGAGCGGCTTCAGCATCTCCCTTTGGGTGATTCTCCCGGTGGGCCTGCTGACTGGCTATCTGGCCGGGTTCCTGGGAGTCGGGGGCGGCTTTGTAAGGGTTCCCGCCCTGATGTTCGTCATCGGCCAGCCGATGAAGCTGGCGGTGGGCACCGACCTGTTCGAAATCATCGTCAGCAGCACATACGGCGCCTTTACGTATGCGCTGAAAGGCACCGTGGAGCTGTACGGCGCCATGATCATGCTCCTCGGCGCGGCCGTCGGCGCACAGATAGGGGCCGTGGCCACCCGCTACGTTTTCGGCATCAAAATGAGGCTGTACTTTGCCTGCTGCATCCTGGGGTCGGCCGTGAGCGTGGTGATGAAGCAGCTGTCCTACTACGAGGGGCAGGCCTACCTGGCCGGGATGAAGGCCCACCTGGCGGCCCAGGGTATGGATCAGGCCAAAATTGCCTCCATCCTGGCGGACCGGGACCAGGTCCAGGCCCTGCTGGCCACCAATCCCCTCTGGCAGCAGCTGGCCGAGTCCGAGAAATTTTTAAACGGGATCAGCGTGGCCATCATGTTGATCCTGGCCGCCGGCCTCTCCCTCCTGATCATCTCGCTCTGCATCAGCGGCATGATCGTGGAAAAGAGAAAGGGGGTCGTCCTGGGGGGATGACTATCCGCCCAGATCGGCAAAGGCCCTCACCGGGAAGGAGGCCCCGCGGACAATGCGCGGGGGAACGGCGGAAGAACCTGAAGCCGGTGCGGGGAAACGCCCAAAGGCTGCACAGATTCTCCACGATGGGGATGCCCGCGGCCAGAAGGCGGGTATGGGCGGGGCGGGATGGATCCCCGGTATCGTCCACATTGTAGAAATCAACCCCCGCCAGTGCCGCCTTTGATTTTACCAGCAGGTCCACCAGGCCGGGCGACAGGTAGGGCCCGGCTTCCCAGTAGCCGTCCGTGCCCCACCGCCGGTCCCAGCCGGTTCTGAACAGCACGGCCCGCCCGCGAAATTCCGCCCCGCCACCGGAAAAGCCGACCGCACGGTCCGGCGAAACAGGGGCGTCGATTACTTTTCCGGGAATCCCGCAGCTTTTCGAGGGGGATCTGGCTCAGGTCGGCCCCGCCGGGAAAGCTAGGTTTGAATTTAAGCATTGTCCAGCCCTGTTAACCCCCTCCACAAGGGGGCCGTAAAGTTCCGGCCTCCGGCAGTCCAGGAAAAAGCTGTCCCGCATTGACTTCGACTTTCTCTCCCGGATGGTGTTGATCAAATCGGGGTCCAGGTCGGCCACCAGCATCCCCTCTCCCAGGCCGAAGCTTTCGGCCAGCGGGTTTCCCTTGGGGTCGATGACCAGCGCCCCGCCGCAGAATTCCTGCCCGGCGCCGTCCCCGCCCACCAGGTTGCAGGCCGCCACGAACACCGAATTGTCATATGCCCTGGCCGCCATGTACTTCATCCAGATGCCCCGGCGGTCCCCCACGATTACCGGGGAGGCGTGGGGGGCAAAAATGACCTCCGCTCCCTTCAGGGAAAGTACGGCCGACACCTCCGGGAAGTGCATGTCCCAGCATATCCCTATGCCGAACCGGACCTTTCCCGTGCTGAATACCGGAAGCTCGTCCCCGGCGGTGAAAAAGGCCTCCTCGCTCTTGCCCAGGTGAGTCTTGCGGTATTTTTGCACGGACCCGTCCGGGAACAAAACAAGCTGGGTAATATAAGGCTTCCCGCTTCCCGAGGCCTCGGCCAGGCCAACCAGGGCGGTAACCCCCTCTTTCCGGGCCGCCTCGCTGATCCGGCCGGAAATTTCACTGGGCACTTCCACGGAGGTCAGATGCGCCCTGTCCCGGCTGTAGCCCTGCAGGCACATCTCCGGAAAGCAGATCAGGTCGACGCCGCGGGCGCCGGCCAAGGACAGGTATTCCTCGATTTTTTTCAGGTTTTTCTTCAGCGCCCCCAGTTCCGACTGCATTTGAACCAGGGCCAGGCGGGTTTTCTCCATATCCGATCCCCTTATCCAGCGGTAAGCTGACGGCCGATAACCTACCTGTACCTTTCCACATGCTGGGTTTTTGAAAGAACGGCTGCCAGATCGGAGGCTTTACTGCCTCCCGGCAGTGCCATATCCGGGTACAGGTCGGCCAGCGGAACCACCACAAAGGCCCTTTCCTCCAGCCTCGGGTGGGGTATGACCAGGTCCGGGTCGTTCACGGCGGCGTCTCCGTACAGCAGGATGTCCAGGTCAATCACCCGGGGGCCCCAGCGGACGGTCCGCCGCCTGCCCATTTCCCCCTCGATCCGCAGCAGGGCCTCCAGCAATTCCCGGGGCGGGAGGTCCGTTTCGACTTCCGCCGCGGTGTTCAGAAACCAATCCTGGTCCCGGTACCCCACCGGTTCGGACTTGTAAAGCGGGGCCACCCCCAGCAGCTTAATCCTCCCGCACCCCGCCATCAGGTCGAGGGCCCGCCGGATGTTCCACTTCTTGTCGCCCACGTTTGATCCTATACCTATGAAGGCCCTCACAACCAAAGTTTCAAACCTTTCACTGTTATTGGTTAACGGCAATTAGACAACCATGCCTTGTTTTCTGGATTCCCCGGCCTAATTGCCTGTAAACCTTTACGTTCTTTCCCTGGTGACTTCGGCCGCCATATACTCGAACTGCCCCTCTACGGGGGCCGAGGGCTTTTTCACCGCAACCCGGACCTTCTCCACCCGGCTGAACCGATCCAGGATCTGAATCGCAATCCGGCGGGCCACTGCCTCGATCAGGCCGAAGGGCCTCCCGGTGACCACCTCTTCCACCAGCCCGAACACCTCTGCGTAGCTCACCGTCAAGCTCAGGTCGTCCTCGGTCCCGGCAGGCTCAAGGTCCAGGAAAATCTCCACGTCCACCTCGAAGGCCTGTCCCAGTTCCCTCTCCTGGGGAAGCACCCCGTGGCGGCCGAAAAACCTCATTCCCTTCAAGATCAGTTTATCCATCCGGGCACCCCTCCGGCCTCACCCGCACCACAGCGTCGGTCATCCGGGCCACGCGGACCATTTCCCTGACGTCGTGGACCCTTACAATGTCCACCCCGCCGGCGATTCCCAGGGCCACGGTGGCGGCCGTACCCTCCACCCGCTGGTCTACCGGCAGGTCGAGGGTCTTCCCGATCATGGACTTCCTGGAGGTGCCCAGCAGCACCGGGCGCCCAAGGCAGTCCAGTTCCTTAAGCCTCCTCATTACCTCGAGGTTTTGTTCCAGGGTCTTGCCAAAACCGATGCCCGGATCGATAATCACCTTGCCCTCGTCAATCCCGGCCTCCCGGGCCAGGGCCAGGCTCTCCCGGAAGTAATCCACCATCTCTCCCATCAGGTCGCGGTACTCGGTGCCGTGCCTGTTGTGCATCATAATCAGGGGCGCATCGTAACGGGCCACCACCCCTGCCATCCCGGGATCGCCGCGCAGCGCCCACTGGTCGTTAATGATCCCGGCGCCCTCCTCCAGGGCCCGGGCGGCCACCACGGCCTTGGTGGTGTCCACCGAAACCGGAACGTCCAGTTCTCTTACCAGCCTGGACAGCACCGGCACGACTCTCTTCAGTTCCTCTTCGGCATCCACGGGCCGGTGGCCGGGGCGGGTGGATTCGCCCCCCAGGTCGATGATGTCCGCCCCCTCCTCCTGCATGCGCAGGGCGTGATCCACCGCCCTTCCCGGGTCGTAAAACCTGCCCCCGTCGGAAAAGGAGTCCGGCGTAACATTTAAAATGCCCATCACCAGGGTCCGGAAACCCACGGGCAGGGTCTTGCCCCGGCAGTCCAGGTGGAAGGGGCGGCGGCCCTCCAGGGCGTAGATCACCTCCCTGATCTGGTCGGCTATGGCCGGCAGCCCGAAGGGCTGCATCTTAAGTTTGGCAGCCATGGCCTCGATCTGTTTTACCGTGCCCATCACCAACACATCGCTTTTATCCGCCGAACAGTCGATCACGCCCCGGGCCACGGCGGCGTCGCCGCCCTTGCCCAGCATTTCCTGCTTGATGATATTGGCCTGCTTGGGAGACAGGCCGGATATTTTCAATACCCTGTGCACAGCCTTGGGGGCCATCCGGCGGGTTCCGACCTCGTCCGCCCCTAAGCCGGCGATCTCCCTGGCCGCCTGATCCCTGTTCAGTATGACCACATTTCTTACGCCCAAAAGCCTCACTTCCCGGCTGACATATTTTTTAAAAACCAATTCTTAATTCTGTATTCTGAATTCTGACTTCTGTATTCTAGAAGAATTTACCCCTTATCCAGGCAAAATCCCGTTCTGTTTTTATCCTTTAGGTTTTCCAGGTGTTCGTACTTATAGCAGTCCGTCCTGGCGCCGCAGGTCCCGCACGGTCTGGACAGGTCGTCGGCCAGGCAGATCACCCGCCCCAGGTAGCTTGCCCCCGGCCCGGCCCGGCGGTGTTCCCCGATGGCCCTGGTTACGGTCCTGATTTCTTCCGCCGAGAAGCCGGCCCTCTCCAGCACCGCCCGGGCCATCCGGGCCCCGGCCAGGGCGTGATCTTCACCGTAATCGTACTGCCGCCAGCGTCCAATGTCGTGCAGCAGCCCGGCGGCGCAAATTACCTCCGCCGCCTGAACCGGGCCGGACAGGCCCTCCCGCCGGATGAAGCCGTCAAGGCCCCCGGTCCCGGTGATTATTTTATAACTGATTTGCGAAACCAGGAGCATGTGCTGGAAGTCGTGCCTGCAGAAAACCCTCTCCCTTTCCCGCAGCCCGTTTAAGGAAACGCACTCCAGATAAAGGGGATCAGCCTTGATTCTTTCTATCCTGTCCAACCCCTCACCCCGCAAAAAAAAAGCCTGTCCTAATTATACACCAACAGGCCGGGCCCACAATCAAAATCGCAATTGGATCAGACCACGCTTTTTTTCACGCTTCGGGCCATGTCGGCCAGCAGGCGGCGTAAAATCTTACCCGATCCGGTCCGGGGAAGTTCCGCCATGAACTCTATCTCCCCCGGGCGCTGGAACGGCGGCAGCTTTTCACCAACCCAGGCCAGGATATCCGCCTCGCTCACCAGGCCCTCATACTCCCTTTTCAGCACCACGTAAGCCTTCACCGTTTCGCCCAGGACCGGGTCCGGCCTGCCCACCACGGCCGCTTCGGCTATGGCAGGGTGCTGGTAGAGGTTGTCCTCGACTTCGGAAGGAAAGACTCCCAAGCCGGACACCGTGATCATTTCCTTTTTCCTGCCCAGGATGTAAATATACCCGTCCTCGTCCATGCGGGCCACGTCGCCGGTATGGAACCAGCCGTCCTTTAGAACCTCGGCGGTCTGCACCGGCCGTTCCCAGTACCCCGCCATGACCTGGGGCCCCCTGACCACAAGCTCTCCCGGATGGCCCGGGGGGACTTCCTCCCCGCTGCCCGAAAGGTCTATAATCTTCACGTCGGTGCCGATTACCGGTATTCCCACCGACCCCTCCCGGGGGTGTTCGTACGGATTGATGGTCACCTGGGAGATGGTTTCACTGAGGCCGTACCCCACAATCAGGCGGGAGCCGGTAATTTCCTCGAATCTCTTCAGGATCTTCCTGGGCACGGGGGCGCCGCCGGTCGAACAGGTCTTAAGGGAGGTCAGGTCGTAATTCCCAACCTCGGGATGGTTGACCACGGCGATATTCATGGCGGCGATGCTCACCCAGTGGGTGCAGCGGTACTTCTCTATGGCCTTCATCACCGACCCGGTGTCGAATTTGGCCAGCAGCACAATGGTTCCCCCGGCGTAAAGGGGGGCGTTCATGCTGTGAACCAGGCCGGTGACGTGGAACAGCGGCAGCACCGCCAGGTGCGTCCCGCCGGTGATATTGGTCCACAGCGCCGAGCAGACGGTATTGGCCATCATGTTGCTGTGGGTGATCATGGCGCCCATGGGAATCCGGGTTGTTCCGGACGTGTAATTGATCAGGGCCAGGTCCCTGCCCATGTCTATTTCCACCGCCGGGGGCGTTCCTTCCCGGTTCAGGACCGAGGACATTTCCACCGTGTCGGGATAAAACTGCCTGGGAACCTCCAGGGACGCCGGCAGGGGCAGTTCCGGGTCGATGGGCAGGAAATCCCTGTACCCGGTGACGATGATGTTTTTCACCCCGGCTTTTTTCTTCACCGGGTGCAGGACCGGGTACATGCTGTCCAGCAGGACAATGGTCTCGGCCCCGCAGTCGGCTAGTTCATACGCCAGTTCGTGATCGTTGAAGAGGGGGTTGGCGGGCACGGCCACAGCCCCTATTTTCCACGCGCTGCAGACCGAAATGATGAACTGGGGACAGTTGTCCATGAAGATGCTCACCCGGTCGCCCTTTTTCACCCCGCTGCCGGCCAGGAAGGCGGCAAAGGAATCGATCATCCGGTTTAATTCCCGGTAGCTTATCTTTTTACCGTAGAAGTTCAGGGCCATCCGGCCGCCGTTTTCCAATCCGTACCTGGTCACGTATTCCATCAGGGGTGCCCGGGGGGATTCCGTCACTTTGGGCACCCCCGCCGGCCAGTACTTGTACCATAAACGTTCCATCTGACGACCTCCGCATAATTTACCGATCGGACATATATTGTCTACCCGCTCTTCCTTTGATCCAGCACTTCCAGGAAGGCGTCCACCCGTGTTCTGGAAGGGCCCTCGGCAAAGGCCCTGGGGTCGGTCATGTCGGCCTCGATGACCAGGGCGGGCACTCCTAGTTCGTTCTGTACCCTCCGGGCCAGCCCCAGCTGGCCCAGAGAATACGTCTTGCAGCTGCGGTTGGAGTGCAGGACCAGCCCGTCCACCCGGTAATCCCTGATCATGTCCGCAATCTGCCGAAACCTCAGGTCGAGGTCTATATTCAGCAGGGTGATGGAATAACAGTGGGCAACACTGTCGAAGATGTCCCCGGACCCGGTATCGTCGAACTGGTATACCCCCCAGGCGCTGGTGTAGGTCTCCCCCACGAACACCCCGCCCCGGGAGTGGATGTAGTCGTAAAACCGGAAATTGTACCAGATGGCGATATTGTCCCACATCAGGCGGTACCTGTCTTCCTCCAGGACTCCCACGCCGGCGGCCACCCTGGCCGCCAGTTCGTCCCTCATTTCCCGGTAAAACTCAACGCAGTCGGAGGTTCCCCTTAAGGTTACAATGGGGAACATCCCGGTAAACATGTCCAGGGCGCTCAGGGGGCAAGGAGAAGCCTTCCTCAGTTCCTGAATTTCCCTCCAAAGGGTGACTCCCCGGTTGGCGTGGCCGATTACCTCCATGAACCTGCCCATGTCGAATTTCCTGCCGGTGTGGCGCTCCAGGAAGCCGATCATCTCCATCAGCTGATCCTTTACGTAGCGGACCTGGTGATCGGTCAGTACCCCCTATCTCAATGGTTGTGTTATTTCCACTTGATA
>DYET01000119.1 GCA_020725625.1 Desulfovirgula sp. | reverse complement strand
CCCTCGTAAACCACCACGCCGTCCCTGATCAGCCGCACCCCGGCGTCCCTGGCGATCTTGCCCTCGCTGACATAGCATCCGGCAATGGTGCCCAATTTTGACGCCTTGAATATCTTCCGGACCTCGGCCCGTCCCAGGGTGACTTCCCTCAGTTCCGGTTCCAGCAGACCGCTCATGGCGGCCTTGATATCGTCTATGGCGTCGTAAATAACCCGGTAGAGGCGAATATCCACCTTTTCGCTCTCTGCCGCCTTGCGGGCGTTCACATCCGGGCGCACGTTGAACCCTATGATGATGGCGTTGGAGGCCGAGGCCAGCATGATGTCGGTTTCGGTTATGGCTCCGACCCCGCCGTGGATAATGTTTACCTTCACCTCGTCGGTGGAAAGCCTTTCCAGGGCCTGCCTGATGGCCTCCACCGATCCCTGGACGTCGGCCTTCACCACCAGGTGAAGTTCCTTAACCTGGCCCTCCCGGATACTTTTGAACAGGTCCTCCAGGGATACCCGGACGGCCGGGGTCTTCAACTCCTCCTGCCGCTTCCTGACCAAGCGCTTGTCGATAATCTGCTTCAAGGTCTTGTCGTCTTTGACCACATAGAAGGCGTCACCGGCCTGGGGCACCTCGTGGAAGCCCAGCACCTCAACCGGCGTGGAGGGCCCGGCCTTTTTAATCCGCCTGCCCTTGTCGTCCATCATGGCCCTTACCTTCCCGTAGGCGGTCCCTGCCACAATAGCGTCCCCGATGTGAAGGGTTCCGTTTTGAACCAGAACGGTGGCCACCGGGCCACGGCCCTTGTCCAGTTCGGCCTCGATCACGGTGCCCCGGGCGGGCCTTTCGGGGTTGGCCTTCAGTTCGCTGACTTCCGCCACCAGCAGGATGCTTTCCAGCAGGTCCTCTATGCCCTGTTTTTGCTTGGCGCTGACCGGGACGCAGATAACGTCCCCGCCCCACTCCTCGGGCACCAGGTTGTGTTCGGTCAGCTGCTGTTTTACCCTTTCTGGGTTGGCCTCAGGACGGTCCATCTTGTTTATGGCCACTATAATCGGAACCCCGGCCGCCTTGGCGTGGTTTATGGCCTCCACCGTCTGTGGCATGACACCGTCCTCGGCCGCCACAACCAGGACGGCTATATCGGTTACCTGGGCCCCCCTGGCCCGCATGGCTGTGAACGCCTCATGGCCCGGGGTGTCCACAAAGGTTATCTTTTTATTGTTGTGGTCAACCTGGTAGGCACCGATATGCTGCGTAATCCCCCCGGCCTCGGTGGCTATTACGTTGGTTTCCCTGATGGCGTCCAACAGCGAGGTCTTGCCGTGATCCACGTGCCCCATGACGGTCACGACGCATGGCCTCGGAACCAGGCTGGCAGGGTCGTCCTGCTGATCTTGCTCCAGCTGGGCCTCAACATCCAGCTCTACCTTTACCTCGACATCAAAGCCGAATTCGCCGGCCAGG
This sequence comes from Desulfovirgula sp., assembly GCA_020725625.1. GTDB lineage: Bacteria > Bacillota > Desulfotomaculia > Desulfotomaculales > Desulfocucumaceae > JAILZP01. The sequence goes on along the minus strand of DYET01000119.1, from coordinate 2,698 downwards.
ATGGCAGCGGTGTCGGAATCGATTTCCTGATTGATGGTGGCCAGTATCCCCAGGTGCATGAGCTTTTTAATCAGCTCAGCGGGGCTTTTTTTCATTTTTTCGGCCAGTTCCTGGACTGTAACCGTTTCACCGATGACCACCGGCTTTTTTTCCTGGATGGCAGGCGGCCTGTAATCCGATCTGGCCTTTTGCAGGATCCCCTTTTTCTTACCGGGAACAATGCGCAGGCTGCGTTCCTCGAAGTCTTCCTCGTACCTGCGGCCTTTGCCAAAAACCCTCTGGGTCTGGGCAATCCTTGTCCTGGATTTTTCAGAAGCCTTTATTTTGTCTATGCCCTTGGCCTGTTCGGGCACCTTGGGAACCTTCAGGGGAGCAGGCTTTGGCCTCGCGTCAGTCGCCGGTGCCGGCCTCTGGCCCGGCCTGCCCCTGCCCGGGGCAGGCCTTCCGGCGGCGTGAACCGCGCCCGCCGGCCTCTCGCCCCGGTCCCGGTCGCCATCCGGCCTGGGGGGCCTGGGCCGGTCCGCCTCGGGCCTCGGCCGGTCAAATCCCCGGCCCGCGGCCGCACCCTTTTGCTGAAATCCACGATCGGCACCCAGTCTCTGGTCGAACTTCCTTTCCCTGTCCCCGGCAGGCCTGGTTTCGCCCCCTGGCCTTCCCTGAGCCGGGCGCTGGTCCCTGATCTGGTCCTGTGCGCCTTGAAGGAAAGGCCGCTGCCTGTCGGGGTACCTGGGCCTCTCCTTGCTTGCGGCCGGCTGTGGCGGTGCGGGCCTTGAATCGGCAGCACCCCTGTTCGCTCTTTCCGCTTGTTGCCTGGCGGCCGGCGTTGCAGCAGGTTTTTCGGGCGGCCGGACAGCGGGCTGTGATTGCAAAGGCTGCGGTTTTCCGGTCTCAGGCCTGTGAGGGGGAGGGGTCTGATGTGGCGGCGTTGCCTTTTTAAAGGGGGTGGTGCGGAGAGACCGGTCCTCGAACCTCCTGTCAGGAGGCCGCGAGGGAACACGGTCCACCAGCCCCGGGCCACGGTCATACCTGTAATCCCGTCTGTCCTGTCTTTTCCTGTCTTCAGCGGCCTGTGGCTGGGCCGGCTTACCCTGTGCCGGTTTTTCCTGACCCGGCCTTTCCTGTGCCGGTTTTCCCTGCACCTGTTTTTCCTGTACCGGTCTTTCCTGTGACGCACTTTCCTGGGGCCTGGGAGGCTTTTTTTCAGGAGTCGCTGCAGGCCCAGGGGCGGATTCCGGGGCAGGTTTGGCAGCAGGGGGTTTCGGGAGCGCCCCGGCTTCTTCGGCGGCACCCTTGTCCTTTTTGCCCTGGAAGGTCCTAAGGTACAGCTCGATGTCCTTGTCTTCCAGGGTGCTCATATGGGACTTCAAACTGATGCCCAACTGGGCCATCCCTTTTATGATGTCCTTGCTTTCTATGTTAAGTTCCTTGGCCAGTTCGTGTACCCGTTTTTTTACCATATATTCACCTCCCTGTATTCAGCCCTGGATTCACATACTTGCCGTGCGAGACGTGAGAGGTCAGAAGTGAGGGCCCTGCAGGCACCGGATCTGGCCAATTCCTTTAAAGTCCCGCTTCCCGTCCCCCATCCGCCGCCTCCCGGCACCGGAGGCGAAAGGTGAGAGGCAGGCACCCTGCCGGAGTCTGTCCGGGCAAGTTCCCCCTCAATACCACTTCCCACTTCCAACGTCCCACTTCCCATTTACTTCTCCCCTTTCTATCGCCTTTACAATCCCTCGAGCAAAATTATCATCAGCAACTGCCACTACCGAACGGATCGGTTTACCCAGTATCATGCCCAGACTTTCCCTGGTTCCGTACAGCACCAGCGGTATCCCGGCATCCCGGGCCAGGCGTCCGAAGACCTCCCGGGTTCCCCGGGCGGCGTCGCCGGCCAAGATAACCAGCCTCGCCCTGCCGCGGCCGATTGAACGCCTCACAGCGGCGTCGCCGCTGTCCACAAGACCCGCCTTCCGGGCAAGGCCAATCAGGTTCAGGACGGCATCCGCCATCAGCCGTTCAACCTCTCGGCCAACAAGTCGTATATTTCCCTGGAAACCGGCCTCTCCAGAGCCCTTTCCAGCCTCTTTTCCTTGGCCGCCCTCTGCAGGCACTCAACCCTCGGGCAGATATAGGCCCCCCGGCCCGACTTTTTCCCTGTCGGGTCGATTTCTACAACCTCGCCGGGAGTCCGCACTATTCTGATCAATTCCTTCTTGGGCCTCATTTCCTGGCATCCCACACACATTCTCTGGGGGATTTTCTTCACCCTGGGCACCCTACATCCTCCCATTCTGAAAAGCTGCAACTATCTGCTATACCTTGCCATTACCACAGCCAAATCCATATTACATCACGACGCCGCAGATGGACTTTTCGGGCGTACGCGCTTACTCGGCGTAGTCTTCCTGATAATACTCCTCATAGCCTTCCTGCTGGTATATTTCCTCCATCTGCGATTCGCTCTTGATGTCAATCTTCCAGTTCGTCAGCTTAGCCGCCAGCCGGGCGTTCTGCCCCTCCTTGCCGATGGCCAGAGAAAGCTGGTAGTCCGGGACGATCACCCGGGCCACCTTTTCCTCCTCCCAGATTTCAACGGCCACCACCTTGGCCGGGCTCAGGGAAGCGGCCACGAATTTCGACGGGTCGGGGTTCCACTTGATAATATCTATTTTTTCCCCGTTCAACTCGTTGACAATGT
>DYET01000118.1 GCA_020725625.1 Desulfovirgula sp. | reverse complement strand
CTTTCTTTTAGTATTGAAAACTGCGTCAATAGTAGTGCTAGAACTGGTTCAATTTTTAATCACCTCCGGAATTATCACCTATCTGTTTAATACAAGTACAATGACCCGCCGCACCATGTAATTGCTAAATGTTCCTAAAACTTTAAATATTAATAAAGTTAAGTCGGTTTAATAACGGACGTTTTACATTCATTTTCACAATAAAAGCAATAATTATGCCAACTGGCCACCAACAGAAAGCCCGGACCGCCTATGGACACCTGGTTAGGCTCAAAAGCCTGCGGATGATCAGGACAATGGTATCTCGGAGGACAAATGTCGTTATTTCAATATGTTTATTCATAATTTCAGTGCAAAAACCCCCTCAAAATTTGGGAGTCTTTGTATGACAAAAGAACATCGGTGATCGGTTCCCAAGGTTACAGAAAAAGACCTGGCTTATAGCCTGAATCTGCTGGCCAGGGCTTCCAGTTCCTCAGCCAGTGCTGTCAGAGCTTGGGTGGTGGAGGAAATCTCCTCCATGGTGGCGTTCTGCTCCTGGGCTGTTGCAGCCAGGTTTTGAACCGATTCGGATATCTCCCTGGACGCCGCGGCAATGGACTGGATTTCCTCCACAAGGTTCCGGGCGGCATCCATTATGTTTTTGAAAACCCCCTCCACTTCTCTGACGACCGATGCCCCCTTTTCAGCCTGAGCCGAGCTCTCATCCATACTCTTTACCGCCTTTCCGGATTCCTGCTGAATGGTGTTGATTAGCCCCTGAATTTCTTTTGAGGCTTCTGAGGATTGTTCGGCCAGTTTCCTCACCTCTTCAGCAACGACAGCAAAACCGCGGCCCTGATCCCCGGCCCGGGCGGCTTCTATGGCGGCATTAAGGGCCAGCAGGTTGGTCTGTTCCGCTATTCCCGTAATTAATTCAACTATCTGTGATATTTTTTCGGAAAACTCGTTAAGACCATGTATGGTATCCCTGCTTGCGGCGACCGTGTTGTTGATAATCATGATTTGGCCGCTGATCCTCTGCAGCCCCTCATTGCCGTCTCCTGCATGCCCGGCTGCCCGTACGGCGGCCTCGGATATGTGCTGCGCCCTTTCAGCTACCTGTTCTGCCACCGAAGCTACCTGGCCTATGGTGGAGGTTGATTCGGTTATACCGGCGGTGACGTTTTCCGCGCTTTCCGAAAGCTCGGCAGCGGATTCCGCAACGATCCGGGACTTTTCTTGAAGCTGCGCCACCATTTCTTTCAGTTTTTCCTGCATGGTGTTGAATGAATCCGCCAGGCGCCCGGACTCATCGCGGGATTTTATACGGATCTGCGTCCCGCTGAGGTCGCCGGAGGCTATTCTGGCCGCTCCCGCGTCCACCATTGCTATGGGTACCGTTACTTTGCGGGCTACAATGTATACCATAACAATGCCGAAGACTACCAGGGCAACAACCAGTATTGTTGAGTACTGTATAACCTGTTGCACTCTGGATTTGTTGAGGTTTTTATAATTTTCAAGGTTCTGGGAAATAATAAATGCGAAGCTCTCTCCGGAATTGGTGGGGTCGACACTTGACAACTCCACTTCAGACAGCAGCTGAGAAAGATTCTTCTCCGCCACCAAGCGTCCGTCACCTTTGGCTTCCTCCCTGGCCCTGACCAGGGGGATTATCTTCTGGGCTATATCTTTAAACTCTGAGGTTTTCATCTGAAAAAAATTGAAATACTTAGCCTCATCCTCATCTTTAATAAGAGAAGCAATCTTAATCTGCAATTGCTCTCCGGCTTCAACGGCCTTATAGTATCTTACCTCATCAGAAGGATTTCCCCCGATGATAAAAGCGTTTAAGCTGCCCGAGGCCTTGCCGTAGCTGGCCAAGGCCATACCGGTCAGGGCGTAGGCATGGGCCTTCTCATCTATTAGTGAAGCGTAGCTGCGTTCAATGCCTTTCATGTTGTTTATCAGGTAAAAGCTGGTAAAAGCCATTAGTACTAATACGATCCCGAACCCCACCAGAAGTTTACTCATTATTCTGAACCTGAATTTCAAAGTCATTCCTCCCTTTATAATTTCCTAACCAGCCGCATAAGGATTTCATGAATATTATTCCATTATATTTATCTTTCGGCAAATATACTAAAAAACCTATATATTTAGGCAAATTTCATTTAGGACATTTTTCCGGTCAAAAATCACTTGATTTCGTAGTATTCTGGTACTCCCGATTATAAAATAATTTGTGACCCTTTCAGTAGGGGAGCCTTCTCCGTCCATTTCCCTGCCGATTATCTCGTGATAATGGTCCAGTTCCTGAAAATATTGAAGCACCACGTGGTCCTTTTTGGGAAGTCCGTTGCTGCCTTTGGATGCGGTTCCCATACAACAAAAGGTTTTACTCGAGATTATTATTGATGCATCTCATAAAGCCAACGGGCAGCAATCTTCAACAATTATTGAGTAGAAGAATAATAAAAGCTGAAATAGAGATACTCATGTTAAAAGGCTTTTATATGCGGGACTTATTCTAGTATTCGTAAAAGGAGGTCAACAAGATGTTTGAGAAACTGAAGCAAAATGAAATTTCTCTTCAAATTATTGAGTCCATAAGGGAAGCGAATAAGGATCAATTTCAATCCATATTGAACGAGCTTCAACCTTATGATATTGCAGAAATATACAATAATTTGCCCGAAAAACACCGCCCCCGCTTCTTAATGTTCCTTGAAACAGCACAATTGGCAAATATGATGCAAGAGCTTGAAAGAGGACAACAGCTTTCCGTCTTAAATAAATTAGGCATCGATAAATCCGTAAAAGTAATGGATCTGATGCATAGTGATGATTTGGCTGATCTTCTTGAAGATTTAGATGCTGATAAAAAAGAAGCATTCCTTTCTGGAATGAAGCAAGAAGAATCTAAAGCTGTGCAGGATTTAATGAAATACCCGCCCGAAACCGCGGGTAGGCTAATGACCAATCGTTATGTTTGGATTCGCCATTATTATACAGTGAAGGATGCTATTGATAAACTAAAGGTGTTTGCCGAAATTGCCGAAAGCCTTAACTACTTGTATGTTATTGATGACAATAAAAAATTAATTGGGGTGGTTTCCTATCGAGATTTAATTCTTGCCGATGTAAATGAAAAAATCAAAGACATTATGTTTGAGCGAGTAATCTCCGTTACGGTGGATACAGACCAGGAAAAAGTTGCCCGTGTTATTGAAAAATACGATTTTTTAGCGGTTCCTGTCGTTGAAAAAGACAATGTTCTAGTGGGAATTGTAACAATTGATGATGTCATCGATGTAGTCATCCGTGAAGCTACCGAAGACATTGAAAAGCTTTCTGCATCAGGTAAAGCCATCGGTTTTGATACAAAAGCTTTTGTTGCTGCATACCGCCGTTTGCCTTGGCTTATTTTGCTCCTGCTTATCGGGCTAATCTCAGGAACTATTATAAGCCGTTTTGAGGAAACTCTTCAAAAAGTTGTCGCCTTGGCCTTTTTTATGCCGATGATTGCTGGGATGACAGGAAATACAGGGACACAGTCTCTTGCAGTTGTGGTTAGAGGGCTTATTACGCGGGATATTGATAAAAAATTGGTATTTCATTTAATCATGAGGGAGTTAAGGGTAGGCATAATAATCGGTATCATTTGTGGGGTTTTCATTTCCATTATTGCATTTGCTTGGCAAGGAAATCCTTTTTTCGGTCTGGTTGTGGGAAGTTCATTGGTGATGACTTTAATTATTGGAACATTGGCAGGGACGATTATTCCACTTGTTTTGTATAAACTTAATATTGACCCTGCGGTTGCCTCCGGTCCTTTGATAACAACGTTGAATGATATTTTATCGCTTACGATTTATTTTGGAATTGCGACCATATTTATTTCTTATTTAATGTGAATTGGCTTCCTTTCCAGCGATTCAACAACTGCCAGGGACTTAATTCGGGCTTGCCGGCGTAATTGCTCACCCCCAGCAAATTCCTCAGTATTTCCCGGACCTCGTTGGTAGTCCCGCAAGCGTGAAAGAAGCTTAGCGTCCCGTCGCCTAAAGGGGGAGGGGCTTCTTCCACCTTAAACAGCCAAGGCAGCCTCCCCGCGTCGGTTCCGGCCGTACGGTCGTCTTCGACCGGGCTTTCTATTCGATTGGAACGGAGCAGCCCTGACACGGGGTCGGAGTAACAGGTTAACCAGTTGGCCGCCGGCCAGTCTTTTTCAAGTTCATCCTCAAGGCGTCTTAACCCTGTGCGCCACTGACCTGTCAAACCTCACCCTGACCGGCCTCGCTTCTCCGTCGTTGATGACGCCCCGGCTGTTTGCCATGTAAAAGCTGCAATCATTATTATGAGCCATTATCAGGATAGATCCGAAATTCGGATTCATGGTTTCCCGGCTCGGTTATCACCGGTTAACAAGTCAACCGGAATTTAATTTTTGACCGGTTATAACCGTCAAGGTAATCATTTTCCCAAATCCTCGTCAAATATATCAAACACGGCCCCGCAGGCCGGGTTGATCTCCTGGTAGAAAAACTCCGGCAGCCGGTCCCGGGCCTCGGTTATACCTGCCCGGCGGTTGAATTCTCTTTCCATTGCCAGGGTCTCCATGGCCACCCCGGTAAAATCTTCCAGGGTGACGTCCCAGCCGAAGCGGTCCGAAACAAGGCCTGCCAGTATCTCCCGGTCTTTCAGGCAGGTTCCCAGCATCAGGCAGAGGCCCAGCGAGTCCATCAGGGTAGCTCCCGCCTGGCTGGCCATGGAAACCCCCACCTGGCCTTCCTTCAGGTCATGGCGGACGTTTGCCCGGACGGTGTTGCCGGCGGTATGGTCCGCCCCCATTGGTGAGGTGGCGTAGGTCACCCCTGTGCCCTTCAGTCCCCTGGGGTCGTATGCCGGCAGGCCCTGCCCCTTGACGGCGGGAATCCTGCGCGCCCCCAGCACCCGCCCGGCCGTTGCCACCCCCGAGGCCAGAATTCTGCCCAGCGGGGTGTCCCTGCCTATCTCCTCCACCGCCCGCAGTGCGGCCGCGGCGTCCCCGAAGGGCAAAAGCCCCGCCTCCATGGCCACCCCCAGGGCGCACCCGACCTCGATGGTATCCACGCCGTAATCATTGCAGAGGCGGTTCATGACCGCTATGGCATCAAGTTCGTCTATGCCGCAGTTCGCCCCCATCATGCCGATGGTCTCGTACTCCAGGGGAGAGACCACGGCCCTGCCGTCCTTTCCTGGAAAAATATTGGAGCACCTGATGAGGCAGCCGGGCATGCAGGAGTGGGTAGGAGTACCTTCGCCTCCCCGGCCGGTGATGGTGTCGTGGACGGCATAGCCGTCAATCTTTGCGGCTCCCTCGAAGGTGCCGGTGGAAAAGTTCCTCGTGGGAAGCGCACCGATGGCGTTGGTGATGTTGAGCATGGCGGCGGTGCCGTACCTGGGAAAAACCTCCGCAGTCTGCGGGGTTTCCCTTATCCAGCGGGCTACCTCCCTTACCCTGCCGTTGAACCGGTCCTTTCGCACCGGCGGGTCCGGGCGGGCCCCGCTGTCATCCAGGACCACCGCCAGAAGTCCCCTGGAACCCATCACTGCCCCCAGACCTCCCCTGCCGCAATAACGGGCGGGAAAACCGTCCGGGTCGTTGTTGGTGATGCCGGCGGCCGGCTGAAGCCTTTCACCCGCCGGGCCGATGAGTATTATCCCCGCCCTGGGGCCGTACTGACGGTACAGCCTGGAGGCCTTTTCGTAGACGCCCAGCGTAGCAAGGTTGTCGGCTTTTTCCAGGCGCGGCCCCTTTTTGTCGATTACCAGCAGGTACCAACTTCCTTTTGCGGCCTGTTCCTCCACCACCACGGCCCGGATGCCCAGCCTGGCCATCTTGAAGGCGGCCACACCCCCGGCATTGCTCTCCTTTATGCCTCCGGTAAGCGGGCTTTTGGCGCCGGCTGAAAGCCTTCCGGCACTGGAAAGCCCGGTCCCGGCCAGAAGCCCGCAGGCGAAAACCAGCCTGTTGCCCGGCCCCAGGGGATGGGCCAGGGGGGGGACCTCGTCGTATATTATCCTCGATGTCAGAGACCTTCCTGAAAGCAGGCGGTAGCTTTCCGGTATTTCCTGAATTGCTGCGGACAGGGTTTTAAGGTTTACCCTCAGTATCTTGTGCATGGCCTTACACCCCTTAAATTAACAGGTTCCGGCGGGGCTGCCGCCGGTCTCGGAAAAACCCTGTTCTCCCGTCCCTCCGAAAAAGAAAAGCCGGCTCCGACCCGGCTTTCGTGTTTGAATGGTCAGGGGTTGCCGGGGTCCCATTCTTTTATAAAATCCATGTTCACCGCCGGTGAAAAAATGGCCAGGAACTCCCAGTCCCCGTCCCCGTCGTTGACCGGCTGGTGCTCCACTCCCGGCGGGATATAAGCTATCGTCCCCGGTTTTACCTCGTAGTCCCGGCCGCCGATAACCACTTTGCCGCGGCCGGCGGTGGTGAAATAGATCTCCACTTCATTGTCATGAACGTGGGGGGCACTGTACTTGCCGGGCTTGAACCTGAAAATGCCTAGGCTTATCTGGGCTCCCCCCGGGTTTTCGATCCCGCTGTAAATCGCCTTGGCAAAACGTGAATAGGGCGGCGGCGCTTCCCGCCAGGGTATCTCGGACGCATCGATAATGTATTTCACATGCCGGCCTCCTTCCGCCGGTCCCCGGGGTTACCCTTTCAGGTGTCCCTGTGACCCTTTTTAATCCTTTTTTTTACGTATTCCTCGCCCTTTTCCCTGAGTATCTTGCGGTGCAGGAAAAACCGCACCTTGTCTCCCAGGTCCATCATCCGGTTGTACCGGTTCACCTTTTCGAAGCCAATGGGAAGGTCGTCGATCACCTTCCAGTAAAGGCTTACTTCCTTTTCAGCCATCTTCTTGAACAAATCGGGGTAGTACCTTACGTCTTCAACCCCGATGCCGAGTTCCCCGGACTCTTTCAAACAGACGGCCAGTTCAAAGTCGTCGTTGTCATAGAGTTTGTTTTCCCTTTCCCTTTTCGGGCGGATAAACCCTATGGCCTCCGCCTTGTCCAGCATTTCCCCTTTGATGCCGGTAAGCCTGATTAATTCATCCCTGGCATAAAACCTTATTTCACCGGAAACGGAAGCAGGTTTGAAAAAGCTGTCCTGGATAACCAGGCTTAAATCCAGAGCCTCCTTGGTATTGACTTCGTTGAGCATATTCTTGATGATCGCCAGTGGAAGGTATTTTTTTTCCTGCAGGTACTTGATCAACTTCAGCCTTTCCACGTACGACTCGTCGTAATACGCCATGTTTTTGCTGGTCTTGAGGGGCCGGGGAAGCAGGCCCTCCCTTATGTAATACTGTATTGTGGCCCTGGAAATACCGGTTTTCTCCTCAAGTTCGTTGATGCGCATGAGTCTTTTCGATCCGTTTTCCGGTTCCAAGCTGCAATCCCCCAGTAATTTCAACCGTCGACCTTGGCGATCCGGGCAAGTTCCTCCATGTTGTGGTCGCCGGTCTTGCGCGTCCCCTGTTCTATTTCCCGGATCATTTCGACCACCGCAGCATTGACCGGGGTGGAAACACCGGCGGCTTTCCCGTCGGAGACGACCTGCCCGTTTATATATTCTATCTCACACTTGCGTCCTCTTTCAATATCCTGAGATATCGATGGTTTAATCAGGCCGTGCTTGTGCCCAAGTATGTCGATGAGCATAAAGGCTATTTCCTCGTCCTCGGGCTTCCGGGGTACGAAGGTGACCGGATCCACCAGCCCCTCGAATTTTTCCAGCCTGACGCCCTTGGCCAGGGCCACCCTGATGCCCTCGTCCACCACCTTGAAGATTATCCTCTTGTTCCGGGCCGGGGCCACGGTCTCGCCCACCGTTTTGCCGAGGAGCGCCCCCAGCGCTATGACGCAGTTGTTCAGGAGCTTCGACCAGAGGTGGCCCAGGATATTGTCGGTGATGTTGGTTTTAGTGACCTTGCCGAGTACGTCCGCCACCTCTTCCAGCTTCCTGTCGACGGTGCCGTCGAGGCGGCCGATGTGGAAATCTCCCAGGGATGTCTGGGTCAGCCTGCCCGGTCCCACCGAGGTGGCCCCCCAGCCGATCATGCAGCCGATGGTCCTTTTCGCGCCTATGCGGTCAGCAATGCGGTATTCGTTTATGCCGTTCTGCAGGGACACCACCACGGATTCAGGCGTCAGCATTCTCTCGATGCCCTCGAGGGCCTGGATGGTGGAAACTGATTTTACCGCCAGCAGTACTATATCCAGGGGGCCCTCCAGTTGTTCCGGAAGTACGGCGTTGAGCGGCGCACTGTATTCGCCCCGGACCCCGTCCACGAACACCCCCCGGCGCAGTTCCTCCACGTGTTCTTTCCAGGCGTCCACCAGCAAAACGTCCTCTCCGGCCAACGTCAGGTGAGTGCCGGTGATCCCGCCGATGGCACCGCACCCGATTATGGTAACCCTAGCCATTAACCAATCACTCCTGTTCCGGTGTTTTATTTATTGCAGCTGAAATCAAGGTTCACGTCCTTCGTTTCCCTCAGCAGGAAGTAAATCAGGACCACGGAAATAAGCGGCGCGGCGCCGATTATGGTAACTGCATTGCCGATGCCCCCTGCGGGCGCCGCCATAAAGCCTGCCAGCCCCGGGGCCAGCACCATGCCGACCCTGCCGAACAGGTTGTTTCCCCAAGCCATGGCGGTGGCCCTTAACTCGGTGGGGAAAAGCTCGGTGGTGAAGGCCGAGGAAATGGGCAGATAGGCGCCGATGAAGAAGGTGAGGGCCGTCAGTGACACGTACATCCAGGGGCCGGAGGCGTTAAAAGCCCAGGCCGTGCACATCGATCCCAGGATGAAGAACAAATAGGCGGTCGTCCTGCGGCCGAACCGGTCCATGCACCTGCCGGCCGCCAGGAAGCCGGATATTCCGATCAGGTAGGCTGTGGCCACGGCCCTGCTGACCTGGTATTCATCCCATCCCCGCTCGTTGACCGCAAAATAGGTCCAGAATGTCTGGGCCGCGGTGTAATTGAGGTAAGTAAACAGCCAGATGAACATCACCGTGATCATGTCCCTCCTGTAGGGATGGGCCATCACTTTAAAGAAATTAGTCCCGGAATCCTTTTTCCGTTCCCACAGGGCGGTTTCCCTCAGGCGCCGCCCGGCCACAATGGCCAGCAAGACCGGGGCAGTCCCGAACAGGTAGAGGGCACGCCAGTCCAGGCCCAGCTTCGAGGCCACCGGCAGCAGCAGGGCGGCTCCCACAGCCCCGACGGCGGCTGCGCATTGGACGGCGGCAATACCCAGGCCGCGGTGGCTTACGGGGAATTCCTCGGCAATAATGATGGAAGCGAGGGCCCACTCCGCCGTAAGGAAAACCCTGGCCAAAAACTGGCAGGCCACGAACAGCTCGATGGTTTTAGTGAACGCAGTCAGCCCCGAAAACAGGGCGTAAAGGAATATGGTTATGATGAAAACGGGCCGGCGGCCGAACCTGTCGGCCAGGCTGATGACCATAAAGGCCAGAATCGTTCCGATTGAAATTACGGACACGGCCAGGCCCGCACCGCTGGTACTGATGCCGAAATCCCTGGACACGAAGGGCAGGACCAGGCTGATGATTAAAAAGTCATAGCCTTCAAAAAAGGTTATTGCAACCAGCATGCCCAGCAGGCCCTTGTGATAGGATGAAAGACCCTTGCTGGCCGATTCACCCATGGCTAATAGCAACTCCTTTGAATTATAAATGAATTATAAATCCAGGCTCCCAAAGCCCTGCGCCGGCCTGGCATTCAGCCTTCCCGCGGGCTCAGCATCTCTGCCCGCCAGTTCTTCAGCTGGTTTAAAAGCAGGTCCCGCCTCCTTTTGCTGAGCCTTTCACCCTCTCCGCCCCCGTAACTGAAAAACCCCCTGCCGCTCTTGACACCGAGGTTGCCCTCCATGACCTTTTGGGTGATTATTTCGGGCACCCCGGTGTCGTTGCAGAGGTCGGGCAGAATTACCGAGCAGCCCAGGGCCACCGTGTCCAGCCCGGTGTAGTCCATATGCTCGAAAAAGCCCTGCCAGGCAGCCCTGAAACCGATGCAGGCCGTGGCCGCGGCTTCGATGTCCTGCGGGTCCACAATTCCGCACTGCACCAGGTATAAAGCCTCCCTTAAAACGGCCACCTGCAGACGGTTGATCAGGAATCCCACCTTGTACCCCTTTAACAGCACCGGCTTTTTCCCGCACCCTTCAAGCTGCACGGACAGCCAGTCCACGACCTCCGGGTCGGTCCGGACGCCCTTGACCAGCTCCACCAGGGGAATGATTTCCGGAGGGTTAAAATAGTGACAGATGAAGAACCTGTCGGGGCGAAAATCCGGAAACATGTCCATCAGCGGAAGGGCCGAGGTGTTGCTGACGATGACGGTGCCCTCCGGGCACAGCCTGTCCAAATCGCTGTACACGGCCTGTTTAATGTCCGGCCTTTCCGGCACGGCTTCCACCACCAGGGAAGTTCCCTCCACGGCCCGGTCCAGGGAGGTGGTTGTCGAAAGAAGTTGCAGAAACTCATCCGGGCCTTTTTCCAGGATGCCTTTTTCATGCATTGCCCCGAGGCTTTCCCTTATGCTTTCCACCCCGTGGCGCAGGGCTTCCTCCCTGGTGTCGGTCAGGGCTACCTCGTGGCCGCCGGTCAGCCAGGTCTGGGCAATGCCCGGCCCCATGACGCCGGAACCGATTACCGTTACCCTCATTGCCATCACCCTCCTTTGTCGGAGTCAACTGGCAGCATTTACTCCACCCTTACCACCGACAGGGGCGGGACCGGGTGGTAGGTGATGCTGCAATCTTTGCCCAGCTGGTTTTCCGCCTCCCTGATGGCGTCTTCCAGCGTCGGGAATGCCTCGAACCCCATCCTCTCCACCGCCTCCGGATCCTTGACCCCGGCGAAGAAAATCCGGCTCAGGTACTGGCGCGGAAAGGTAACGGTATTGCCCCACAGGATCAACGGGTGCACACCGTGGAAGGCATACCCGTAACGGTACTTGTGGATGTATTCGGGCCGGTGGGCGAAATCCTCGGCGTACAGGTCCCATAATTCCACCGGGTCCTGGGAAATGCTGAGGACCTTTTCGAAAAACTCGCGGTACGAGGGGTGGCGGACATCGTCAAACCTGTTCAGGCAGGGGCTGACGCAAATTACTATGCCGCCTTCCCGGCAGAGAGGCTTGTTCTGGTATAGCCCGAACATGTAGCCGAGGCCCAGGTTGGCCACCAGTATGGGGTTGATTACCGAAAGCTGGGAGTAGGGGTCGGTATTGGGACAGCCGAATATGGCCACGTCGGTCTGTCCCTGGACCGGAATGACGTACTGATCTTCCACGACTTTGAGGGTTTCCTTGTGCACTTCGGGGGGGTGCCCGGCCAGCACCGTGGTCAGCTGGTAGGGCATGGTGTTGCACAGGGCGGTTTCGATCTGGAATACTTTACGGCCCTTTTTGGCCAGCTCCCTGGCGATATGTTCTCCCTGTTCCCTAATGCGGGCGTGCTTGCTGGACCGGGCCGGATCCATCTGGGAAACGCCCTTGGAACCGACCTCGGGGTTGTGGTGGTGCCTGATGGACCGGTATGTACCCAGGCCGACGGCAGTGGACTTCCATCCCCCGTTCATCGGCGCCCAGGTGATGTTGACGTAAATAAACAGGTCCGATTCCATGAGCAGCCGGTTGACTTCCACCTCGTAGCCGTTTTCGGTAAGGCCCAGGTAAACGAGGTTTTCCCTGTCCTCGGCGTCATGGCAGAAAAGCTGCCCGGGGCCGAACTCGGCGATTAGGTCCTTACCCAGTATGGTGCCCAGCTCCCGCCGGGTCCACTTGCGGTGCAGGCCGTTTGCGCAGATCAGGGTAATGTTGTTCTTTTTAACTCCCTTTTTGTAGAGTTCTTTGAGCAGGATCGAGATGATCAGCTGCCTGGCGTCGGGCTTCTTCATCGGCGGGTAGGGATAGGAGATGTCGTCGAAGGCTATGGTCACTTTGGACGAGGGCCCGGCCAGCTTGTGCATGGGTTCGTGGTTGATGGGGTTGTTGATGGCATCCAGCACCCTTTGCTCCAGGTTGTCCAAAACCGGCAGGGAGGGGTGGGGCCTGATTATCCTGGTTCTTTCCGGAAACTCCGGAAAGATGATCTCGTCGCCGTACCACATCATTTCGCTGATGGTTCCGCTCATGGTCATTCCTCCCGTGTTCATTGTCCAGTTGACTGTTTTCAATAACCCAGTTCTTTTAACAGATCCGGGTAAATCTGGTAGGCGGGGGCCAGCATGGGCAGCAGCTTGGTAATCTGGGGAATCGGGCCCTTGATGGTCAGCTGTCTTTGTTGCAGGGCGGCAATCAGGTTGATGGTGCCCATCCAGAGCTGGTGCATCATGTCCGCGTTCAGTGTGATTTCCACGTCCGGGGCAACGTCGGTATCCCCGCATATGACCTTGCCGTCGCCGGCTTTCGGCACAGCCCCCCTCCATGTTTTCTTCGTCATGTCCGTGGTCAGCCTGGCGCCGAGTTCAGGTACCGAGAAGGAAACGACCATGTCGCTGGCCAGTACTTCGGGCCCGATGGCGGGGTCGTTTTTCAGCCGCTCAAAAAGGGATCCGTACACCTTGTAAAACTCTTCGCTGTTTTTTACCACCGTCAACCCACTCCTTGCTTAGTATTAAGTATTACTTATTACTTATTATTGGCCAAGTTGATGCCGTTGTCAACATAATTTTAATGATCAGGAAACAAATTCCCTATATTCATTAAACCTAAGAGCGGTTAACCTTCCCGGACCGAAAAAAAAGCCGTCCCGGCGACGGCAGAAGTTTCCGTGAGGGTTCCGAAGCCGGCGTCATACCAGCGGAAGAACACCCTCGTCGACTATTACGTTGACACATGCAGGCTTTCCGGATGCCAAGGCCCGGTCTATGGCCGGACCGACATCGCCCGGCCTGGTGACGTATTCCCCGCATCCTCCCATGTCTTCAACCATCTTGTCATACCTTGCCTCCCCAGGCGCACCCCGTCATGTTCCGGCTCACCCCTTACCAAATATGAAAACAATTCCCCGGCTTGATCAAAACATTACAGTCCCGCCGCAAACACTTAGAACCTGCCCGGTAATGTTGCGCGCTGCCCCTGAGGCCAGAAACATTACGGCATTGGCCACATCATCGCCTGTTTGCTCCCTTTTCATGGCCGTCCTCTCCCGGACGACCCCCAGAAAAATGTCCCTCGGGGTTGCGCCGGGGGGAATTCCGGGAACGTACTGCTTTATTCCCTCACCCAGCCTCTCCCACATGGGGGTATAAATATACCCCGGGCACACGCAGTTTACATTTATGTTATAAGGGCCCAGTTCCCTGGCCAGGGTCTGGGTAAAATTGATTACCGCGGACTTGGCGGCTGAATATTGGGGAAACAACGTGTTGCCCACCCGTCCCGCCACGGAGGATATGTTTACAATTTTCCCGTGTCCCTGCCCTTTGAACAGATCATACACCGCCCTGCAGCAAAGGAACGTGCCCTTCAGAATAACGTTGTAAGCCGCGTCGAAATCGTCCACTTCAACCCGGGTGAGAGGGTTGCCCAGGTTGCTTCCTCCATGACCCGCGTTATTCACGAGAATGTCGACTCCGCCGAAAGCCTTTAAGGCAGTGTCGACCATTGCCTTGACCTGATCCTCGCTTCCCACGTCCACACCTGCAAAAACAGCACCCGTGCCCGTTTTTTTAATCTCTTCGACAACTGAGACACCCTTTTCCGAATCGACGTCCGCAACGGTCACCCTTGCTCCCGCCCGGGCAAAGCCCAGCGCGATGTCCCTTCCCAGGCCGCTGGCTGCACCGGTAACTATTACCGACTTGCCCTTGAAGTCGTCCTCAAAATTCATCTTTTCTTATCCCTTCCCTTCTTAAAAAATACCTGTCCTCCCGGAGCGCCCTCAGGGCGGACCTGCACCTGCGGCCACGCAATCCTGAATTTCACGGTTCGTGGTTTCAGGCAGAAAAAGCATGACCAGAATAACACCGGTCACCGAACCCATGGCCATTATGGACAGCGCGTCACCGATTCCCCCCAGGGAAGCAGTCATCATGCCGCCGGCTCCGGGGGCGATAATGGTGGCCACCCGGCCCACAATGTTGTTGCCCCTGCCGCTCCCCTTATGATTTCATCCCGGGGTTTTTCCGGCAGATAATCACCTCCAAAAAAATATAATCATATATATCAACCCATTAAATTATGTCGCCTTATGCCGCCTGAATATCTGATTCTGAGTCATATATTTATTTATGTTTGTATGTTATATTACAGGCATATCAAAGTCAATATTGTTTTCTAATTTTTAGCCCCTGTGCAGGAATTTTAATTTGTGCATAGTATATATAGCATTAATGTACATATTTTATGTTCATAGCGAGGTGCATTATTATGTACATTACAGACAGCAGCATTCGTGATCGGTTAAGGTTCTATACCATTTTATCCCAGTCATATGTTACCAGGGATACCAAGTAACAACATGGCTAATAATACCATTTCTGGAAATCGAATTGCCTCCGACTAAACAGGCTCATATGCTGTCCAGGGG
>DYET01000117.1 GCA_020725625.1 Desulfovirgula sp. | reverse complement strand
TACCGCCCGGAGCGGGGGTCTTTTGCCGGCTGGATCTTTGCCATCGCCCACAACATCGTGGTCGATTACCTGCGCTCCCGGAAGCGCCACAGGCCGGTTCCGCTTAGAGTCCTGGTTGAGGCGGCCTGCTCCGGAACCGGGCCGGAAGAAAAGGCAATATGCAACGAAAGCCGGGAAAGACTCCTGGCCGCCCTGTCCCGCTTGAACGGCCGGGAGAGAAACCTGGTGGCCCTCAAGTTTTCGGCGGGGCTGACCAACCGCGCCATAGCCGGAATAACAGGCCTGACCGAAAGCAACGTGGCTGTAATCCTGTACCGGGCCGTGCGGCGGCTGCGGGCGGATCTGGATGCCGAAGATGCGGGACAATAATTTATTGAGACTGTGTAATGAAAAACCGGCCGGAACGTATTGGCAAACAAAACGCAAAATAAAGGTGAGAGATGTAATAATGAGAAATTCTGTTGTTAAATCTCTTTTGCTGCCGGTCTGCATCCTTCTAATCCTCTTTTCCGCCCCTTTGACCGCGGGGGCTGCCGGCGATATTCCCGGCCTGGTGGATATCAGCCGGCTGGACCCCGCCATCCGGCTGGATATCCGCTATGCCACGGACAACAATTTCACCGGCCGGGTGGTTTACCCCTCCCCGCGCTGCCTGGTCAGGGAGAATGTGGCGGAGAAGCTGGTCCGCGTCCAGCGGAAACTCAAAGAGTCGGGTTACGGCCTCAAAATATTTGACGGCTACCGCCCCCTGGCGGTGCAGAAAAAATTCTGGTCCATCATGCCGGTGGAGGATTATGTGGCCGACCCCTTCAAGGGTTCGCGGCACAACCGCGGCGCCGCGGTGGATGTGACCCTGGTGGACGGTGAGGGCCGTGAAATGCCCATGCCCTCCGGGTACGACGATTTCACCGAAAAGGCCCACCGGGACTATGCCGGGGCCACGGAGGAAGAGCTGCGCAACCGGGCCTTGCTGGAAGAAGCCATGAAAAGCGAGGGCTTTCTGCCGCTTCCCACCGAGTGGTGGCATTTTGACGCCCCGGGCTGGCAGGGATTTCCTGTTTCCGACCAGCCCCTCTGGGCCTGGTCGGACAACACCCTGAAAATACTGTCCGAAACAGGGCGGGGGACGGAACTGGCCGGCTTTTTCACGGCCCAGGATTACGGGCTTTATGGCGACGTGAGGTGCCTGTTCACCGTTGAGGATAACCGGGACAGAATAATTGCGGCCGTATTGAGCGGCGAAGCTGACCTGGCGGTGGTTTCCGGGGGGACGCCGGCCGGCGGGGGCGGTGCGCAGGACCTGGCCCTGCTGGCAACGCTGTTCCCCGGCAGGGCGGGCCAAAACCCGGAGGG
This sequence comes from Desulfovirgula sp., assembly GCA_020725625.1. Lineage (GTDB taxonomy): Bacteria > Bacillota > Desulfotomaculia > Desulfotomaculales > Desulfocucumaceae > JAILZP01. Next base: position 3,080 of record DYET01000117.1, on the reverse strand, counting down.
AATGATTATAGCCCGCAAGGACCGTTTCGAGGCGGACCGGGACCGGCTGCGGCCCTTTGTCCGTTCCACCCTGGCCGGGCTGGATCTGGCCAGGAGGTACCCGGACGCCGCGGCCATGGCCGTATTGCGCAGAAACCCGGAAATGCCCTTTGAGGTGTGCAGGCAATCCATTATAGATCTGGGCCAAAATTACAGCATAAGCGCGGAAGAAGACCCGACGCCGGAGGTGCCCCCGGCCCTGCCGGTGCGCCACCTTCACCCGGTGACGGTGGCGGCGGCCGGCGATCTGCTGCCCCTGGCCGGTGAGCTGGCGGCCGGCGCGGACAGGGTGTGCGATTCAAAGGCGGTGGTGGTAAAAACATGGGGGAGTGAAACCAGCGCCAGGCTGGTGGGCCTTGGACTCTGCGACTTCGGGCTGGCCGCCGCCGACGTGGTGGCGGAAATGGAGGCCGGCACGGGGAGGTTCGCCGGGGACCCGCACGCGGTCAGGCTGGTAACCCCTCTTTACACCGGTACGGCCGGCCCGCCGGTGCTGATGATCGCCAGCCGGGAGGTCCCGGAGCCTTGGATCGAGGGCTTTAAGGAAATGGCCGGCCGGGGGGTCAACTCCCGGCAACTGGACAGTATTGTCGCCAAAATGACCCTGGAGGAGAAAATAGGACAGATGATCATGGCTTCCTTCAGGAAGTGGAAAGACAAGGACGCAACCGAAATCAACAGCGAAATCGCGCGGGTTGTCAGGGATCGCCATTTGGGCGGAGTGATCCTGTTCCGGGAAAATATCGTGGACCCGGCACAGACGGTTAAGCTGACGGACCAGCTCCAGCGCGCCGCCGGCGACATCCCGCTTTTCATAGCCACGGACCAGGAAGGCGGAAGAGTCGTCAGGCTGCAGACGGGCACCGTCATGCCGGGCAACATGGCGCTGGGCGCCGCCCGCTCCCCGGAACTCGCCTGTGAGGTGGCCAGGGCCATGGGCGAGGAACTGGACTCCCTGGGCATCAATGTGGACCTGGCGCCGGTGCTGGATGTCAATGTCAACCCGGACAACCCGGTCATCGGCATCCGGTCCTTCGGCGAAGACCCTCAACTGGTGGCGGATTTGGGCGCGGCCTTTATAAAAGGCCTGCATGACGCCGGTGTCGCGGCGGCGGCAAAACACTTTCCCGGACACGGCGACACCGACATTGACTCCCACCTCGGGCTGCCGTCCGTGCCCCACCATCCGGCCAGACTGAAAGCGGTTGAGCTGAAGCCGTTTCAGCAGGCTTTCGACCGGAAAGTGGACATGGTTATGACCGCGCACGTCACCTTTCCGGCCATTGACAGCACCAGGGCCGTTTCCAGGCTGGACGGCAAAGAGATCTCCATTCCCGCAACCCTGTCCCGCCGGGTGCTGACCGGGCTGATCAGGGAGGAGATGGGGTTTGACGGGGTGATCATCACCGACGCCCTGGAAATGAAGGCCATAGCGGATCATTTCGGGCCGCTGGAAGCGGTAACCGGGGCCGTCAAGGCCGGTGCGGACATCGTTCTGATGCCGGCCGACCTTGACCAGGCGTACAGCGGGCTGCTGGCCGCGGTAAAAAGCGGTGAAATTCCGCAAACAAGCATTGACCGGTCGGTTAAAAGATTAATCCGTTTAAAACTGGCCCGGGGCATAGTTGATATTTCGGGCGGGAGGCTTGTTCCGGGAGACAGGGTAAAGAAGGACCCGAAGGCAACGGCGAAGATTGCCGGGTCCGTGGTGGGCGGCGCGGCCCACCGGGAAATCGAAAAGAAAGCGGCGGAAAAAGCGGTCACCTTGCTCAAAAATGAAGGCGGCATACTGCCCTTCAAGCTGGAGAACGGGAAAAAAGTGGTGATCTTTGCGCCGTGGGACGACCGGCTCAGCCTGATGACCCGGGAATTGGACCGGATCATGGCTGAGAAATGCTTGCGCGATATAAACGTAAAAGGTTTTGTTTACGAGGAGATTTCCTCTATCACTGAACAGCAGAAACAGGCCGTGGACGCGGCGGATTACGTCGTGCTGGGATCCTACAGCTACGATGCGGCAAGCAGGACTCCGGGCAAACACTGGGCGCCGGACTTTGCCCTGAGCGTGGCCCGCTACGCCCTGCAGTCCGGGAAGCCCCTGGCCGTGATGGCCATCAGGAATCCGTACGACATCATGTACATGCCCGGGGTGAAAGCCTATATCACCGTCTATGGCGCGGCGGAGGGGCCCAACATCCCGGCCGGGATCGATGTTATTTTCGGGCGGGCGCAGCCCCGGGGCAGATTGCCGGTTTCCATCCCCAACGGCAGCGGGAGACGGGAGTGCTTTACCGGGCGGGCGCCGGGCTGGGCTTCAAGTAAGGGCCGAAACTAAATATTGCGCCTTGACATGGTGTAATGTATAATATGATGTATAGCACCGCCGCGAAAAGGATGTGATTCTTTTGAGCGAATTGGTCCGGAAACAGTTTTACATCAGTAAGAAACATGATGCCATGTTGAAGGAACGGGCAAAAGTATTGGGCACAACAGAGGCCGAGCTTGTACGGGAGGCCATTGAGGCCCAGCTGGGGAAGATCAGGTTTTCAAGGAAACATTTGCAACAGTGGCAGGAAGAAAAAAAATTTATCCGCGAGTTGATCGGGAAAGGACCTGCAAAAGGCGGACGTACCTGGAAACGCGATGATTTATATGACGTCTAGGGCATTTTTGGATACAAATGTGCTGGTATACGCCTACGACCGCTCGGAACCGCTAAAGCAAAGGGCGGCCTTTGACCTGCTGGATGAGCTGGCCGGTTCCGGAACCGGCGTAATCAGCGCACAGGTGCTTTCGGAGTTTTTTGTAACGGTAACAAGAAAGATTGCCGAGCCTCTCACTTTGGAACAGGCCGCAACGAGGATTAAAAACTTTTGCCAGTTGTGGACGGTGCTGGAAGTAAATGAAATGATAATATTAGAAGCTATCCGGGGTGTGAGGGAACACCGGTTTTCGTTTTGGGACGCCCAGATATGGGCTGCGGCCCGGCTTAATCAGGTAAGCCTGGTTTTAAGCGAGGATTTTTCCAACGGCAGTTTTGT
>DYET01000017.1 GCA_020725625.1 Desulfovirgula sp. | reverse complement strand
CTTAAAAGGACCACCGTAATGCTATTTATAGCGGTAAACTATTCTTCCCCGGGTCAAATCATACGGCGAAAGCTCCACCATCACCCGGTCGCCGGCCAGGATACGGATGAAATTCATGCGAATTTTACCCGAAACGTGGGCCAGCACCCTGTGTCCGTTCTGCAGTTCCACGCGGAACATGGCGTTCGGCAGAGGCTCGATGACAGTACCCTCAACCTCGATAACATCCTGTTTCGACATTAGTTTGGACCCAACCCCCTCACAAGGTATTTCAGCCGTCATTTTCATTCATCGTGGTGATTATCTCCCTGAGCGCCCTCCGAACGTCAAGATCGGTCAACTTGTGGCCCGTCTTTACCTTTTCGTTTATGTCCGGGGCCATTTCACGACACGCCCTGAGGTGCTTTTCATTCTTCCGCTTGGGATTTGCGACCTTGCGAATCTCGCCGTCCGCTACGAACACCCTGTTGCCGGAGTCTCTCCCCAGTACCAGGTAAAACTTGCCCCTGTCCCGTCCAGCGGTGGAAATCACCAGCCGACCCGGCTCCCAGCGATCCCGCAAACCAGCCACCTCCCCGTCGCCGTTAAAGGCGGGTGAGAATTTCCGGCCTACCGTCGGTGATGGCTACGGTATGTTCGAAATGAGCTGACTTTTTCATGTCCTTGGTGACAACCGTCCAGTTGTCAGGGAGGGTTTGCACCTCGTGGGTGCCCATGTTGACCATCGGCTCAATGGCTAATGTCATCCCGGCCTTCAGCCTGGGGCCCCTGCCCGGCCGGCCGAAATTGGGTACCTGTGGTTCCTCGTGCATGCTCCTGCCTATGCCGTGCCCCACGTAGTCACGCACCACGGAAAAACCGTTCTTTTCCACGTGCGTCTGCACGGCGTGGGAAATGTCGGACAGCCTGTTTCCCTCCACCGCCTGGGCAATGCCCAGGTAAAGGGATTCCTCCGTTACCTTGAGCAGGCGCCGGGTTTCCTCGTCTATATCACCCACCGGCAGGGTAACGGCGCTGTCTCCAAAATATCCATTTATTTCCGCCCCGATGTCAATACTTATAATATCTCCATTTTCCAAAACCCTTAAACTGGGAATGCCGTGCACCACCTGCTCGTTGGGGGACGCGCAGATGGTCGACGGAAAGCCGTAAAGACCCTTGAAGGCCGGCCTGGCACCCCTGGACAGGATGAAGTTCTCGGCCAGCCGGTCCAGTTCGGCCGTGGTCACCCCGGGCTTTACCGCCCCGACCAACTCCTTGAGGGCCCCGGCCACCACCCGGCCGGCATCCCTCATGTAAGCCAATTCCCTCTGAGTTTTCAAGGTAATCATGGGCCCCTACCCCTTACTTGATGAAGCCCTGGTAACTGCGCATGAGCATGTGCGACTCCATCTGTTTCATGGTGTCCAAGGCCACGCCCACCACGATGAGCAGTGACGTTCCGCCGAAGTAAATGTTCGGAATCTTGGTGGCAACCAGCACGAAGTTCGGCAGTATGGCGATCAGGGCAAGGAACACCGCCCCGGCCAGGGTCACCCTTCCCATAACCTTGCTGATGTACTCCGCCGTCGGCCTGCCAGCCCTGATGCCCGGGATGAAACCTCCGTACTTCTTTATGTTGTCGGATATGTCCACCGGGTTCATGATCACGGCGGTGTAAAAATAAGTAAAGCCGATGATCAGCAGGGCATAGAACACCGTGTGCAGGAATGTCCCCCAGCTGAATACCGAAAGGTACCACTCGGCAACTATGTTACCGGGAAAATACCGGGCGATCTGCTCGGGAAACATCATGATTGAGGAGGCGAAAATCACCGGGATAACGCCGGCCTGGTTAACCCTTAGGGGCAGGTGGGTGGTCTGCCCCCCGTACACCCTGCGGCCCACCACCCGCTTGGCGTACTGTACGGGAATCCGGCGCTGTCCTTCCTGGACGGCCACAATGCCCGAAATGACCACCGCGGCAATGACCAGCAGCAGTAGAAGGCTCAGGAAGTTGATGGTTCCGGTCTGCAGGTACTCCACCAGGCTGACGAGGCCCCCGGGCAGACGTGAAACAATACCGGCGAAAATCAGCAGTGAAATGCCGTTCCCTATTCCCTTTTCGGTAATCTGCTCGCCCAGCCACATCAGGAAGGCGGTACCGGCAGTCAGGGTGATGGCCACCAGCAGGTAGTTCCACACCGTGGGGCTGATCATGGCCCTTTTCAGGGCTGCGGTGGTGCCTATGGCCTGCAGGAAGGCCAGCACCACGGTCAGGTACCTGATGTACTGGGTAATCTTCTTGCGCCCCTCTTCCCCCTCCTTTGACAGCCTTTCCAGGTGGGGAATGACCACCGTCAGCAGCTGCATGATGATGGAGGCGTTGATGTACGGTGTTATGCTCATGGCGAACACCGAAAAATTCTTGAATGCCCCGCCGGAAATGACGTCGAAAAACCCAAACAGGGTGTTGGTGGCCACCAGTTCGGCAAAAACCCTGGCGTCCACACCCGGCACCGGGACGTGGGCACCCAGCCGGAAGACGAAAAGCATGGCCAGGGTGAACATCAGCTTTCTTCTCAGCTCATCAATTTTCCAGGCCGCCTGCAGTGTGCTGATCATTTCAAATCACCTCAGCCCTGCCGCCGGCAGCTTCTATCTTTTCGGCGGCCGATTTGCTGAAGGCATGGGCCCTGACGGTAAGGGCCCGGTCCAGGTTTCCTTCACCCAGTATCTTTACCCCGTCACCGGTTTTTTTGATCAATCCTGCTTCCTTAAGCAGTTCCGGGGTGATCACGGTTCCGGCTGCAAACCTGTCCAGGCTGTCCAGGTTTACAGTGACCATACGCTTTTTAAAAGGAGCGTTGGTAAACCCCCGCTTGGGCATCCGCCTCTGGAGGGGCATTTGCCCGCCCTCGAAACCGGGACGTACGCCCCCACCCGATCGGGCATTCTGTCCTTTATGACCCCGGCCGGCGGTTTTGCCCTGGCCGGTCCCGATCCCCTGACCCTTGCGGGTGGGCTTTTTTCGGGCCCCCGGATTCGGCCGCAATTCGCTCAACTGAACCAATTTTGCACCTCCTCAGGCTTTTTCCACCTTCACCAGATGGGCAACTTTTTTGATCATCCCCGCTACCGCCGGGCTGTCTTCCTTGATCACTGAACTGTTCAGCTTTCCGAGGCCCAGCGCCCTTACGGTGGACCGCTGGTCCCCAGGCCTGCCGATAAGGCTTCTGACCAGGGTAATCTTCACCTTTGCCACGTATCTTCACTCCCAACATCAGCCACTGGCCGCCGGCAGTTCAGCCGCCGGCCCCTTAGGCCGTTTGACTTGCCCTCGCTCGTGACGCCCCTGCGGGCCTTTTCAGCCTTCTTCAACCGAGCAGATCCTCCACCGTTTTTCCCCTCAGGCGGGCGACCTCCCTGGGCGTCTTCAGGCTCTTGAGGGCGGTAATGGTGGCGTGCACCATGTTGTTGGCGTTGTTTGAACCAAGGGACTTGGTCAGGATATCCCTCACCCCGGCAAGTTCCAGAATCGCCCTCACCGGGCCTCCGGCGATAACCCCGGTGCCTGGGGCCGCGGGCTTCAAAAGGACCTTGCCGGCCCCGAAAATCCCGATTACCTCGTGGGGAATGGTGGTTCCCGAAAGGGGAACTTCAATCATGTTTTTCTTGGCGTCCTCTATTCCCTTGCGGATAGCCTCGGGAACCTCCCCGGCCTTTCCCAGCCCGGCCCCGACGTGGCCGCTGCCGTCACCGACCACCACCAGGGCTGAAAAACTGAATCTGCGGCCGCCCTTGACGACTTTGGCCACCCGGTTGATAAAAACGACCTTTTCGGATAATTCCAGTTTGCCAGCATCAATCCTGGACACCTATTTCCCTCCTTATGGCCGGGTGCCACCGGCTAAAATTCCAGGCCGCCTTCCCTGGCCGCGTCGGCCAGGGCCTTCACCCGACCGTGGTATAAATAACCGGCCCGGTCGAAAACCACTTTTTTTATGCCTTTTTCCAGGGCAGCCCGGGCTATCAGCCTGCCCACCGAGGCGGCAGCCTCCACGTTGCCGCCGCTGGCCAACTTCCCCTTCAAATCGGGCGAAAGGGTTGACACCGTGAGCAGGGTAACCCCTTTTTCATCGTCTATCAGTGAGGCGTAAATATTGTTCAGGCTGCGGAAGACATTCAGGCGGGGGCGCTCTCCTGTGCCGGTTATTTTGTTGCGTACCCGCCGCTGCCGTTTGCTCCGCAACTCTTTGCGGTCAGGTTTGTTGATCACCTGTTCTTCAACTCCTTCGCGACCTACTTCTTGCCTTTGCCTCCGGCCTTGCCCGCCTTCCGGCGAATTCGCTCGCCCTCGTATTTGATGCCCTTGCCCTTGTACGGCTCGGGCTCCCTTACCTCCCTGATGTTGGCCGCCACGGCCCCCACCTTTTCCTTGTCCACACCCCTGACCACTACCTTGTTGGGGGTGGGAACATCGATGTCAATTCCCTCGGGGGGTTCTATCTCCACCGGGTGGGAGTAGCCGACCGCCAGCACCAGTTTTTTTCCCTGTTTGGAAGCTCTGTAGCCCACGCCGACAAGTTCCAGCGTTTTCTGAAACCCGGCGGTGACGCCTGTAACCATGTTGTTCAGCAGGGTGCGGGACAACCCGTGCAGGGACTTGTCGAGCGGGCTGTCTGATTTCCTTTCCACCAGCAGCCTGCCGTCCTCAACCCTGATCCTGATATTCCCGTGAAACTCCCTCTCCAAGACTCCCTTGGGGCCCTCCACCCTCACGGCGGTGCCGTCTACGGATACATCCACGCCCTGCGGCAGATCTATGGGCTTTTTACCAATCCTTGACATCTCTACACCTCCTGCCGGAAAAGAATGCTACCAGACATAGCAGACCACTTCCCCGCCCAGCCCCAGCTTTCTGGCCTTTTTATCCGTCATGATGCCCTGGGACGTTGAAATAATGGCTATACCCAGCCCTCCCAGCACCTTGGGGACGGCGTCCTTGCGGGCGTATACCCTCCGGCCGGGTTTGCTGATCCGCTTCAGCCCGGTGATCACCCTTTCCTTGTTGCTGCCGTACTTCATGTAAATCCGGATTATGCCCTGCTTGCCGTCGGCGATGTACTCGCAGTCCCTGATAAACCCCTCGTTCTTGAGAATGTCGGCGATGGCCATCTTTACCCTGGAAGCCGGGGCCTCCACTTTATCGTGATAAACCGTGTTGGCGTTTCTGATCCGGGTCAGGAAATCGGCAACGGGGTCAGTCATTGCCATGCAACACTACCTCCTTCCACATTACCAGCTGGCCTTGCGGACACCGGGAATTTCCCCGCGGTAGGAAAGCTCCCGGAAACATATGCGGCAAATGCCGAATTTCCTCATGTAGGCGTGGGGCCGGCCGCAAAGCTTGCACCTGTTGTGCTGTCGCACTTTGAATTTCGGCTCCCGCAGGCTTTTGTTGATCATCGATTTCTTTGCCATCTTCCCCCTCCTTGTTCAGGACTGTCCTTGCTTTTACCGGGGCAGGGACTCAGGCCGCCCTGAAGGGCATGCCCAGAAGCCTCAGCAGTTCTCTGGCCTCTTCGTCGGTGCGGGCGGTGGTCACGAAAATGATGTCCATGCCCCGCACCTTGTCAATCTTGTCGTAATCAATCTCCGGAAAGATAAGTTGCTCGCGCACACCAAGGCTGTAATTGCCCCGCCCGTCAAAGGACTTCGGCGACACGCCCCGGAAGTCCCGCACCCTGGGGAGGGCGACGCTGAAAAGCTTATCCACGAAGTGGTACATCCTGTCACCGCGCAGGGTTACTTTGCAGCCGATTTTCATTCCCTGGCGAAGCTTGAAGGCGGCGATGGAACGCTTGGCCTTGGTGATCACCGGGCGCTGGCCGGTAATGGTGGCGATGTCGTTTGCCGCCGCGTCCAGGGCTTTGCTGTTCTGAATGGCCTCGCCGACCCCGACGTTGACGACCACTTTTTCCAGTTTGGGCACCTGCATTATATTCTTATAGCCGAATTTTTGCATCATGGCTTTGACAACTTCATTCCTGTACTTTTCTTTTAGCCTCGACACTCGATAATCCCTCCTTTCTGGCGAGGTTAGCCCAGCACTTCCCCGCACTCCTTGCACACCCGGACCTTTTTCCCGTCCTCAAGGAATCCCTTCTTTATCCGGGTGGGATTGTTGCACTTCGTACAGATCAGCATTACGTTCGAGCTGTGCACCGGGGCAGGCTTTTCCATAATCCCGCCCTGGGGCATTTTCTGGGTGGGCCTGGTATGACGCTTGACCACATTCACCCCGTCTATGATAACCCGGCTTTTTTCGGGATCCACGCTGATTACCTTGCCTTTTTTGCCTTTATCCTTGCCCGTGGTGACCAGGACGGTATCGCCCTTGCGCACGTGAACCTTCGGCATGTTCACACCTCCTTAGAAGCAACTAAAGAACCTCCGGGGCCAGGGAGATTATCTTCATAAAGTCCCGGTCCCGCAGTTCCCGGGCCACCGGTCCGAAAATGCGCGTTCCCCGCGGACTCTTGTCGTCCTTGATAATCACGGCCGCATTTTCGTCAAACTTGATATAGGACCCGTCCGGCCGCCTCACTTCCTTGCTGGTTCTGACCACCACGCACTTGACCACGTCCCCTTTCTTGACAACGCCGCCGGGCGTGGCTTCCTTGACCGAGCAGATGATCACATCGCCGACGCTTGCATAACGCCGCAGCGACCCGCCCAGCACCCTGATGCACATCAGTTTGCGGGCCCCGGTATTGTCTGCAACGTTAAGCATGGTCTGTACCTGGATCATGTTCAAAAAACCTCCCTCATAGCCGCATGCGCTTATATCCGCTGAGCCCGCTCCAGTATCTCCACTACCCGCCACCGTTTATCCTTGGACAGGGGCCTGGTTTCCATGATCCTGACCTTGTCGCCGATACGGCAGGCGTTCTCCTCGTCGTGGGCCTTGAACTTCCTGGTCCTTCTGAAGGTGCGCTGGTACAGGGGGTGCCTGACCAGAGTCTCAACGGAAACCACGACGGTTTTATCCATTTTATCGCTGACCACGTACCCGGTACGGGTCTTGCGCATATTTCGCCCTTCCACCTTACTAACCCCCTCGAATAGTCCTATGCGTGGCTGATGCCCAGTTCCCTTTCACGCATAATGGTCTGTACCCTGGCAATATCGCGCTTGACTTCCTTTATTCTCATCGGGTTATCCAGCTGGCCCGTGGCAAGCTGGAACTTCAGCCTGAACAGTTCGTCCTTGGAGTCATCCAGGGCCTTTTTCAGTTCGTCGTCAGTCATTTCCCTGATTTCCCTAGGCTTCACCGGCCTCACCTGCTTCCCCGCGTTTTATAAACTTGGTTTTGATGGGCAGTTTATGAGACGCCAGGCGCATGGCTTCCCTGGCCACCTCCTCGGAAACACCGGCCAACTCGAACATCACCCGGCCCGGCTTGACCACGGCCACCCAGTATTCCGGAGCGCCCTTGCCGCTGCCCATACGGGTCTCGGCGGGCTTCTGGGTGATGGGCTTGTCGGGGAATATCCTGATCCAGACCTTGCCGCCCCTCTTTATATGGCGGGTCATGGCAATACGGGCGGCCTCGATCTGCCTGCTGGTAACCCAGGCCGGCTCCAGCGCCTGCAGCCCGTAATCGCCGAAATGTACTTCTGTGCCCCCCTTTGCCTTCCCTGTCAGGCCGGGACGGTGCTGTTTGCGGTACTTGACCCTTTTGGGTATCAACATAAAGCCTATTCGCCTCCTTGTCCGGCAGCGGGCTTGGCTTCCGGCAAAACTTCCCCTTTATATATCCAGACTTTTATCCCGATTTTGCCGTAGGTGGTGTTGGCCTCGGAAAAGCCGTAGTCGATGTCGGCCCTCAGAGTGTGCAGAGGCACCTTGCCTTCGCTGTACCACTCTGTGCGGGCTATCTCGGCACCGGCCAGCCTGCCCGAGCAGGCCACCTTGATCCCTTTGGCCCCCATCTTCATGCTGCGTGAAACCACCTGCTTCATGGCCCTGCGGAAAGCAATCCTTTTTTCAATCTGGGCCGCCACGTTTTCAGCCACCAGCTGGGCGTCCAGTTCCGGCACCTTTATTTCGGCGATGTTGACGTGAATCTGCTTCCCGGTCAGGCTCTCCAGCTCCCTGCGCAGGTTCTCAACCTCGGCGCCCCCCCGGCCGATGACGATGCCGGGCTTGGCGGCGTAGATGGTCACTTTCACCCGGTTGGCGGCCCTTTCTATCTGCACCCGGGAGATGCCGGCGGTAAACAGTTTCTTTTTAATAAATTTGCGGATTTTGACATCTTCCATCAGCAGGGCTGAAAAATCCTTTTTCGGCGCAAACCACTTGCCTTCCCAGTCCTTGATGATGCCCAGCCGCAAACCCTTTGGATTTACCTTTTGGCCCACACTAGCCCTCCTTTTTTATAGCTGTTAGCTCTACTTAGCTGGTTTTTCCCTCAACACGACGGTAACGTGACTGGTGCGCCTGCGCAGCAAATCGGCCCGCCCCATGGCCCGGGCCTGGAAGCGCTTGATGATGGGCCCCTGGTCCACGTAGCACTCGGCCACAAACAAGTTATCCCGGTTCATCTCATAATTGTGCTCGGCGTTTGCGGCGGCGGACCGGATGACCTTGGCCACCGGCACCGAAGCCCTCCGGGGAGTGTATTTCAAAATGGCCAGGGCCTCCCGCAGGTCCTTGCCGCGAATCAGGTCCACCACCTCGCGGACCTTGCGCGGTGAGATGCGGATATACCTGGCGATTGCCCTCGCTTCAGCCACAGGTATTCCTCCTTATTTCAAGGATGTCGATCTTTCCGTGTGATGCCCGTGTCCCCTGAACAACCTGGTAGGCGCGAATTCTCCCAGCTTGTGCCCCACCATGTCTTCGGTGATGTATACCGGGATGTGTTTGCGCCCGTCGTGAACGGCCAGGGTATGGCCGATCATATCGGGAAATATGGTTGACCGCCGCGACCATGTCTTGATCACGCGCTTTTCGCCCTTGGCGTTCATTTCCTGAATCTTTTTAAGAAGTTTTTCATCGCAGTACGGCCCTTTTTTCAGGGAACGTCCCATGCGCTAACCCCCTTTCACTACTTGGTCCTGCGCTTGACAATCAGGCGGTCGCTGGGCTTCTTCTTCCGGGTGCGGGCGCCCAGTGCCGGCTTGCCCCAGGGAGTCACCGGGTTGCGGCCGATGGGTGAGCGGCCTTCACCGCCCCCGTGGGGGTGGTCCACCGGGTTCATGACCACGCCGCGGACGGTGGGCCTCCTGCCCATCCAGCGGCCCCGACCGGCCTTGCCCACGGTGATGTTTTCGTGGTCCACGTTTCCCACCTGGCCGATGGTGGCCCGGCAGTCCTGGAGAAGCAGCCTCATTTCGCCTGAAGGCATGCGGACGTGCGCGTACTTCCCTTCCTTGGCCATCAGCTGGGCCGCCGCCCCGGCCGACCGGACCAACTGGCCGCCGGCCTTGGGATACAGCTCGAGATTATGAATCATCGTCCCCAGCGGAATATTTCTCAGGGGCATGGCGTTCCCCACCTTAATATCCACATCCGGGCCCGAAATCACCGTCATGCCCACCTCAAGGCCCAGGGGCGCGAGAATGTACCGCTTCTCCCCGTCGGCATAGTTAAGCAGGGCGATCCTGGCCGACCGGTTGGGGTCGTATTCAATGGAGACCACCTTGGCCGGAATCCCGTCCTTGTCTCTCTTGAAATCAATCAGGCGGTACTGCCTCTTGTGCCCGCCGCCGCGATGCCTCACCGTAATCTTGCCCCTGTTGTTGCGGCCGGATTTCTTTTTCAGCGGCTCCAGCAGCGACTTTTCGGGCTTGTCGGCCGTTATCTCATCAAAGGCCGAAACAGTAACAAACCTGCGGCCAGGCGATGTAGGCTTGAATTTTTTAATCGCCACCTGGCTTACCTCCTTTATCAGTCGTCAGTCGTCGGCCGCCGGCCGTCGGACTTAATTTCATTTCACTTTCGTCTAATGTCACCGGTATTCTTCGTCCGTCCGCCGCCTGTATGGGAATTGGCTTAAGCGTTACCCCTTTATGCTGACGCCTGACGTCCGACGGCTCAATTATACTCCTTCGAATATTTCTATCTTGTTTCCCTGCTTTAAGGTAACGATGGCCTTTTTGTAGTCAGGGGTGCGGCCCAGCCTGCCCCTGACCCTTTTCAGCCTGCCCTTGTAACGGATGGTGTGAACCTTTTCCACCTTGACCTTGAAAAGCTCCTCCACCGCCCTCTTGATTTCGATTTTGTTGGCGTTCAGGTCAACTATGAAGGTGTACTTGTTTTCTCCCACCAGGTCCATGCTTTTTTCGGTGATCAGGGGCTTTTTAAGAATATCCCTGGGGTTTTTCACCTGGCCAGCACCTCCTCCACCCGGCTCACCGCATCCCTGGTGATTACCAGAGTCCGGTGCGCCATCAGGTCGTAGACATTGAGAAAACCGGCCGTGGTCGGTTTTACACCGACGATGTTGCGGGCCGACTTGACCACGTTTTCATCCTGGGCGGCCGTAACCACCAGGGCCTTTTCAGCCACCTTGAGATTCTCCAGTATGCGCACCATTTCCTTGGTCCTGGGCTGATCCAGTTTGAGTTCGTCCAGAACCACGATGTCGCCGCTCTCAACCTTGGACGAAAGGGCGGATTTCATGGCCAGGCGCCTTACCTTCTTGGGCAGTCTGATGGTGTAATCCCTGGGATGCGGTCCAAAAATGGTGCCGCCGCCCCTCCAGATGGGGGAACGCCTGCTGCCGTGCCTGGCCCGGCCGGTGCCTTTCTGGCGCCACGGCTTGCGGCCTCCGCCGCGGACCTCGCCCCGGGTCTTGGTGTCGTGGGTGCCCTGCCTCTGGTTGGCCAGGTAGGCCACCACGGCGTCGTGCAGCACGGACTGGTGAACAGGAACGCCAAACACGCTGTCGTTGAGGTCGATTTCACCTACCTGTTCCCCGCTGGTGTTGTATAGTGCAACCCTCGGCATGATTTCTTCCTCCTTTTCGCACGCCCGCTACTTTCTGGCCTTGACGCTGTCTCTGACGATTACCAAACCTCCGCGGGGGCCGGGAACGGCACCCTTTACGGCCAGCAGGTTGCGGTCGGCGTCAACCCTGACCACTTCCAGGTTCTGCACGGTCACCCTCTCGGCCCCTAAATGGCCGGGAAGCTTGCGGCCCTTGAACACCCGGGCCGGACCCTTGGCGCCGAGAGATCCGGGACGGCGGTGGTATTTGGAACCGTGGGCCATGGGCCCCCGGTGAAAACCGTGCCTCTTGATGCCGCCGGCAAAGCCGCGGCCCTTCGAGGTACCCACCACGTCCACCTTCTCGCCGGGGCTGAAAAGATCGGCCTTAATCTCCTGGCCCACCTGGTAGCTGTCGCTGTCTTCAACCCTCAACTCCCTGAGGAACCTTAAGGGTCTTACCCCCGCCTTGTTAAAATGCCCTTTCACAGGCTTGTTAAACAACCTTTCCCGCTTTTCCCCGAAACCGACCTGGATGGCGCTGTACCCATCCTTTTCCACGGTTTTTTTCTGGACCACGTGGCACGGGCCGGCTTCGATAACGGTAACGGGCACGGCCAAACCCTGTTCGGTAAACAGTTGGGTCATGCCCACTTTTCTGCCCAGTATCCCCTTTTTCAACTTGTCACACCTCCAGCGCCGGCCGGAAACCAGAGGTTCACGCGGCGCGCAGCCGCCTCCAGTGAACGTAATTTCCGGGCATGCCTTTCTTAAAGCTTGATCTCTATATCGACACCCGCGGGCAAATCCAGCCGCATCAGCGCGTCCACTGTTTTGGAATTAGGATCCAGGATGTCGATAAGCCGCTTGTGAGTCCTCATTTCAAACTGCTCACGGGAATCCTTGTTCACGTGGGGCGAACGAAGGATGGTGTAAATGCTTTTCTCGGTGGGCAGCGGAATCGGACCGGCCACTGAGGCCCCTGTCCTTTTCGCCGTGTCCACGATTTTTTGGGCCGACTGATCCAGCATATGATGGTCATAAGCCTTAAGCCGGATGCGGATTTTTTGTCTCTTGCTCAACCGGCAGACCTCCTTTTGTATCGGGAACCGGGGATTGGCAGCCGGGATAAAGACCGCGGAATTTCCATTCCCAGGCTACGTGCCCGATCCCGGCATGATTTAGTCCAGGATGGAGGTAACCACCCCTGCGCCGACGGTGCGGCCGCCCTCGCGGATGGCGAAGCGAAGCCCCTCTTCAATGGCGATGGGGGTGATCAGCTTGATGGTGATGCGAATGTTGTCCCCGGGCATGACCATCTCCACT
>DYET01000116.1 GCA_020725625.1 Desulfovirgula sp. | reverse complement strand
CGTCGCAGGCGCAGGAAACTTGAGAGGATCTGTCCCTAGTACGAGAGGACCGGGATGGACGGATCACTGGCGTACCAGTTATCGCGCCAGCGGTAGCGCTGGGTACCCATATCCGGAGCGGATAAGCGCTGAAAGCATCTAAGCGCGAAGCCCACCTCGAGATAAGGTTTCCCATCCCTTAAAGGGAGTAAGACCCCATGTAGACTACGTGGTAGATAGGCCGGGCGTGCAAGTCCCGTGAGGGATTCAGCGGACCGGTACTAATAGGTCGAGGGCTTGACCTGAATAGCCGTCGGACGCCGGTCGTCAGCAAAAGAGCTGATGATTGGAGTAAGGATGTTGACGGCGAAAAACCTGAGAGTTCTTGTTCTGATAACGCTGTGAAGTTTTGAGGGTGCGTAATTAGACGTCGGTCGTCGGACGTCAGAAGACAGAAGAAGGTTTTCCGGTGGCCATACCGGAGGGGGTACACCCGTTCCCATCCCGAACACGGCAGTTAAGCCCTCCAGGGCCGATGGTACTTGGGCATGAGCCCCGGGAGAGTAGGTCGCTGCCGGAATTAATTTTAAAAAGCCCCCGCACAAAATGTGTGCGGGGGCTTTTTTCATCGTTTTTGACTGCTAACTAAAAAGTTTTATTTCGTCATCCCCAGTTCTTTTGCCAGGGCCGTGAAGGCCGGCAGGGAGTTGAGGATTATCTGCCGGTCGATGCAGTAAGCAATCCTGAAGTAGCCGGGAAGCCCGAAGCCGGTGCCGGGAACGACTAGAATATTGTACTTCTGGGCCAGTTTTACGAATTCCACGTCGTCTGCCAGCGGCGACTTCGGGAACAGGTAGAAGGCGCCCTGCGGCTTGACCATTTCAAAGCCTATGGAAGTGAGGTGGTTGTACAGGAGGTCCCTTTTTTCCCGGTATTCCTCGACATCTACCGTTTCCCCCTGCAGCTTGGCCACGATCCTCTGCATCAGGGCGGGGGCGTTGACGAACCCCAGGGTCCGGTTGGCAAAAACAAGCCCTTCCATCAACAGTTCCAGGGAATCTATTTCCGGGTGAACCGCGATGTAACCGATGCGTTCCCCGGGAAGGGCCAGGTCTTTGCTGTGGGAGGTGACCACGATGCTGTTACGGCAGGAAAGGAATACGCTCGGCACCTTCACCCCTTCGTAGACGATCTTGGCGTACGGTTCGTCGGATATCAGGTAGACGGACCTCCCCAGTTCCTTTCCCTTGCGGTCCAGCAGCCGCCCAAGGCCGTCCAGGACCTCTTTGCAGTAAACAACTCCGGTGGGGTTGTTGGGTGAGTTTATTATAACGGCCTTGGTTTTGGAGTTTATGGCCCCGGCCAGGGCGTCAAGGTCGGGCTGGAAGTCCGGGCCGGTGGGGACAACCACCGTTTTTCCGGAATGGTTGTCGATGTAAAACTTGTATTCGACGAAGAAGGGGCTTAATACGACAACCTCCTCCCCTTCGTCCAGAAGTGTTTTTAAAACGACGTTGAGACCTCCGCCGGCCCCTGCGGTCATGACTATGTGGTCGGCCTTGAAGGGCAGTCCTGTCTCCCCGGCCAGGACCCCGGCCACCGCCGCCCTGGTTTCCGGGTACCCGGCGTTGCTCATGTACCTGTGCATGCCGGGTGCCGGGCTGTCGGCCAGGTTTCTCAGTTCCTCCCTGAATTTACGGGGCGGCTCCACGTCGGGGTTGCCCAGGGTGAAGTCATAGACCTTGTCTGCGCCGTAAATGGCTCTCAGTCTCTCACCCTCTTCAAACATTTTCCGGATCCAGGAAGCTGCCGCCAGGAAACCTTCAATCTTTCTACTTATAGTCATTATCAGCACCCCTAAAGTATTGTGGATATATACAATTCTATGGTATAGACCATTTCATTTCAATTATTATGTGTTAAAATAATTGTGTTTTACAACATTTTTATATTCTGACCCGGAGTATTTGATTTATCATGCAGACAGATGCGAAGAAGATATCGGCCGTCCTCTTCGACCTGGACGGAACCTTAAGTGATTCACTCCCGCTGATTAGGAACACCTACTTCAAGGTTTTTACCGAAATGAACCTTCCCTGGGGAAATGACGACGTGATGAGGTGGATCGACAGGCCCCTGAAGGATATTGCGGCACACTTCGCCGGGGAGGCCGCGGCTGAACAGTTTGTGGAAAGGTACCAGTACCATTATCACCGTGACCATGACCGTTATATGGCACTGTTTCCGGGCACCCTGGAGATGCTTGAATACCTGAGGGGGCGGAGGTTGAAAACCGGCGTGGTCACCTCCAAGGGCCGCCCGGGCACCGTGAGAACGGTCGTGTTTACCGGTCTCGGCCGTTACCTGGACGTCATTGTCACGGCCCATGACGTGGAGAGGCACAAACCCCTCCCCGACCCCGTTCACAAGGCCCTG
This sequence comes from Desulfovirgula sp., assembly GCA_020725625.1. Classification (GTDB taxonomy): domain Bacteria; phylum Bacillota; class Desulfotomaculia; order Desulfotomaculales; family Desulfocucumaceae; genus JAILZP01. Next base: position 1,335 of record DYET01000116.1, on the reverse strand, counting down.
GGGATTTTGAAAGTGGAGGCGTGTGAGGCCGTTTTTATCGGGGACAGTCATTTTGATCTGGAGGCCGGTAAGGCGGCGGGAGTCAGGGTTTTGGGAGTGACCTGGGGAATCTGTTCCTACGCCGAACTCAAGCGGTGCCGTCCCGAAGGAATACTTCGCAGTTGGGACGACTTGATTAAATATATCGGAATTGAAGATTAGGGGATTGGTCATTTTGGAGGGTTCCGGGTGAAAGCAGTTCTTATTCAGAATCAGCTCGAGGTTCCCGCCGGAAGGGTTGTTGAGGTGCTGGAGGAACTGAAATGGGGCTACGAAATTCTTTTGATGGAGGAAGGGACCGGCTTTCCCTCCTCCCTGGAGGGGCTCGACTGCCTGGTCTTGCTGGGGGGCACCATGAATGTGGACGATGTGGCCGGCTACCCCTACCTGGAGAAATTGAAGCACTTTACCGCCGGGGCCCTTGAAAAGGGCTTTCCGGTACTGGGCCTTTGTCTTGGCGCCCAGGTCATGTCCAGGGCGCTGGGAGGAACGGTGCACAGGAACCGCTGCGGGGAAATCGGCTGGCACGAGGTCGGGCTCAACGGGGAGGGCCTGGGGGATAAGGTGCTGGAGGGCATTGGCAGCCCTTTCGAGGTGTTTCACTGGCATGAGGATACCTTTGACCTGCCGGGGGGAGCGGTCCTGCTGGCGAGTTCAGCCGGGTGCCCGAACCAGGTCATGAGGATTGGCAAAAAATCCTACGGCCTTCAGTTCCATCCCGAGGTAGACGAGGAGATTGTCTTGAACTGGATCGAGAGGTACCGGGACGAGGTTGAGATAAAACTGGGACCGGGAGGGCCGGACCGGCTGGCCCGGCAGACCGGGGAAAAAATGCCCCTTTACCGGCGCCTCTGCAGGAGGATGTTGACCAACTACTTCAGGAATATTGAAAATGCTTGAGTAGATAGGTAACAAAAATAAGGACATTTGTCCTCCCAAAACGAGGTTAGACAACTCCCGTAAGCTCATGACCAAGGTAAAAGGAGGACGAAACATGGAAACTGCGGTACAAGAACGAATCCAGTCGAAAACGAGAGACAGCCAACTGTATGAAATATTTGTAAGCCAGTTTGAGTTTTCTCCCAGGACGGCGCAAGCCGCCATCAACACAGTGAAGGAAATATACGAACTTCACCGTTACGACCCGGACCGCATGTGTGAAGCCGGCCAGGTGGTCAGGCAGGCTGTTTCCATAAAAGCAAAGCATGGACCCCGGCTCCGCGAACTTCCCAAGGTTACAGTAAGGCTGACCGTAGACGCCGGTGCGGAAGACCGGGAAGTATTTCTCAAGCATGG
>DYET01000115.1 GCA_020725625.1 Desulfovirgula sp. | reverse complement strand
TAATGAGACAAGAAAACCCTTTTTCCTTATCAAAGTTCGACTGCCTTAACAGATTGCCAATTCTGTACTGCTCAAAAAATTTACTGGTCTGAGATTTTACTTGATTTTCTTCAAAGTAAGTTTCTGGTAAAATAGATTGCATAAAACATCCCTCTCTTTTGGTGGAGTGGTCTTTCGCAATTCTATTTTACCAAAAGTTAGGGGTGTTTTTGTTGTTTTCCTTCTAAAAAACCAGAAATATCAAGGGTTTAGGTCAATTTTTCAACTGAGAAAGTTGAGTAAGGAGTATTTTATTGGAATAGTAAGGGGCTCAAAAAATATTCTCTCGTAAGGGGGGCTATCTTTTGAGCGTGATAGAGACAAGCAGGCTGTATCCTAATTTTTTCAAAGAGGTTGTTTCAAAGGCGTGCACTTTAAGTAGCCGGGACAACTTTTATCAATGTCTGTCGTGCGGAATGTGCAGCGCCGGGTGCCCGTACAACGGGGTGCACGACCACGCGGACCCGAGAAAATTTATTCGTATGCTTACCTTGGGCATGAGAGAAGAGGTTTTGAATTCAACCTTTATATGGGCCTGTACCCAGTGTGGAAGGTGCACCATGGACTGCCCGATGGGAGTGGAAGTGCTGACACTGGTCCGTACGGTAAGGGGCAATTTCGGGCTGAGAGCGCCCGGATTCCTTCAGGATGTGGTTGACGCCCAGATTAGAACAGGCAACCAGATGGAGGTAACAAACGAGGAGTACCTGGAAACTTTGGAGTGGATGGAAGAAGAACTGCAAACCGAGGTGGGAGACCCCAACGCTAAAATCCCCATTGACAAGGAAGGGGCTGATTTCCTTTTCCTCTGGGACCCCAGGGAAATAAAATACTATCCCCAGGACATCCAGAGCATAGCCAAAATAATGTGGTACGTGGGCGCCAACTGGACGTGCAGCAGCAGGTGGTGGGACGCCACGCACTATGCGCTGTTTAACGGAAATGACGAGGAATCCAGGATCATCACCCAGCGCTATGCCGACGAGGTGAAGCGGTTAAAGGTCAAGGAACTTGTGGTCACCGAATGCGGCCATGCCACCCACGCCAATAAATGGGGCCTGAAGGTATGGCTCAGCCCCGAAGACGGCAACTACCCGGTAAAGAGCATTATCGAAAAATACGTGGAGTGGTTCGAGGCCGGCCTGCTAAAGGTGGATAAGACCAAAAACCCCGAGCCCATCACCTTCCACGACCCGTGCAACACGGTTCGTAAACAGGGCCTTGTTAACGAGCCCCGCTACGTACTGAATAAGACCGTAATGGAATTCAGGGAAATGTGGCCCAACGGCAAATACAATTATTGCTGCGGCGGTGGTGGCGGACTTCTGGCCATGGGCAAGGATATTTATCCCTACCGCATGGCCAAGGGCAAGTTAAAGGCAGACCAAATCAAGGCAACCGGCTGCAAACTGGTGGCCTGCCCGTGCCATAACTGTTTTGACCAGCTAACCGACATATTTAAATATTATGAAATGGACTGCAAACCTATACACCTGCATCACCTGATCAGTCATGCATTGATACTTGAGGAAAAACCATAAGGAAAAAAAGCCGCCCGGGTATACCAAAGCCCGGGCCGGACCCGTTTTTAACGAACATAATTTTAAAAGTTATAAAAAATGCAAAGGAGATTATGAACTTATGTTGAATAATAATCATGTGCTCCTTACTATTCCAAGCAGCAGGCTGATTTTATAAGGTCTTGCTGTTTCTTTTTTATCCCTGAAGGTGATATATAAGATGATAGAGTATAATCAAATAGTCCTGGAGCATTTTAACAACCCGCGTAACGTTGGCGTTGTTGAGGATTATAACGGTTACGGCAAGGCCGGTTGTCCAAGGACAAAAATCCTTTGCGAGAGTGTAAAATAATCTTTTTTATCTGAGGTTTTGGGTCCGGGTGAGCATTGGAATATCATCCCGGTAAAAGATAACCCCTGGACGGTTTTGAAAATCCAGGGGTTTGTCATTAATCTAAGCCGGGGCAACCCGGCATTCTTTATCTTTTGAACTTATTGTCCGTTGAAGATTTGGTTCAGCACCCAGCTCACCAGGCTGGTGATAATGGCTCCCCAGAAGGCCCCCCCGAAGCTGTACACTTGAAATCCGGGTACCAGGAATGCCGCCAGGGCAAAAGCCAGAGCGTTTATGACGAAAATGAACAGACCCAGGGTGACCACGGTGAGGGGCAGGGTAACCATGATCAGGACCGGACGGATCAGTGTGTTCACCGCACCCAGCACGATGGCGGCGAGAAGGGCCCACATTACTCCGGAGATGTGGATGCCGTCCAGCAGCCAGTCGGCCACCAGGAGGGCCACAGCATTTAAGATCAGGGACAAGATCCACTTCACAGTTCATCCCCCCGTACCTTATCCTATTCTATACGGAAAATATGGAAAATACCACGCCACGGTTCCTGGAGGATTTTATTCCTGGCGGCAGGCTTCAATATGTTTGTCCATTTTGGCTAAATTGTTCAAAAAATAAAAAAATCCACGATGTTTGAGGTATTCGGAATTAGTTGTTTTAGGACAATCTGGCAGCTGCGTAGAATATAGCGAAAGGAGCTATATGGGATGCGCAAAGTAAAAGTCAAAAACAATGTTGAGTGTCCAGTTGTATCTGTTAAAGTGATATACTCTAAAAATGGTAGCAGTGGTTTGAGAGATGCATACCGTCTGCTTGCTAAGAAGTTGCTGGAGGAAAAAGAAAAGTGCATGCGGCAATCTATGTCAGAGTAAGCACGGACGACCAGGCACGCTACGGTTATTCCCTGGCTGAACAGAAAGAAGCCTGCCGACTGCGGGCAGCTTCACTGGGGGCTTCCACTGTTGTAGAATACGCGGACGAGGGAATTTCCGGAACCATATTGGACAGGCCGGGTTTAAACTCATTGCGTGAAACAGTAAAAAATGGGCAGATAGATGTAATTATCGTTCGTGATCCCGACCGTTTGTCTCGAAAACTAGCGCATCAACTGCTTGTCACAGAAGAGTTTGAAAAGGCCGGTGTTAAACTGGAATTTCTGGATTTCGACTGGAAAGACACCCCTGAGGGAAGGCTTTTTTACTCAATTCGTGGTGCGATAGCCGAATACGAACGTGAAAAAATACGTGACCGGATGGTCAGGGGCAAGAACCAGAAAGCCCGGCAAGGAGGTATCCCGATAGGGTTTTATGCTTACGGATATGTTTATAACCAAGAAACAGGAGGAATCCATATCGATGAGGATGAGGCTGCAGTAATAAAGAATATCTACACATGGTTCATTTCGGAAGACATAGGTGTGAACGGTATAGCAAAGAGGCTTAACATAGCGGGAACACCCACCAGGAAAGGGAAGGGTATATGGCACCGTAATGTGATTAGGCAGATTTTGGTCAATCCGGTCTACAGGGGGCAGTGGTGGTATAAAGAATATACTATTCAGGTGCCTGCGCTGGTGGAGGCTGAGGTATGGGAAAAAGCGCAGCGCAAGCTGAAGGAGGCCCGCCGCCTGTGGGCCGGGTCGAGCAGGAATGAATACCTCCTTTCTGGAATAATTTCCTGCTCCGACTGTGGCAACACTATGACCGGCGTTTTTGCCAAGTGGTGGGGCAAGAAGGAACGACGCTATACATGCAGGAAAAGCAGCCAGGGTGCAAAAAACGCCGGCTGTTACCCGATGAAGGCAATAACTGCACGTGTTCTTGAAGAGGCGGTTTGGGAACAGGTCTGTGCCTGGTTGGACGATCCGGATACTCTTGCACGGGAAGCTGCGTGCGAAGGGTTGCAGGAAGAGGAACTGCGCCAGGAGTTGGAACGGACAGAAAAACATATGGACGATGTGGAGAAAGGCCGGGAGGCGGTTTTGAACGCCCTGGCTTCGGGTTTGTTTGAACTGGACGGTAAAATCAAGGGTAAACTGACCGATCTTAAAAGGCGCAAGGAAAGGCTGGAGGAACGGAAGAGAGAACTGGAAGCAGCCCTCCAGGGTGCGCGTAGGCATTTTGCCGGAATGAAAGATCTGAGAACGCTGGCAAGGGAGGTCCTGTCCCGGCTGGATATGCTGGAATTTAAAGAAAAGAAGGCGTTGGTGAGAGCATTGGTCAGCCAGGTGGCGGTAAGCGGTAGAGGAAGACCAGGCGGACAAGGATTGAGAGATGTTGGAGTGACTATATTGGCACGGCTGCCGGAGCAGGAAGCAGGTGCTTTTTTTTCCAATGTGACCCGCTAGATATTGCAATTGAAATATCATTTTCAATACAGCGGGCAGCGTAGGTGGCCAGCCTGGTTCCTTTGTCGGGGCGGTAGGTGTCGATGGCCTTGATCAGTCCGATGGTGCCTATTGATATCAGGTCGTCATTGTCTTCGCCGCTGCCGTCAAATTTTTTTACAATATGGGCCACCAGTCGGAGGTTGTGCTCGGTGAGAAGGTGCCTGGCTTTTTGGTCTCCTTTGTTGAGCCGGGAGATGTACTCAGCTTCTTCGTCCTCCGAAAGGGGCTGGGGAAAGGTATTGTTGGAGATATACGAGGTAAGGACCGTTATGCCGTTGGTCACCGACAGGATCACCAGAGTCCACAGGCTGGATATCATAAAGAGAGTCCCCCCCGAGATACTTCAATAATTTTATGGGGAAGCCGGGGTTTTGGTGCCTGTCTCCCGGGGGAGGAGTTTGCGGGTAGAAGGGAGAATGTATAAGGGCTATATGCAGGAAACGTGGTGAATCAGTTTGATCATGGTTCTGTACGGCGTCGGGGAGACACGGACCGTGATTGGGTCCCTAAAAGACAGGGGATATCCGGTGGTGGCCGTGGTCCGGACCGATTACGGCGGCAGGCTTGCCTCGGTCAGCGGAGCCGACCGCGTAATTCCCGCCCCTCAGGACGCTGGGGAAATGTCTGAACTGGTCCGGGTCCTGGGCGTAACACAGGTGATTGACGCCACCCATCCCTTTGCCAATTCCCTGTCGGCCTTGGCCCGGGAAGTCTGCGCCGGCCTGAACATCCCCTACATCAGGTTTGGCAGGGGGGAGACCGACCTGCCGGAGGATCCTCTCATTTACCGGGTGCAAAGCTGGGAAGAGGCCGCCGAAACGGCATCGGGCTTCGGCGGCACTGTTTTCCTCACCACCGGGAGCTACAACCTTGAGGTCTTCACGCAGTTTAAGGGCCTGCGCGGTAAGAGGGTGGTGGTCAGAGTGCTGCCCGACCACAGGGTAATCAGGAAGTGCCAGGAACTGGGGGTTTCCCCCCGCGACATAGTTGCCATGCAGGGCCCTTTTTCTGTAAAATTGAACAAGGCCATCTTTCAAGCCTACCGGGCCGGGGTTGTGGTAACCCGGGACGGGGGCCCTTCGGGGGGCACCTACAACAAGGTGAGAGCAGCCCTGGACCTGAAAATCCCGGTGGTTCTAATACAGAGGGAAAAAATGTACGAACCGGATTGCCCCGGCGACATCGGGCAGTTGATCCGGGTCGTGGAGCGGAATAGTGAAGACGGGTAATCTTCAGGGCGGGAAGTACTTGTGACGAACGATCAGAGAAAAAGGGAATCGAGTCCCGGGCTGGTGCCACCGTCCTTAGGCTTGCAACCCGGGTCTTCTGGGTTGTGGGGGCTTTTATTCCCGAAAATGTACGTGCCCTCGGTGGTCCACATAGACCCCGATGAACTTCGTGCCATGGGGATCCGGTGCGTGCTTTTCGACTTGGACAACACGGTGGTGCCCAGGGACAAGATTGATCTCCAGCCCGAAGTGGCCGGCTGGATTAGAAGTCTGCGGGAGAAGGGAATCAAGGCCTGCGTGGTTTCCAACAACGGGCCGGACAGGATCCGCAGGATTTCCGGGATGGAGGACATCCCCTCGGTCTGCCGGGCGGTGAAGCCCCTTAAGAATCCCTTCCGGAAGGCCATGAGGATGCTGGGGGTAGCCCCGGAGGAAACGGCGGTGGTGGGGGACCAGATTTTCACCGATATTCTGGGCGGAAACAGGCTGGGCCTGTACACCATCCTGGTGTCGCCCATGCCCGGCAAGGAATACTGGGCCACTGAGTTAATCAACCGGAGGCTGGAAAGGCTGGTTTTAAAAAGAATGAAAGGAAAATTAAACCGGGGAGGACAGCCCTGAAGTGTTGAAAATAAACGGTAGAACCCGGATCTGTGGTCTGTTCGGATACCCGGTGGACCACTCCCTGTCCCCCGCCATGCACAACTCCGCCTTCGATTATTACGGTATGAACTGGGCCTACGTCCCCTTTGCGGTGAGGCCGGAGGACCTGTCCGGGGCGGTGGCGGCGGTGAGGGCCCTGGGCCTGGCCGGGGTTAATGTGACTGTACCGCACAAGCGGGCGGCGGCCGGCCTGGTGGACAGCCTGTCTCCTGCCGCCCGCCTGTCCGGGGCGGTAAATACCATAGTGAATTCAGGGGGGGAGCTTGCCGGTCACAACACCGACGGGGAGGGTTTTGTAAGGGCCCTGGAGGAAGAGGCCGGCCTTCAGGCAACTGCCGGACCTGCGTTAATCCTGGGTGCCGGCGGTGCCGCCAGGGCCGTGGCCGTAGCCCTGGCGTTAAGTGGATCACCGGAGGTCATTGTGGCCAACCGGACCCCGGAAAGGGCCGCGGAACTGTCCGATTTAATCAGAAAAAACACCGGGTGTGCGGCTTCGGTTTTAAACTGGCCGGGTCCACAGGAACGGGGCGTGGATTACCGCGAATGGGCGGCGGTGTTGGGCCGGGTCAGGCTGGTGGTGCAGACCACTCCCCTAGGCATGAACCCCCGGGAAAAGGAAGCCCCGCCCTTTCCATTCGAACTGCTGAACGGGGGCCACGTGGTGGTAGACCTGGTTTACAATCCACCCCTCACCGGTTTCATGGGCCGCTGCCTGGCCGCCGGGGCCAGGGTCTTCAACGGAATGGGAATGCTCCTCCACCAGGGGGCCGCCGCCTTCGAGCTGTGGACCGGTGTCCCTGCTCCGGTGGAGGTTATGCGTAATGCCCTTATGCGCAGCTTGGGTATCAGGAGACAGGAGGCAGAAGACAGGAGACAGGAGGGGGTTCGGGAATAGATGTAAAACAATTTTCCGGCTTCATCCTGTCAATTATTCTCTGTCAGGTCTCCTGTATTCTACTTAAGAGGTGGTCCCTATGATTCGTTTTGTCACCGCCGGGGAATCCCACGGCCCGGCCCTTACCGCCGTGGTGGAAAATCTCCCCGCGGGATTGCCGGTAACCGAAGAATACGTCAACCTGCAGCTTAAAAGGCGCCAGGAGGGCTACGGGCGGGGGGGCCGGATGAAAATTGAAAGCGACCGGGTGCGCTTCCTCTCGGGTGTGAGGGGAGGCATCACTCTGGGGAGCCCGGTGGCCATGCTGATTGAGAACAGGGACTGGGCCAACTGGTCCGGAATTATGGACCCCGGCCCGGCCGCCCTGGCCGGGAACGGGGTCGTGACCCGCCCAAGGCCGGGTCACGCCGACCTGCCGGGGGCCATCAAGTACGGCCACCGGGATATCAGGAACGTGCTGGAGAGGGCAAGCGCCAGGGAGACCGCCGCCAGGGTGGCCGCCGGGTCGCTGGCCAGGAGGCTGCTGGAGGAACTGGGCGTAAGCATAGTGGGAATAGTGGTCGGGATAGGCCCGGTTCGGGCCGGCGTCCCGGAGGCCGGGCCCGCCGAACTGGCCGCCCTGGTTGACAGTTCGGCCCTGGGCTGTGCCGACCCGGGGTCCGAGGAGGCCATGAAGGACGAAATCGACAAAGCCCGTAGAGACGGTGATTCCCTGGGGGGAGTGTTTGAAATAAGGGTTTACGGCCTTCCGCCGGGAATCGGCAGCTACACCTCGTGGGACAGGAAGCTCGACGGCAGGCTGGCCGGGGCCCTCATGAGCATACAGGCCATCAAGGGGGTGGAGGTTGGTCTCGGCTTCGCCGCTGCGCAGTTGCCGGGATCGAGCGTCCACGACGAGATATACCATCAGAAAGGGCTGGGGTTTTACCGCAAAACCAACCGGGCCGGCGGCATCGAGGGCGGCATGAGCAATGGAAGCCCGGTGGTGATAAGGGCGGCCATGAAGCCCATCCCTACCCTTTACAGGCCGCTGAGGAGCATCGACATAGCTTCAGGGGAGCCCTTCGAGGCCTCGGTGGAGAGGTCCGATGTCTGCGCCGTTCCCGCCGCCAGGGTAGTGGGCGAGGCGGTGGCGGCGTGGGAAATCGCCAGGGCATGCCTGGAAAAATTTGGCGGGGACTCCCTCCATGAAGTCAGGGAGAGATGGCTTGCCTACCAGGAGAGGGTCAGAAACTTCTAGTCCGGAAATTCCGGCTTATGGCCGGCGTGCGGGGGCCGATATGAAAAATATAGTCCTGACGGGGTTTATGGGTACCGGCAAAACCACGGTTGGCCGTATCCTGGCCCAAAGGCTGGGCCTTGAATTCGTGGATACCGACGAAGAAATTGAAAGGGTCACCGGAAAAACCGTGCCGGATCTATTTGGCCGGTACGGGTCCATCCGCTTCCGGTCCGAGGAAAGACTGGTCATAAAAAAGCTGTCCGCCAGGATCGCCCTGGTCATTGCCACCGGGGGCGGCGCCGTGCTTGACCCGGAGAACGTTGCGGCGTTGAAGAAAAACGGCGTTGTGGTACTGATCAGGTCTTCCCCGGAGGTGATTTGCAGCCGGGTCAGGACGGCTCGGAACCGCCCCCTGCTGGCCGGGGCCAAGGACCTGAGGCGGCGGATAGAGGATCTGCTGGCCGAACGGGAAGAGGCGTACAGGGCGGCGGCGGACCTGGAGGTGGTTTCGGACCTTGAGAGCAAGGAAGAGGTGGCCGGAAAAATAATTCAGCTGCTCAGGGAAAGGAAGTACATATGACTGCAGGCGGGGTATTAATTGACCTGGGACCCAGGAGTTACACGATCCATATTGGATATAACCTGATCGGCAGGGCGGGGGAAATATTAAGGGGGGTCCTCGGCGGGGAAAGGGCCATGGTGGTAACCAATTACACCGTTGGGTCCCTTTACGGAAAATCAATCCGTGATCAGCTTGAAAAGTCAGGGATTTACCCGGTGTTTGCCGAAATACCCGACGGCGAGGAATACAAATCCCTCTCCACCGCCGGGGAACTCTATGACCTTGCTTACCGGAACGAACTGGACCGCCGCTCCTCCATCCTGGCTCTGGGGGGAGGAGTGGTGGGGGACCTGGCAGGTTTCGTGGCGGCCACGTACCTCCGGGGAGTTCCCCTGATCCAGATTCCAACCACCCTTTTGGCCCAGGTGGACAGCAGCGTGGGAGGAAAGGTGGCGGTCAACCACCCCCGGGGTAAAAACATTATCGGGGCCTTTTACCAGCCCTCCGCGGTGGTGGCCGACCTGGCCGCCCTTAAAACCCTGCCGGAAAGGGAAGTAAGGGCCGGGATGGCCGAAGTCATAAAGTACGGGGTGATCGCCGATGAAATCTTTTTCGGCTGGCTGGAGGAAAACCTGGAGAGGGCCTTAAGCCTGGATCCCGCCGCCGTGGAAGAAATAGTGACGGTGTCGTGCCGGATAAAGGCCGCTGTGGTAAAAGAGGATGAAACCGAGAGGGGCAGCCGGGCGGTGCTTAATTTCGGCCACACCGTCGGCCACGCCGTGGAGTCCCTGACAGGTTACAAAACATACCGCCACGGGGAGGCGGTGGCCATGGGGATGGCCGCTGCGGCCAGGATGGCCGTCCGGATGGGCCTGCTGGGACAGGCGGAAATGGACCGGATAGTGTCGATCCTGGTCCGGGCCGGCCTGCCTGTCGATGTCCCTGCCAACCTGGACCGGGAGGAGTTGATCCGTTCCATGCACAGGGACAAAAAAGTCGTCTCGTCCAGACTTACCTTTGTTCTGCCCGTTGCCGTCGGAAAAGTCGAGATAGTGAGGGACGTGGAGGAAGAGGCGATAGTTTCTTCTCTTTAGACAGGATAACCACATAGGACTGTAAAAATCCCCGGCGTCAAAAACTCCGGGCCTCGTGGCTTGCACTGTGATACCGGCCGCAATTTGCGCATAGGTATTTTTTTAGGAGAAAATCCTGGATGAAGATACCATAAGGAGAGTGCGTAAATTGCGGATTTATTTATTCCACCGGCGGGTAATCAGGCCTAAGTTTCTCTACCTGTTGACGGCAGCGGTTTTGTTTGCGGGAGGGATGTTTTTCGCCGGGCGCCTGGAACCCGCGTCATACAGCCAGCCGATATACCAGGGGAGCGGCCGCTACAGGGAAGTGGCCCTCACCGTGAACGTTTTCTGGGGCGAGGAATACATCCCGCGAATGCTGGAAATTTTAAGCCAGCACAACGTTAAAGCCACCTTCTTTCTGGGCGGTACATGGGTCAAGAAGTATCCCGATTTGGCCGCCCTTATAGTCCGGGAGGGACATGAGATAGGCAGCCACGGCTACTCGCACCCCCATCCGGACAGGCTTTCAAAATCCGCGAATCTTCGGGATATCAGGAAGGCGGAAGAAATAATTTTCCAGGCCACCGGTGTCAGACCCAGGCTGTACGCGCCGCCTTACGGTGAAAGAGGCCCCGCCGTGTTGCAGGCGGCCGGGGAAGCTTCTTACGTAACCATTCTGTGGTCGGTGGACACCGTCGACTGGCAGTTGCCTCCGCCCGAAGTGATCGTCGATCGGGTAACCAGCAAGGTTCACAACGGCGCCATCGTCCTAATGCACCCTACTGCACCCACCGTCGGTGCACTGCCGGAAATCATACAGCGGCTGAGAAAGGAAGGTTACCACCTGGTCACCGTTTCCAGGCTGCTGGAAGGCATTGAAACAAGCGAAGGCAGCCTGCGGAGCCTAAGGATGATGATTTAGCCGGGGGTCTGGTCCGGCCCGGTTTTCCGCCGGAATGTATTTATTTCCTGGACAGGTGCATTGTAATGTGTGGATTAATTTTAGGCAATCGTAAAAAGGATTTATTCGGGTCGGCATCGAAGCGTTTTATTCGGCTCTTAACGGCCCTGTCCGGTGATCCGGCCCTGGCCTGAGGGGACCGGGTAAAAGATAATAGGAGGTTCTCCCTTTGATTAAGAAGACTACCTTGGATAACGGCATATGTCTCCTTACCGAAGATATCGCCCATGTTAGATCGGTGGCCGTGGGGGTCTGGGTTAACGTGGGGTCCCGGGACGAGAGCGACGAAATCGCGGGAATATCACATTTCATTGAACACCTGATGTTCAAGGGAACAGGGAAAAGAACGGCCAAGCAGATTGCCGAGGCCCTTGATGCCGTGGGCGGGCAGCTCAACGCGTTTACCACCAAGGAGTACACCTGCTATTACGCCAAGGTGCTGGACGAGCATTTCGATTTGGCCCTGGACGTCCTGTCGGATATGATTTTTAACTCCAAATTCGCTCCCCGGGATATCGACAGGGAGCGCAATGTGATTATCGAAGAAATAAAAATGTACGAAGATACTCCCGACGAGTTAGTGCACGACGTTTTTGCCAACACCATCTGGCAGAAGCACCCCCTGGGCCGGCCCATTATCGGCCACGCCGATATAATCAAGCAGTTGGGCAGGGACACATTCCTGGATTATTTAAAGAGAAACTACGTCCCGGGAAATATCGTCATATCAGTGGCGGGAAACATAGTACACGAACTGGCGGCGGAGAAGATAGGGAGGTTCTTCGGCAGGCTGGGGGGAGATTCTTTCCCCAGGGTGATGAATCTGCCCAGTCCCCGGAAAGAGGTTACCTGCCGCACAAAGGATACCGAACAGGTCCATCTATGTGTGGGTACACCCGGAATGCCGCTCGATCACGACCAGATTTACACCTTCCAGTTGGTCAACACCATCCTGGGCGGGGGACTGAGTTCCCGGCTGTTCCAGGAAATAAGGGAACAGCGCGGGCTGGTGTATTCCATCTATTCATACCACAGCTCATATTTCGACACCGGCCTGTTCTGTGTCTACGCGGGCCTTTCCAGAGAGAACGTAGAACAGGCGCTGGACCTCATCTTTAAGGAAATAAAAGAAATCCGCAACAGGGGGGTAACTCCCCGGGAGCTCAGAAGGGCCAAGGATCAGCTCAAAGGCAATCTCCTGCTCAGCCTTGAGAATGTCAACACCAGGATGAGCAGGCTGGGGAAGTCCCAGCTTTACCTGGGCAAAGTGGTCACACCGGAGGAGATAGTCGAGAAGATTGAAAAAGTTACCTTGGAGGAGATTCAGTCCCTGGCCAGGGAAAGGTTCATCCCGGAGAATTTTGCCCTGGCCAGTGTCGGGCCATGGGACGACTGCGAACTTTTGGAGCAGGCGGCAGACAGGGTGCTTTAGCTTACAGGCAGGACTTACCGGTCAGAATACAGGAGACAGCCTCACCTGTAAAATTAATCGATTGACTATTGCCTTATTCCAACAAACGCGCTAGCTTTTATTAATTAAGTATTTATTCTCCTGTCTCCTGTCTCCTCTGCCCCAATTGCTGTCATAAGTGTCATTTCCCTCCAATATAATTCTACCGGGGGTGGTGCGCCAGTTCGGCGTTGTGAATATAGCCGGTGGGAAGCCGGCACGGTAAGGCCCAGCCAGCCGCCGTTATCCAGCCTTGGAGCCAAAGCCGTGAGGT
>DYET01000114.1 GCA_020725625.1 Desulfovirgula sp. | reverse complement strand
TGAAGTGTCATGCCGCATTCCGGTGCTGGTTCCGGGGTTCGCCGCTCTCCTGGGCGGCCAACCCTGGGACAACCACGTGCAATACAAGGTGACAACGAAACATGTGATGGACAAATACCTTCGAGAGCCGTCCAGGATGGAGTCTCGCTGCGGCGATTGGTACGGGTGCAGAGGGGGTTGGTATTGATGCTTGCCAGGGACGAGCGCGGCGTTATAATGCTCATGACCGTTTTGGTGTTTGTGGTTATGCTCGTAATGCTGGGCATCGGCGTTGACTTGGCCAGGGTGTGGGTGGCCAGGGAGCAAGCGCAGACCGCCGTGGACGCCGCGGCGCTGGCGGGGGCGCGGAACGCGGTGAGGCATGTGACCGTGTCCGTAGCCCCAGGTTACCTGGAATGCGATCTTTTTGGCTGCCGGTGCGTCAATGACTCCCCGGAGGACCGGTCCGGCACGGAAAAGCGCATGGTCGAGCAGAAAGGGTGGCGGCATAATGCTTGTGACAAATACATGGGTATCCGAAAAAGATGGCTTGAGTACCCGTCGGACACTGGAAGGGTCGCCAGCGAATTGCTGAGACTAAACTATCCGAGCTTATTGGAAACGGAGAGCGGCGGGGAGCGGGCAAGCGGAAAAATCAAAATATACGACCGGGAGAGCGACATGTATTACCCGTCTGTGGTAGCTGCTATAAAAGGCAACGTTAAAACAACGTTTCTGAAAATTGTTGGCATAGACTCGCTACCGGTGCAAAATTGCGGCCAGGCGACGTCTTTTTACAATAAGGTTGAAGAAGGCATTGTTTACGGTCGGAACAAGGCTGTCGAAGACTCATGTAAAGAGGAACGGTGAACCTGCGAATGATTGCCGGGAGCTCGGTATTTGCCGGGCTCCTGCTTCTGTAGAGCTTGTAAATTTTCGAAAGGAAGCTGATGCGGATGCATTCCTGGATCGCGGGTGAAATAGAAATGCTTATTGCTATATATGGACTCCTTCCCCCTTCTGAACTCGCCGAACAGCACGGCCTGCTTGTCCTCAAATTGTCTCTCCGCCGGGCGAAAGGATTTTCGTTAACCCTTGACGGAACACGCGCTGTTGCAGTGAACTCCTCCCTGCCACCGCTTGAACAGGATGGTGTCCTACTGCACGAAATAGGGCACCGAGTGCTCCACCCCGGGCTGGCCCGGTTCTTTGTAGAGGAGCAGACGCGATATCCATTGAGCAAGTTCGAGCGCCAAGCAAACATATTCGCATTGCTGTACGCTATACGCTGGGACATGCAAAGGCTTGAGGAATGCGGGACGGACATAGGCCGCTTCGCCAAGATGTATGGGCTGGGCGAGGAAACGGGGGTGCAGTCGCTGAAGGATGAATTGAAACTGACCTCGGAAATTGATCTGAAAAACTGATCTGATCGCTGTGTATATAGGTTTTAAGCGATCAGATCAGTTTCGGCCGGCCTGGAACGGTTCGGGTGACTGTTTCATGAAACCGTTTCCCAGGAACCGGGAAACCGGCGGGAAGCGACTGCATTCCGGCTCGTTGAAACTGAGTGAAAAACTGATCTGATCGCTGTAACCCTATAGATTTTGGCAGATCAGTTTACAGATCAGTTTTCGGATCAATTTCTGATTAGTTTCCAGAAAGCTTGCGGCACGAGCGGCGATGGCCATTAAGCGATTGACCATAACTATAACAACAATCATCCTGAATCATCCTGGGGGTGGAAAGTTTAATGAGCGGACCGAAAAACGCCCGGCGGCGACGGGTGAGCTGCGCGGTAACTTCTTTCAACCGCCGAAAGGAAGCTGCGCTGGAGAACCTGGGGCCGGGTCTAAAGGAGGGGTAAGCGTGTTCGACCGAAAAAGCCGTTCTAAAGGGGCTTTCATACGGGCGAAGAAGAATTTGGAGCGGGCATGGGCGCAGGCTCCCGCCTGGCCTCCCGAAGCGAAGGTGGACAGGGCGATTTGCTGGTTTTTGGCCGCCGCTTCCAGTTACTGCGTTGCCGCGCTGGACCTTGACGCGGCGAAAAACCTGCGTCCCGCTTACGCGGGTTGGGTAATCACCGACGGGGGAGCAATCCGATGCTTCCTGCCGCCGACGGAGAGGCTTGGCGAATTTCTCCGCTCACTCCTTTCCCAAGGGTCTGCGGTGTCCGTGGACATCGTGGCCGTCGATCCTTTCGTCGGCCTGACGGTCGTCCGCGAAATCGCGCCTTTCCTGGAACCGGAAGAAACCTTTTCGGCGAGTATTTGGATCATCCTCCCTGAGGACAGAGAGTTAACCGGGTTCGATGCGCAGGACTTCGCCCGGAGCGTGGCCAGTGTAGCCCTTGCCGGCGGCGGCCCGAGGCGGGCTTCCGAAAACGACCTGGACGCTTACCGCTTGTTCAAGGAGTGCGTCCGGGCTTGGGAGAGGGGGGCTATCTGACGCGTTGCCCGTTCCTCACCGCTTGGCTTAAGAGAGCAGAGCTGACTCAATATGTTGTTTTATTGACCAAGACCTACAAAGAAAGGACGGCTTAACCATGACTGTTCAACTTAAGTTTTACACCGCACCGGAAGTGGCGAAGATGCTCCGGGTGAAAAAGGCTTACGTTTACGAACTGGTGGCTACCCGGAAGCTGAAGGCAGTAAGATTGTCGGAAAGACGGTTGAGGATACCGGAAGCGGCGGTTAACGAGTATATTCAAAAAGAGATGAACAAATAGCAGGGAAAAGGCCGGGCAGAAGCGAATAAACCTTCTGCCGGGCCTTTTCCCTTTCAGGAGGCGTGTTACAGATGGCGCAGATAAGGAGAAAAGGGCCAAATAAGTACCTGATCTCAGTATACGAGGGAAGGGATTCAAAAGGCAAGAGAAAATATTACAACGAATTTTTCCACGGTTCATTGGCGGAAGCCAGGCTTAGGGCGGCGGAACTGCACGCCGCACGGCGGAAGAAAGGCCCCAGCTCGCTGGCGAAAACCTTGGGGGATTACTTGCAAGAGTGGCTCAACCAGGTTAAAAGCTCGGTCTCGGAGAGGACGCATGAAACATACGCGTATCACGTGAGAAAACTGCTTCCGGTCGTCGGTCGCCTGCAAATGTACGGGCTTTCAGCCTTCGAGTTGCAGAAGGGCTTAAGTGGCTTGGAGGGAAGTTCCCGGACAGTCAAGGGCGTGTATGGAACACTGAAAACCGCGTTACGTCAAGCCGTGGCTTGGGGTTTGCTCCAGTCGGACCCCACTGCCGGTTTAAAAACCCCGAGAGTCGCACGGCAGGAGAGGCCGGTGCTGACACAAGAAGAATTGCGCAGGCTGCTGGAAGCGGCGAAGCTCTACAAGTATTACCTGGTCATACGATTATTGGCACTGACAGGCGCGAGGCTGGGGGAAGTGCTGGGTTTGCGCTGGCAGGATCTGGACCTTGAGAAAAAGACCATGACAATCAAAAGGGCGGCGGATGGAAAGCACCGCCGGGAGAAGGCCGACACGAAAACTTACAGCAGCAAACGGACAATAAAACTTGACGACGAAACCGCGAGCCTGTTGGCCGTTTACAGGAAAGGGCGTAAAGTGGTATCCATAAAAACCGGAGAGCTGGTATTCTCGTGCAATGGCCGCATCATCAGGGAAGACGCGGTTAGGAGGACCCTGAGATACGCCCTGAAAAAAGCCGGGCTTCCTCACATGCGCGTCCACGATTTGCGGCACACAGCCGGTTCCCTACTGCTGGACGCGGGATACTCGTTTCCGACAGTGGCGGCCTTCCTGGGACACAGCAGCCCGGCCACCACGGCGGCGGTGTACGCCCACGCGGTACGCAAGGGGGTCAGCGTGGCGAACATTTTCAAAGATGCAGACTAATATGCAGACCAAGGTCGTGAAAGCCAGCAAGGACAAGTGTTCCGGCAGTGGAGTTTTTATTCGATTCCTGCCGGGCGCACCAGCAAAAAACCCGCAAAGCCGCTAGCAGCAAGGTTTTGCGGGTTTTTTATTTTCCACCCGGAGAGGTTTTTGGTTTCCCAAGGGATCCTTGATTTATGCGGGTTTCCGCAACTAGTCGGGCAAAAAGTCAGGCAGAAAAGGATAACCCTTCGATGTTGAGGGTTGTCTTTTTTTAAACCAGTGGCCTCTATCTCTCCAAATTATGGTTATCCTTTTTGGTTTCAATTCGGCTGCAGGACTTTTCAGGGTTATAACGTTTTAAAAGCAGTGAATTGGCTACCACTGATACCGAACTGAAAGCCATGGCCATACTTCCCATGACAGGGGTAAATACCCCTAACACAGCCAGCGGAATGCCGATAAAATTGTAAAAAAAAGCCCAGAACAGGTTTTGTTTGATTTTCCGCAAGGTCTGCCGGGACAGCCTGATGGCGTAAACGATGGCGCGCAAGTCACCGCGCATCAGGGTGATGGAAGCGCTTTCCATGGCCACGTCGGTACCCGTGCCTATGGCCATGCCTGTGTCAGCGGCGGCAAGGGCGGGCGCGTCGTTGATGCCGTCCCCCACCATCGCCACCACTCTCCCGGCGTTCTTCAGCCTGATGATTTCATCTGCCTTGTTTTCTGGCAGAACCTCGGCCATCACATGATCAATCCCCACCTGCCGGGCAATGGCCCGGGCCGTCCGGCCCTGATCACCAGTAAGCATGTAGACCTCCAGCCCCATCCGCTTCAGTTCGGCGATAGCTTCGGCGGCGTGATCCTTGACGGTGTCCGCCACGGCGATCATCCCGGCCAGTCGGTCGTCGGCCACCACCACCATCACCGTTTTGCCCTCTTCCTCCCAGCGGTTTTTATCCGTCAGCACCGTGGACAGGTTTACGCCCCTGGATTTCGCCAGTTCCCCGTTGCCGACGAGCCATACCCGGCCTCCGGCACGGAAGCGGATACCCCGCCCCGGTACGGCCTCGAAATCCTCAGCTTCCTGTTCAAAATGAATGCCGGCTTCCCGGGCACGCTCTACAACCGCTTGACCCAGGGGATGTTCCGATTTTCTTTCCCCAACCGCCACCGCCGCCAAAAGATCCTCCTCCCGGAAAGGCGGCAGGGCCAACAGGTCGGTTACCGAGGGTTCTCCCCGGGTGATGGTGCCGGTTTTGTCCAGCACCACGGTGTCGATTTTCCCGGCGCGCTCCAGGTGCTCACCGCCCCTGATCAAAATGCCCTTTTCTGCACCCACCCCCGTGCCCACCATGATGGCGGTGGGGGTTGCAAGCCCCAGGGCGCAGGGGCAGGCGATGACCAGCACTGTGATCATATTCGCCAGAGCGGCGGTAATACCCGCTCCGGACAGATACCAGCCGCCGAAGGTGAGCAGCGCCACCACCACCACCGCGGGCACGAAGATGCCGGAAACCCTGTCCGCCAAGCGCTGGACGGGCGCTTTGGATCCCTGAGCAGCCTCCACCAGGCGTATGATCCGAGCCAGAGCCGTGTCTTCTCCCACCCTGGTGGCCTTAAAGGTGAAACTGCCCTGCTTGTTCACCGACGCTCCGGCAACCTCATCGCCCGGCCCCTTGTCCACCGGTACGCTCTCTCCGGTGAGCATGGACTCATCCACGCTGGAGTTTCCCCCGATGATTACGCCGTCCACGGGAATGCGCTCCCCCGGCCGGACCAAAACGAGGTCGCCCACCTCAACCTCCTCAACGGGTACGTCTTCCTCCCTGCCGTCACGAATAATGCGGGCTGTTTCGGCCCGAAGGCCCATGAGCTTCTTGATGGCCTCCGAGGTTTTCCCCCTGGCCACGGCCTCCAGCAGCTTGCCCAACAGGATCAGCGTGATGACCACGGCGGCGGATTCGAAATACAGGGTCTTCCAGCCCATGATTACCGCCGCCAGGCTGTAAAAGTATGCAGTGGAAGTGCCCAGCGCCACCAGCACGTCCATGTTGGCCCCGCCCGTTTTCAGGGCGTGGCAGGCCCCGCGGTAAAACTGCCACCCGGCCACGAACTGTACCGGGGTAGCCAGGGCCAGCTGGATCCAGGGGCTAATCATGAATTGATGCCACCCGGCCGCTTCGGCCATCATCATCCAGATCAGAGGAAGGGAAAGGAAAGCCGCCAGGACGAACCTGGTCACCTGCAGGCGGATCTCCCTTTGCCTGGCCCGCCCCTCCTCGTCCCTGGAAACGTCAGCGGCCCGGCGCGCCTGGTAACCCAGGGCCACCACCGCCCGGCGCAGTTCGCCGGCGGATGTGACGCCGGGTATGAACGTTACGCCGGCCCTGCCGGTGGCCAGGTTCACCGCGGCCCGCTGCACTCCGGGCAGGGAATTCAACCTTTTCTCCACCCTGGCCGAACAGGCGGCGCAGGTCATCCCGGATATGGCCAGTTCCACCTCTTCCCCGGGCACGTCGTAACCGATGTCACGGATTTTATTAACTATTTCGCCCAGCGTGACCCGGCCGGGATCATAGGTCACCGTCCCCTTCTCCGCCGCCAGATTGACAGCGGCCTCAAGGATGCCCGGCATTTTGCGCAGCCCCCGCTCCACCCTGGCCGAGCAGGCGGCGCAAGTCATACCGGCGATGGGCAGCGATATAGTTTCCCGAATTTCACCTGCCGCCTTGACACAGGCCGCCACAGCTTCCGCTGATTCTCCCACGCTCAGCACCCCGTTTTTTAATAATGTAATTGTTCTTGCGCAGGCATATTGCTTCACCACTAAGACTTGTTTATCAATCTGAAAATTGTTTTTACGCAGCCGGCGACCGCTATTTTAAAGTCCTTGGGCACCTCCACGCCGAGGTACTTTTCCTGGATTTCCATCCCCAGGTCCAGGGCCTCCCCCATCGGTCGCGGACAGAGGGCGCTGTTCCCGGCGCAGGCCTTGACGGCCCTGACCACGTTCCCGTAGGGGGAAACCTTCAGCCCCAAGGCCGGAAGGGTATTCACCAGGTCGTCCACCCTGTCCGCGCCGAGAACCGCCACCAGCGTCTGGCGGGAGGTCAGCTTGACCCTGAAAACACGTATTGCGGGCGGCCACGGCCAGCCCGGAAAGCTGATCAACGGTCATAACCCCGCAGGCGGCTACAATGTCGACGGCAACCATGCCGTTTCTCTGCCTGAAAATTCCTTCGCCCATGCTGACCCCTTTCCATAAACTGTTTTTATTCTATTATTCGACTATTCGACCCGCAATTTCCCGATCCTCCGTCCTTCATCAAAAAAGACGTTATGCGTCCGGATTACCTGGACCTCCCGTCCCCGGTAATAACCCCGATCCGCCTGCCGTCGCAGCTGAAAAGGACCAGCCCGTCACGGTCAGTACGGTAAACCGGCCTCCCTTCCACACCTGCCAGGGCCACTGTGCCGGGGTCCGGCTGGCCGAAGGAATTCCTGCCCACCGCGATCACCGACATTTCCGGCTGCACCCGTTCGACGAATTCCGGCAGAACGTACCTGCTCCCGTGGTGCGGCACCTTCAGGACGCTGTGCTTGAGTTGATATCCCCTTTCCAACAGCCGGGCCTGCCCTTCGGCCTCGATGTCACCGGTCAGCAAAAAGGATTTGAGACCGTACCTGACGGACAGAACGAGCGAATTGTTGTTGAGGTCGGATCTCGTCCCTACCAGCAGGTCCGCTCCCGGCCCCAGCACCTCCACCCGCACCCGGGGGTCCAGGGTGATCAGGTCCCCGGAATACAGTTCCCGAACCGGGACATTCCTCTCCCCGAACAGGGAGACAATCTTTTTGTAGCCCGGGTCCGCCCGCTCCTGGGTTTGCCCGGAAAGCCCCGCCGGCGATACCAGTACCGCCCCAATGCCGAAGCGTCCCAGCAGGAAGCCTGCACCGGCAGCGTGGTCCTCGTGGGGGTGGGTCAAAACCAGCGCGTCCAGCCTGTTCAGGCCCAGCCTCCTCAGGTAGGAGGCCACCACCTCTCCCGCCCCCCGCCCCTCCCTGAACTCATCCTTCCATCCCCCGGCGTCAACCAGCATGACCCGGCCGTTGGGGAAGCGCAGCAGGGTGCTGTCTCCCTGGCCCACGTCGATGATGTGCACTTCCAGGTTCCCGCCTCCCGGCCCGACTGCGGCCGCCAGGGACCAGACCAGGCAGGAGGCCAGAAGCCCTCCCGCGATCAGCCGCAAAACCGGCACCTTCTTCTTTTCCGGCTTTTCCGTCCCGGCCCCGCCGAGAAGGAAGGCCAGGGAAAGATACCAGGCAGCCACAGCCGCGGTCGGCGGGGGCGATACATAAAAGACCGACCCGGGGATGCCGTGGATGACCCCCACCACCAGCATCATCAGGTCCAGCAGGGCTGCCGTGGCGTAATTAATCAGCAGGGCCACCTTGACACACGCCAGACCGGCTAGGGAGGCTGCCAGTCCCAGCGGCAGGATCAGCCCCACCAGGGGTACCGCCAAGAGGTTGGCGGGAATCGAGGCAAGTGAAAAAATATTATAGTGGCAGGCTACCAGAGGGAGGGTTCCGATTTGGGCCCCCAGGGGGACCGATAAGCAGCCCCTGATCCAGGACCTGGTCAGCCCCATGGACTGAAGCCTCCTGTCGATGGCCGCGCCGGCGTGCAGTATGCCCCAGGTGGCCGCGAAGGAAAGCTGAAAACCCGGGTCGAACAGCGACCGGGGGGAGAAGGCCAGTATCGCCAGGGCCGCCGCCGCAAGGGTGGTGGGCCAGTCTCTCTCCCGGCCCAGGCGGTGCCCCAGGAGGCAAATCCAGGCCATCACCGCGGCCCTGACCACCGCCGGCCCCACCCCTGTGATGTAGGCGTATACGGCCAAAACCGCGGTAATCACCGGAAAACTGAACCTTTGCAGCCGCAGGGCGCTCATAAGGCCGAGGACCCCGGCCGCCACCAGTCCCACGTGCAGACCACTTACCGAAAGAATATGGACGACCCCGGCCTCACTAAACACCTCCTTTGTCCGGGGGCTGATTTCGCCGCGGCTGCCGAAAATCATGCCGTTCACCAGGGCGGCGTGGCCCTGGTCCAGGGTGGCCCGGTTCACCTCCATGAGTCTCTGCTTGATGCCGAGGGCCAGGCCGGCGGCGGGATTGCCCCTTCCGGATCCCGTTTTTTCCAAGCTTTCCCCGTCTTTAAGCGAAACCACGGCCCACACCCCCCTGCCGGAGAGGTATTCCCCGTAGTCAAACCGGCCCGGATTGCCCGGGCTGTCGGGCAGGTAGGGTCTTCCCGTGACCCTGACGGCGTCCCCGTAGCCCAGGTCCTCCCGCCGGCCCGACATGTACAGCAGCACCCGACCAGGGGCCCGGGCAACCTCCTCCCCCATGCAGGCCCTTTCCACTTCCAGGCTGTAGGCGGTCCTCCCTTGTTTGAATTGCGGGTCCCCGCAGATGTACCCTTCCAGCGTCACCGTCCGCCCGTAGAACCTTTCACCGGCGGCGCCGGGACTTAACCGGGCGGCAAGCCCCGCCGCCGCCCCCAGCAAAATAAAGACAATTACAAGCAAAGGAAATATGCTTCTCCGGAGGGCAAAAAAAACGGCCATTCCCACCGCTGTCAAGGCCAGGGCTGCCAGAAGGACGGCCCGCGGCATCAGGACCGTCATTCCTGAAAGGGCAAGGGCTATGCCGGACGCAAAGGCCAATGTCAAGTATACCAGGGGCCTGGAAACCAATTTGAATACCTCCGGTCATCTGTTAAAGGATAATTGACATAATTCTCCATCATGCCATATATTTCCTTCCATTCCTTGTTAAGTAAAAAAATTAGTCCAAATCTCCCGGCAGCCTTTGCTAACCATGATGCGGTGCGCCAGGTCCTCCTGCCCGCTCAAATGGGCCTTTGAACCACGAAAATGAATGCAGAAGTGCCCAGGAAAGTTGTTGCCCCGTACTTCACCGCCACCGTGAGGCATGCCGTTCATGCCTTATTTATATGTCGCCTGAAGCCGGAGGAGACACACAAAAACCAGGCCCCGGCTCTCTCCGCCAGGGCCCGGCCTCAAGCTCTTTCCGTGCATCGTCGTACCGCCCGCTTCAGGGCATTTTAACCAAAAGCTCCCCTGTAAAGCCTCCGTATCCTTTCGATATAGGAAATGGTTTCCCCGTAAGGCGGTACCCCCCCGTGGCGGTCGACTGCCCCCGGCCCGGCGTTGTACGCGGCCAGGGCCAGCTTCAAGTCCCCGCCGAACCTCTCGATCATGGATTTTAAATACCTGGCCCCGCCTTCAAGGTTCTCCGCAGGATCAAAGGGGTTTTTCACCCCCAGTTCTCCGGCTGTCCCGGGCATCAGCTGCATTAGCCCCATGGCCCCGGCGTGGGACACGGCCAGGGGGTTGAAATCGGACTCAACCTTGACCACCGCCCTGAGAAGGGCCGGGTCTAGACCGTACTTTTCCGCCACCCGATCCACCATGGCTGCCAGGTCGGATCCGGACGAAACGTATTTACCCCGAACGTCCTTACTTTTAGCCCCGGTGCCGGGTTTCACTTGCGGGGGCTGGGCGGCTGTACTCCCGGCCTTCTTTTCGGCGGGGGCCGCCCTCCGGGGAGGAGGCACACCCTTTCGTCCCTGCGGCGCCTCCAACAGGGCCGCCAGAATCAGCGCAAAACCGGAGTCCTTGATGCTCCTTCCCCGGCTCCCGCCGCTTCCATACGGATGAACGGCCATCTGCATCTGCATCAGGCGTACCAGCAACTCCAGGTCCATAGCAACACCCCGTCAGTCGACTGTTATGTAATCCCTGATCTGGTCGTACAGCTTTTGCCCGATCCCGGGAACATTCATTATGTCTTCTTCTGACGCGAACAAGCCCTTGCTTTCCCGGTGAATGATGATGCGCCGGGCCAGTCCCGGCCCCACCCCCGGGAGTTCTTCCAGTTCTTTGGATCCGGCCCGATTTATGTTAATCCGGCCAGGCCTGCCTGGCACCGCCCCCGGCGGCGAAACCGCCGGTCCGCCCTGTGAAGCGGCGGCCGCCTGGCCGGCTGCCGATCCCGCCTGGACACTGTCCTGTCTGACCGGCACCACGATTTTCTGCCCGTCCTTCAAAGGGGCAGCCAGGTTGAGGCTCTGGGCATCGGCCCTTTCCAGGGGCACCGCCCTCTCCAGGGCGTCCAGAACCCTCGCATCTCCGGTAAATTTATACACTCCCGGCTTCTCCACGGCTCCCGAGACATGGACCGCTATTTCCCTGCCGCCCCCGATCTGGGCAGATTGGACAAAGCCGTCCGCCCCGCCGGGCTCCCCGTACCGGACCTCCTGCCACCGGGAAACCTTGTATCCCGAGGTAAAAAGAATTACAGCGGCGATAATCATAATGACAACCTGCTGTTTTCGGTCCACCTGGAACAATGGGATACCCCGCCCGCTCATGCATAAATTTGGTCTGAAAAGTAAATTCTCCCAAAACCCCCATACTCCTTTTTTTCGACCCGAATTTTTACTTGTGTACCGTTTCTTCCCCGTTGATTAAAATCCTGCCGTCTCTTTCCAGGGTGGCCAGAAAAACCTTGTCCGGATGCAGACCGATTTCCCCGAGCTTTTTTTCCAGCCAGGCCGTGTCCCGGCCGTGACGCTCAAGGCACTCCCTCAATACCTCACCGTCCATGACCAGCACCTCGGGCAGCCCTTCGCAGGCCGCGGACAGTCCGAGGTCTTCAGGCGTCAAGGGCCTTTTGCACGACTTGGGAACCACACTGAGCCTCCCCGAAGTTTCCAGCACGGCCACCTCCACGTCTTCGGGCCGCGGGTAGCCCTTCTCCCTGAGCTGGCCGAGAAGGTCGTCCAGGTTGTACCTCGCCCGCCTCATCTCTTCCTTTAAAATGCGCCCGCCCTCAATCACCACCTGGGGTCTGCCGTCCAGAAAAGCCCTTAGTTTCCGGCTGTGCAGGGCCGCAAAGCTCAGCCCGATTTCCAGCAAGGCCAGGACCGCCAACGGCACCATGGAGTGCCAGAGGGGCACCGAGGGAGACTGCATGGGTATGGCCGCTATTTCGGCCACGATTATGGCCACCACAAAATCAAAGGGGGATAGCTGGCCGATTTCCCTTTTACCCATCAACCGCACCACTAACAACACCACAAAATATACCATAATCGTACGGTACACAAGGTCAACCATGGTCAGCCTCCAGTTTATCCATCCTTGGTCACCGGCATGCTTTTCTGTTTTATTTTTCGCACACCGGCAGGACGGTAACAAGTTATATTTTGGCAGTGGGCAACTGCGGGCCCTCGGGGCAGCTCCGGCATTTTTTTCCATATTGTCCAGAACAACGTTTCGGCTCTCGAAACCTGCCATTCAGGGAAAAATTCTTTGCCTTCGGCGGTCAAGGCATTATATTAAAATTGCATGAAAAATTAAAATTTTTTGAGACGGATTTTTCCCTACAACTTACAAAGGAGGCCCCAAGATGGCTGAACATTCCCTGGAAAACCCGGTGCATTCGGTCGAGAGGGCACTTTCAATACTAGAGGCTCTGGGGCAAAAATCACAGGGATATGGCTGCACCGAGCTGGGACAGTTGCTGGGCCTGCATAAAAGCACCGTCCACAGGCTTATTTCAACCCTCCAGGCATACGGTTTCGCCGAAAAGGACCCCCATACCGACCGCTACAAGCTGGGCATAAAAGTCATTTACCTTGGGCTGGAGGCGCTGAACAACCTTGATTTTAGGAAGATCGCCATCCCATACATGCAGGAGTTGGTCGAGATATCCCGGGAAACGGTTCAGCTGGCCGTCCTGGACGGGGGCGAAGTGCTCTTCGTGGAGAGAGACCAATCCCCGGAGGCCATAACGGTGAACCTCGGCCTGAGGGCCCAGTTCCACTGCACAGCCGAGGGCAAGGTGCTTCTGGCCTACCTGCCCAAAGAAAACGTGATAAACATTCTTGACAACCACGAAATGCGCCAGTACACCATCAACACAATCACAGAAGCCAACCATTTTATCTCCCACCTGGAAAAAGTAAGGACTCAGGGATTTGCCATCAACGCGGAGGAAATGGTGGAAGGGGTGAGGGCAATAGCCGCCCCGGTTCACAACCACAACGGCAAGGTCATAGCAGCTTTGAGCATAACAGGGCCTAGTTCCAGGCTTTCGCTGGAAAGAATATACAGGTTGGTTACCGTGCTTAAAGAAACATGCACCTCTATTTCCATGCAACTGGGCTACCGCATGGAACCGGCTGAAAATATACCGGAAAGATGACCGGCGGCAAGCACCTGATGGATTTTTACCGAAAAACCCGATTTAATCAGTTAAAAGGAGTTGAACGACGGTGAAAACTAACCTCCCGCAGGGTAATTCAAATCAGAATAAATACAATCTGGCTGATTACGACCAGGCCTATGCCACCTTCCGGTGGGAAATGGCGGAAAAAGACCTGGGCTGGGAAAAAGGCTCCCCCGTCAACATAGCCCATTCCTGCATAGACCGCCACGTTCTGGAGGGAAAGGGGGACCGGGTGGCTCTGATCAGCGATGACCCCGCCGGAATAAGAACATACTCCTTCCGGGAAATGCAGCAACTGACCAACCGGTTCGCCAACGCCCTGAAACGCCTGGGCATTCGCAAGGGAGAGCGGGTGGCCCTGCTTCTGCCGGCAAGCCCGGAATTTCACATCAGCCTTCTGGGAACGGTAAAAACAGGAGCCATCGCCGTACCCCTGCACAGCAAATACATGAGCGACGCCTTGAAGGACTTCCTCCGGGACAGCGAGCCGTCGCTGGTCGTAACCACCGCCCCCCTGCGCCAGCGGATTCCCGAAAAGGAAGTCCCGTCAATCCGCGGGGTAATCGTGGTGGGGAAAGCCGGAGATGAAAACGACTGGGACAGGTTGGTGGCCGATTCAGATGACAGCCAGGCCACTGAGTGGATGGACCGGGAGGACCCGATGCTCCTTTTGTACACCTCCGGGTCCACGGGCAACCCCAAGGGGGTCGTCCACGTTCACGAGGGGGCGCTCCAGTACTTCCAGACGGGCCGCTGGGTGCTGGACCTGAAGGAGACCGACGTATACTGGTGCACCGCGGATCCAGGCTGGGTGACCGGCATCTCTTACGGCATCTGGGCGCCCTGGCTGAACGGAGTAACCAACGTGGTCTACAACGGCCCCTTCGACGCTGAAAAATGGTACGGCCTGCTGGAGAAAAACCGGGTCACGGTGTGGTACACCACCCCTTCGTACCTCAGGATGCTCATGTCCAGGGGCGGGAACATATCCAGAAAATTCAACTTCAAGGCCTTGAGGAAAATTCTAAGCGTCGGCGAGCCGCTCAACCCGATTGTCAACCGCTGGAGCCTTAGCACCTTCAACCTGGGCGTCTATGACAGCTGGTGGATGACTGAAACCGGCGCCCTGATGATCGCAAATTTCTCCTGCCTTCCGGTGAAACCGGGTTCCATGGGAAAGCCCATCCCCGGCATATACGCAGCCATTATAAACGACCAGGGAGAAGAGCTGCCCCCGCTGGAAATGGGCCAACTGGCCATCAGGGCGGGGTGGCCCGCCATGATGAGGGGCATATGGCGGGACAAGGAGAAGTACGATGAGTACTTCCGGATACCGCCCTGGTACCTCACGGGGGACCTGGCATATAGGGACAAGGACGGTTATTTCTGGTTCCAGGGCCGGATCGACGACGTCATAAAATTCCAAAGCGAAAGGGTAGGGCCTTTCGAAATTGAGAGCAAGCTGGTCGAGCATCCGGCGGTAACCGAGGCCGGCGTCATCGGCAAGCCGCACCCGCTGAAAGGCGAGATCATCAAGGCCTTCATCGTTCTGGAAAGCGGGTATTCCTGGTCCGACGAATTGAATAAGGATATTTGCGAGTTTATAAAAACCCGGCTGGCCCCACACCTGGTGCCGGACGAAGTGCAGGTCTGCCCCGGTCTGCCCCGGACCAAAAGCGGCAAGCTGATGCGCAGGGTGCTGAAGTCATGGGAACTGGGCCTCCCGGTGGGCGACATATCTACGATGGACTAATGCCGGTTCCCGATTCGGCCAGGAGTGACAAAAATCCTGTCCGGGCTATTTTTAAAACAAGGTTTCTAAACAACCATTCAGCCCCGGCATAGTGACAAACACACCCGATATAATACTTTTCAACCGAAATATATTCACAATTTTTTTTTTGTCCTGTATAAATTATAGTAGTTTACCATTATGAAACGGCGTTTGCTGATATGAAACATAAGTAACAAATTGATCAATGGTATTTGACGCCGGGCCTTTCCGATTCAACGAACGGGATGTTCATTCCGGCCGGGCCGCAGCAAGCAAATTCAAGCATTCGATCACCCGGACCTGATTGCGCAAAACAATCAGGTCCCGTCTTTATATAGGATAACCTACAAATTTCAACACATATATCAAAATATTAGCACATTACTGAATATTCAATGATGTTAGTCATTTCACAGGCGCTGGTTTTTCAATTCCGCCCTGCCCGTCGTCCCGTTGCGTGTATCCCGGGGCGGCCGGGGCGGCGTCGCAAAGTCCCGACAATGTTGCAGGAGGTGGTGTGCCAGGGCCGATAACTTGCCTGTCGTGCCGGCCGGCAGGAATCCGGCTGAGTTCTTATCCGGCGGCCTGAAGAAAAACTGGTCCAGTCTGTCCGAAGGCCGGCATAATTGACCAGAGCATTTGATTTCTAGAACAGGAGGATTAATATGAGCGGTGTCACGTGGGTTTGGATTTTTCTGGGCCTCTACATCTTGTACTGCTTGTATTTCGGCCTGGAAGGCGCCATAAAGTCCAAAACAACCAGCGACTATGCCGTCGCCGGCAGGTCGGTCCCCATGATTGCCTACCTGCTGGCTGCAACCGCAGCTTCTTTCAGCGGCTGGACATTCGTCGGCCATCCCGGTTCGATCTGGCTGGCCGGCCTGGCATACGCCTTTTGTTCGTTCTACGTACTGACCATCCCCATCACCGGCACCTTCTTCGCCAAGCGGACATGGCTTTTGGGGAAGCGGTACGGCTTCATAACCCCGGGCGACATGTACGCCTATTATTTCGGAAATGAGGGTGTGCGCTGGCTGGTGGTCATAGCCGCCTTCCTGTATTCGACCTTTTATTCCGCCGTCCAGTTCATGGCCGCCGGAGCGCTCTTTCAATGGGTAACCGGTTTCGACTTCAAGCTGGGCGCCATCTTCCTGGCCGCCATCGTGCTTTTCTACGTGGCCGCCGGAGGGATGCGGGCCAGTTCGTGGGTAGGGGCCATGCAGTGCATATTCCTGGTCCTGGGCATAATCGTACTGGGATTCTTCGCCCTTTACCATTTCGGCGGCTGGACGGCCTTCAGCGCAAAGCTGGCCACGCTGCCGAAGAAATACCTGGAAATCCCTTCGGTAATCGAATTCACCTCCGGGAAGACCATCTGGACCGGCATGATGATCCTCACCTACATGTTTTCCCTGATGGGCATCCAGTCTTCCCCGGCTTTCACCATGTGGGCGTTTGCCAATAAGAACCCGCGCCCCTTCCCCTGGCAGCAGGCCTTCGCCTCCACCTGGCTGGTGGGCTTCGCCCTGTTCTTCTTTTCAGCCTTCCAGGGGCTTGGCGCCATATTTCTTGCCGACACCCTAAAAATCGCCAAGGACTCGGACGTGGTCCCCAAACTGATGATGGAGTTCGTGCCGGGCATCTGGCTTGGTATCGTTTTCATCGGCGCCATCGCGGCCATGCACTCCACCGCCGCCCCGTACGTGGGAACAGGTTCCACCATCATCTGCAGGGATGTTTACTTCCGCTACATCCGCCCCGGCGCAGGACACGCCGAACAGATCTGGACCTCCCGCCTGCTGGCGGTGGCCATCACGGTGGCCGCGCTGCTGGTCGGATTCACCTCTGCGGACGCCCTGGTCATGCTGGGCGCCCTGGCCACAGCCTTCGGGTTCGTCATGTACCTTCCCCTGCTGGGAACCATCTGGGGATTCAGGTACCCCGGAATAGGAGTCTTTCTGGGCATCCTGGCCGGCATAGTGGTAGTTTACTTAACCTATGGGGTCTTCAGGTACCCGCTGACCATCCACTCGGCCGGATGGGGCATCTTTGCGGCCCTGATCGTGGCCTACCTTTGCCGCGGACTGGGCGTCAAGGATTCGCCGGAAATCAAGGAAAGGCAGAAAGAGCTGCGCGACTGGCTGAACAGCATCGATTCCCCCACCCCTTCCCAGAAGAAGTGGCGCAACGTGCTCAAATATATCGTACCGATGTGGTACCTGCTGGCCATCGGCCCCCTGGCCCTGATCGGCAACAAGGCCTTCTCTTTCGCAGGCTTTCCGCCCCTCTGGGCCTGGCAGATTGTCTGGTGGCTGCTGGGCATGGTTATGATGTGGGCGCTGTGCTTCAAGGCCGGCATGTCCACCGTCACCGACGAGCAAATCGCCCGGGCCGAGGTTGAACAAAACATCGTCGTAGATGAAGTGCTGACCCCCGGCAAGCCCATCAAGCCTTCATTCAAAGCCTCGAACTGACCGGCATAAACAAGGAGGTTGTATATATGGCCACTGAAGACATCACTTTGATTGCCCTCCTGGCTATCACCATTCTGTTTGTAGTTTTACTGGGGTCCGGAGTGTTCGGATAACAAAGCGGCAGGCAAATTAATCTCAAGATACAGCGGGGGTATGAGAGGGGTATGTATTTCTCGTAGCCGGGTAGATCGGACTCAACATTGTCAACTACCCGTTTTTTCTTGAAATGTAGCATGCGGACGGCGGTTCAAACCGTTAGCCCCGGCTGAACGCCTGAATAAACTCAAAAATTTGCCTCTAGCGTGAAAAGTCTTAACTATCAGACTAAAATAGGTTATATTAATGAAACGGTGTTTTTTCATATGAGACGCCGGCAGCAAGAATCTGTCGAGGAGGTTATCGTATGTCGCAACACGAGGGAACACTGGAAGCGCTTCTCCAGGAGGACAGGGTATTTGCACCGTCCGGGGAATTCGCAGCCCAGGCCAATGTAAGGGACAACAGCCTGTACGAAATGGCCCAAACTGACAGGGAGCAATTCTGGGCCCAAATGGCCGGCCGCCTGGACTGGTTCCGGAAATGGGACAGAGTTCTGGAATGGACCCCCCCATTCGCCAAGTGGTTTATTAACGGAAAACTTAACGTTTGCTACAATTGTGTCGACCGGCACCTGAATACCTGGCGGAAAACAAAGGCCGCCCTGATCTGGGAAGGCGAGCCGGGAGACGACCGGGTCCTCACTTACCAGGATTTGTACCGGGAAGTAACAAAATTTGCCAATGTTCTTAAGAAACTGGGCGTCAAGCGCGGCGACCGGGTCACCATTTACCTGGGCATGATCCCCGAACTGCCCATCTCCATGCTGGCCTGCTCCCGGATAGGCGCCGTACACAGCGTGGTTTTCGGCGGGTTCAGCGCAGAGTCCCTGGCCGACCGGATTAACGACTGCCAGGCCACCCTGGTAATAACCGCGGACGGCGGCTGGCGGAGGGGAAATATCGTCCCCCTGAAGCAAAACTGCGACGCCGCCCTGGCTAACTGCCCAAGCGTGGAAAAGGTGATTATGGTAAAACGAACCGGCCAGGCGGTCAATTTTGTGGAGGACCGCGATTTCTGGTACCACGAACTGATGAAAGACGCCCCCATCGGCTGCGAACCCGAACACATGGACGCCGAGGACCCGCTCTACATCCTTTACACCAGCGGATCCACGGGCAAGCCCAAGGGGGTGCTCCACACCACCGGGGGCTACCTCACCGGGGTTACGGCTACCCACCACTACATCTTTGACATCAAGGACAGCGACATCTTCTGGTGCACCGCCGACATCGGCTGGGTCACCGGTCACAGCTATATCGTGTACGGCCCGCTGGCCAACGGCTGTACCAGCGTGATGTACGAGGGAAGCCCCGACTGGCCGGAAAGAGATCGATTCTGGGCGATTATCGAGAAATTCCGGGTCAACATACTCTACACCGCCCCCACCGCCATCCGGGCCTTTATGAAGTGGGGTACCGAGTGGCCGGAAAGGAGGGACCTGTCCAGCCTGCGCCTGCTGGGAACGGTGGGCGAACCCATCAACCCGGAGGCCTGGATGTGGTATCACAAGTACATAGGCGGGGAAAGGTGCCCCATCGTGGACACCTGGTGGCAGACCGAAACCGGGATGATTCTAATCTCTCCCCTCCCCGGGGTGACTCCCACCAAGCCCGGGTCGGCCACGGTGCCCTTCCCAGGCGTGGAAGCCGAGGTCTGGGATTCCTCCGGCAAGCCGGTGCCGAAGGGATCGGGGGGCTACCTGGTTTTGACCTCGCCCTGGCCAGCCATGCTCCGGACCGTTTACGGCGACCCCGACCGCTACGTGGCCCAGTATTTCAGCAGGTTTGAGAACACCTACTTTACCGGCGACGGGGCCAAGTGGGACAGCGACGGCTACTTCTGGATCATGGGCCGGGTGGACGACGTCATCAATGTCAGCGGCCACCGGCTCGGCACCATGGAAATCGAGAGCGCCCTGGTGGACCACCCCACCGTGGCCGAAGCCGCCGTGATAGGCAAGACCCACGAACTCAAGGGCCAGGCGGTAGCGGCCTTCGTCACCCTGAAAGAGGGCGTCGAAGGTACGGAGGAACTGAAAAACGAGATCAAGGCCCACGTGGCCAGGAAAATAGGAGCCCTGGCCCGTCCCGACGACCTGTATTTCACCGCCGAGCTGCCCAAAACCCGAAGCGGCAAAATCATGCGCCGCCTGCTCAGGGACATCGCTGAAGGGCGGGCCCTGGGGGATACCACCACCCTGGCCGACCCGACGGTGGTAGCCGGCCTCAAGGAGCGCTACGAGGCCAGCGAAGGATAATTTTCCGCTGGTACCGATAGAATAAGAGTATTGCACATTGACACCGGGGCTTCAGCCCCCGGTAAATTTTTTTAAAACCTGGAAGGCATGCGGGCTTCTCCCGTATAATAAATATATCAGAATATACTTTCATTCCGGCCCGCTCTCAATCTGGATTCTGGCTTCTGGCTTCCGACAGAGTATGGTCTTCAGTATTAGCTATTATCAGGATAGAAGGTGCTTTCCATGCTGCGAACAGTGCTCTTCTCCCCGGCCAACGACCCTAAAAAGGCCGCCAAGGCCATGATCTCGGGGGCTGACGCCGTAACTCTGGACCTGGAGGACGCGGTGGCGTACAGCCAGAAGGAGGCCGCCAGGGACCTGCTCAAGGAAATACTCCGCCTGCCGCCGCCCGTCAAACTGTTCGTGAGGGTCAACAGCGCCGGATCCAGGTACATCCTTGACGACCTGGAGGAAGTGGTGGGGCTGCCGGTGGACGGACTGATGGTGGCCAAGGCCGAGTCCGCGGGAGACATGGAAAAGATAGACTGGCTGTTAAGGCTGCTGGAGGAAAAAAAGGGGTTGCCGCCGGGAAAAATGAGGCTCATACCCTTTATTGAGAGCCCCGGTGGAATTATCAGGGCTCCCGAAATAGCCTCCTCAACCCCCCGGGTGGCGGCCCTGGCCTTTGGAGGGGTGGACTTTTCCCAGGAAATTGGACTGAGATATCCCGCCGAAAGCGAGGGACTTCTGTTTGCCCGGAGCCAGCTGGTTCTGGCCTCAAGGTGCGCCGGCATAGACCCGCCGCTGGACACCGTCTTCCCGGACATCAAAAACGTGGAAAAGCTGGAGTCCGAGGCGGAATTGGCCCGGAAACTGGGATTCCAGGGCAAACTGGTGGTTCACCCAGCCCAGGTGGAACCCGTCAACCGGGTCTTCACCCCCGGCAGGGAAGAAATCGACTATGCCCGGAAGGTCGTGGCCGCCTTTGAGGAGGCTGAAAAATCAGGCGTTGCGGTCATTCAGGTGGACGGAAAAATGGTGGAGTATCCCATTGTCAGGCGATCCAAGGAAATACTTAAACTTTACGACAAGTAAAAAACAGGAACCGAAATCAGGAAATTTCTTTCTAAAAAATCAAGACCCGCCCTTTGGGACGGGTTCCTTTATTCTTACGCGTAGCTTCTGTTTTTGCTGAAGCACTCCCAGCAGTATACCGGGCGGTCTCCGGTAGGCTTAAACGGGACAGTGGTGGGCACGCCGCACTGGGCGCATACAGCCGGGTACTTGTCGCGCTGCCCGCCTCCCCCCTGACCCCCGGTTTCGCGGTTCTTCCTTCTCCGGGCGGCCCGGCAGTCCAGGCAGCGCAGGGGGTCATTGGTAAATCCCTTTTCGGCAAAGAACTCCTGCTCGGAAACGGTGAAAATGAACTCCTGGCCGCAGTCCTTGCAAACGAGCACTCTGTCTTTCATGAAAAAACCTCCTCAGTTCAATTGGCCCAAATGGTTCGAGGGAATCCGGTTTCTAAGCTTCCCCCTACCATTGAACTGACAGGAGGGAGAACAAGAATCCTCTTATTGAGCTCTTAAGATATTATACCTCAACCCTTGAAAATGGGAAATACGGATGCGTATTTTTTGTCAGGGGGAAAGAATAAAATGCCCGGTTTTTTAGCATTTTAACCCCAGGAGGGAGACCGGATGAAAGCAAGAAAGAACAGAGACCGAAAAGAGCCGGTAGCGGCCGCCGGAAATTACGATTACCTGGAGGAAAGGGCCACTGGGGAGGAGAAGAAAAAGGGGGATTTTACCAGGGTGACGAGATTGGCCCTGGATGAGGTGGACCCCAGCTAAAAACAGCTTGAAAAACCCGCCGGCTTAAACCCGGGGGGAAACCGGCAGGGCTAGCCGGCGTTTTCCTTCACCGCCTGATCCTTCCCGGCCGCCTCCCGGTCAAAATCTGCCACCTGTCTGAAGTAAGGCAGGTGAGGCTTCAGCCAGGCGAAAACTATTCTGGCCAGCAGGTAGCAGACCAGAAAGGTGAAAAAATAACCCGTAGTCCAGTCCCTGATAAAAAGGGGGAAACTGATGCCGGAAAACCTGGTCTGCATCCAGGCCAGGGCGAAAAAGGCCGGCCAGAGGTAGGAAGCCGAAAGGCCGAACATGCCGAAGAACAGGAGCCCGAAGGTGTCGTTGGCCTCACGGTTGACCGCCTTGTAGTCGGACTTCTCCTTGAGGCGCAGGGCCGCCATCGAAAGCTGGTGCAATTCGCCAAGGCGGGCGTTGAGCCGTGAGAAGTAGCCCCGGTTGGCCCTGAAGACCAGGGAAGTGGTAAAGTCCCCGATAACCACCGTGATCATGGCCAGCAAAAACGTGCCGATAAAATAGTCGGGCACCGCCCAGCCCGTTATCCGGTAGAGACTTATTAAAAGCCCGTCCAGCCTGGTCCACCAGTCCATTACCCAAATCCCCTTCCATTCAAAACACCCGGCCGGGCGCCGGCGGTAAAGCCGCCGGCAGTCCCGGCTTTAATAAATCCGTGAGCATTTACATGGGCACCCACGACTGGCCGAAGAAGCCCTTGCTGAAGTACCCCAGGCCGACGTAAAAGGCGAGCACCACGAAAATCCTCTTAAGCCATATGTCGGGAATGTACTTCTGGGTTCTCGGACCAATCATGGACCCGACGAATATACCGACCAGTTCTGTACCGATCAGGGCCCAGTCCACGGCCGCCCCGGTGAAGTTGAGGTAGGACGCGATACTCATGACCATGCTGGCCAGAACGGCCAGGGCCGAAGTGCCGGCTACCACGAACATCGGAAGGCCCACCAGGGAGGTCAGGTAGGGAACGTATAGAAAACCGCCGCCGACACCGATAAAGGAGGATATGGCAGCGATCACCACGCCGCCGACAAAAGCCAAAAGGGGGTTGAAGCCGAATTCGGACCCGAAAAAGGAAAATTCGATCCTGGAGACGCCCCATTTGGTCACCTTGATGCCCTGAGCGGCCTCGGCGCCCTTTTCCTTTACGCTCTTTTCAAAGGCCTGGGCCGCGGCCTTGGCGGCCTTTTTGCCCTCCTGCCCCCGGGGGGTGGTTTCATACAGAAGGAAAAAGCCCACGACAAACACGGCCACGCCGAACCAGCCCTGATACTGGCTGAAGGAAATCTTGCCGCCGGTAAGGATGGGGATCATCACCGCGCCGAAAAGCGATCCGGCTCCCAGGGCCAGGCCCAGGGGCCAGGCCAGGCGCTTGGCCCGCAGGTAATTGAGGCTGCTGATGGCCGAGGACAGGCCCACCAGCCACTGGTTGGACATGCGGATGCAGTCGGTTAAAACCTTGTTCAGTTCGGGGGCCGTTTTCTTGAAGGCCTTGGTGTAGTCCCCCAGGCCGAAAACCGTCATGTGTCCCACCCCGGCCATGATGCCGCCGAAGGCGCCTACAGTGGAGAAAATCCAGCCTACCCAGACGGCCCACAGGAAAGCCAGAATCGGGTTAACTTTGGGCGCTCCCGGGATTCCAAGGAACCCGCGGGGGGCGTTGGGGTCCACCTGGCCCGGTCCGGTGCCCGCCGGGGCCTTGGCGATGGCCGCCCCCAGCTTGCCCTCCAGTCCCAGGCTGTTGCCCACCGGCGCGCCGGAGGCCAGGGAACCGAAGACCAAGCCGGCCAAAAGCAAAACCAGGATGAATAAAGACGCCTTAAACAACCTTTTTCTGCTAAACAAGTCCGTCCCCGGGCGGAACCGACCCTTCCCGCCTGGACAGCGGGGGGATAGATGCATCCACTCCGGGTTTTCACCTCTCTCTTCTTCGTTTTTTACCATACCCCAAACTACAACGTTAATCATTTTTCACCGGGCTGAGCTATAAAATTACCTCCTTCCTCCTTAATATTCTCAAAGGAATATATTTTACCGTACCAAAAAAACCGGGCGACCAATGTCAGCCGGGCGACCATCGCAATGTCATCTTAGCGACACTCCGGATGTCGCCAGGCCGATACCCATCGTTCTCCGGACCACCTGCAAAATATGGTAAATTCATTTATTCGGCGGAATTGCCGGGTTTCTAATGGTTAAACCCGGACAGGTCATCAAAGCCGCTGAAAATCAGGTTGAAAATCCGGGCCTCGGCTAAATGCAGCCGGAAGGCCAGTATTCCCAGTATCTTCTTCAGGATAAAGGGGTCGCAGGCGAGAAGATTCTGGAAATCTTCCTTCAATACGGAAACAAGTGCCACGTCGTCGATGGCCCCGTTGTAGCGGGTCCACGGAACCCCGCAAATGGCCTCGGCCAATCCCAGCAACTCTCCCGCCCTTCTGACCCCTTCCACGGTCCTTTGGCCATCCCCGCCGAGGCTGTATATCCTGACCGAACCCGATTCAATCAGGCACACGTTTCCGGCAGGGCTCCCCGGGCTGAAAATGACCTGCCCCCGGGGGTACTCAACCCTCGTACCTATCCCCCTGATGATTTCCTTTTCGTACTCCTCCAGCTTCGGCTCGGCCGACGCTCCCGTCGTCACTCCCTTTCCCAAGGGCGCCACCCTCCCCTCCATTTCGGTATAATCCCAGCATAGCAAAAACAGTTAAGGCGTTTTGTCACAGAGGCGACGAAAATATTGTCATCTATTTCACAAAAAGGTCCAAGCTTGACGCCGTTGTTTCCTCCGGCATTCCTTCAACAACAGCGGCCCGCAACTGAATAAATATATTCATGCGGCTTCCTGTCGCCCCGCCGACAATTTAATGTCGACAAGAAGACAGTATTATTGTCATTACCATGACATTGGATATGTCCGTTATCTGATATTTTTAAAATAATGGCAGGTTATCGTGACGATAACCAAGTGTTATGAAAGGCAGGGAGTACCCGGTCCGGACCACTGACAGCCGCCCGCCAAATTACTTTTTTACACCACATAACTGCTTGCGCGGACGGCCTCCCGAAACCGGCCGGGGAAGTGTAGCCCGGAGCTGAAAATCAGGAGGGAGATGGGTTCATGCAGGAGGTTTACAGCATCTGCCTGATGTGCACCGTTAGGTGTCCGATCAAGGTACTGGTCAAAAACGACGATGTTAAGCTGATCGAGGGGAACCCCCATGTCGCCGGGATTGAGGGCAGCATCTGCCCCAAAGGGGCGGCCGGGGTCAGCCTGTTGAACGACGACGAGAGGCTTAAAAGCCCCCTGATCCGGACAGGCCCCAGGGGATCCGGCAAGTGGCGGGAAGCCTCTTGGGAGGAAGCGCTGGACTTCGTGGCCGGAAAACTCATGGAAATTAAAGAAAAATACGGGGGGCGCAGCATCGCTCTGACCGAAAGGGCCCACCTTAACTCACATATAAGCAAGACCTTTATGAGGGCCATCGGCTCCCCGAACTATTTCACCCACGATTCCTGCTGCAAGGGGTCGCTCAACACTGCCTTCAGGTCCCTGACGGGATATGCCGACGGCAGCATCGGCATTGACATCGGGAAGTCAAAATACATCGTTTCCTACGGCCGAAACCTTTTTGAATCGATTGAACTCAAGGTGGTCAAACAGCTGACCCAGGCCATGGACAGTGGAACGAAACTGGTTTATATTGATCCCAGGATATCCGTGACCGCCACCAGGGCCCACAAATATCTCATGATCAGGCCGGGTACCGACCTGGCCCTGAATTACGCCCTGATGCACGTAATCATCAAGGAAGGTCTTTACGACAAGGAGTTTGTCAACCGCTGGGTCCTGGGCTTCAAGGCGCTGCAGAGCTTTGTCGAGCCCTACACCCCGAAGTGGGCGGAGCAGGAAACCGGAATACCGGCCAGGGAAATAGTCTCCCTGGCCAGGGAGGCCGGCGAGGCCAGGCCCTCGGTGGTTTTCCACTACGGATACCGCTGCGCCAATTATGAAAACGAGGTCTACTTCAGAAGGTCCCTGATTATGCTGAACGTCCTCATGGGTAATTTTGAGGCCCCCGGCGGCATTTTTGTCAAGAAGAGCGCCAAGGATGCGGGCAAAAAGCCCCTGCGCAAACTGGTAGACCAGGATTTGCCCAAGGTAATCGACGAAAGGTGCGACGGGGTGGGAACGCCGAAATTCCCCACGCCCGACCCGGCCCACGGGGTGGTGCAAATGCTTCCGAACGTCATCCTGTCGGAAAACCCGT
Organism: Desulfovirgula sp.; assembly: GCA_020725625.1. Lineage (GTDB taxonomy): Bacteria > Bacillota > Desulfotomaculia > Desulfotomaculales > Desulfocucumaceae > JAILZP01. Next base: position 4,627 of record DYET01000114.1, on the reverse strand, counting down.
ACCCCGTCAAAGCCCTGCTGGTCTGGCGCCATGACCCGGTGCTTTCCATTCCGGACTACGAAAACAACAAGCGGGCCTTCGACAAGCTGGACCTCCTGGTGGCCATAGACATTCAATTCAGCGAGACGGCCTGGATGGCCGACGTCGTCCTGCCGGAATCCATTTACCTGGAGAGGGGCGATTCGATACAGGAGGCCAACGGATTAAAACCGAGCCTGGTCATGCGCAGGCCCGCCGTGTCACCCAGGTACGACACCAAGCCGGGCTGGGAAATAATGAAACTCCTGGCCGACAGGCTGGGCATCGGCCGGTATTTCCCCTACAATTCGCTGGAGGATCTGTGGGCGTATCAGCTTGAGGGCACCGGCATTTCCATCGAGGACTTCGCGGCCAAGGGCGTGGTATCCCTCAGCAAAGACGCTATATACTGGGACAGGATCGACGGCCTTAAACTCAAAACCCCTTCCGGCAAGATTGAATTCGTTTCCAGCCTTTTTGAAAACAACGGCATACCTTCATTTCCGGCCTATACTCCGGTAAGCCCGCCCGAGGAGGGCACCTTCCGCCTGATGATCGGCCGGGCTGCGGCCCACACCCACGTATCCACCCAGAACAACCCGCTGCTTAGTGAGCTGGTTCCCGAAAACATTCTCTGGATTAACAGGGGGGAAGCCGAAAAACTGGGAATCAAAGACGGGCAGACGGTTGAGGTGTCTTCCAGCCGCGGATCGGAAAAGATCCGGGCCTTTGTCACGGACTTGATCCACCCCGAGGCTGTATTCATGCTGCACGGTTTCGGCCGCAAAGTGCCCGTGCTTACCAGGTGCTACGGGAAAGGGGCCAGTGATACCATGCTCCAGGAAAACGTGACCGACATGGTAGGGGGGAGCCCGGCGCTGCAGCACGTCTGCGTCAGGGTAAGGCCGGCATCCTAGTTCCTGCGGCCTTTAAAGGACCTATCATTCCGAGGAGGGTGACCATGAGTCATTACTATTTGTTCCATGACGATAAAAAATGCATCTCCTGCCGCGCCTGCCAGGTGCAGTGCAAGATTAACAAGGGGCTGGGCGTAGGTCCCAAGCCGAACCAAATTGTCGAGGTGGGCCCGGATAAAGCGGACGACAGGCCCAGGGCGGCTTACGTATTCATGTCCTGCTTCCACTGCGAAAAGCCATGGTGCCTGGCGGCCTGCCCCAGCGGCGCAATCCAGAAGCGGTCCGGTGACGGCATTATCTTCATCGACAGTGAACTTTGCGTGGGCTGCAAAAGCTGCATCATCGCCTGCCCCTGGAGCGCCCCCCAGTGGGACATGAAGAAGGACGTAGCCGTAAAGTGCGACTACTGCAAGGACCGCATCGACGCCGGCCTCAAGCCGGCCTGCGTTACCGCCTGCCCCACCGACTGCCTGACCTTTGACACCGCGGACCGTATGCCGGACACAAAACGGGTAAGGTTTGTCAGGGAAATATATTCGGGAAGGACTTTAAAATAACGGGGTGAATTTATGGCCAGCGGCTGTATGGTCAAATACACCGAGGAGATGATCAACTCCTTTTTGAGCCGGGAAGCATGTTGTAGCCTGTGCCGCCGCATGTTCAACACCATCTTGAAGCAGATCGAAATCGTCAGGGATGGCGAAGCCTCCCGGAATTTGGACGTTATCGAGACCATCGGCCTTTTAGCCGGCGACATCATAAATTCATGCCGCTGCGACGGGGGCAGGCTGGTGGCCGAACAGGTCATTTCCATCTTGCGGGACAACATGGGTGACTTTGCGGCCCACATTGAAAATAGGGTTTGCCCCAGCGCCGAGTGCCCCCAGCTGGTAATCGCCCCCTGCCAGGCGGCATGCCCGGCGGGCATAGACGTCCCGAATTACGTGGCCCTGGTCGGAGAGGGGCGCTATGAGGAGGCCCTGGACCTGATCAGGGAAGACGCACCTTTGCCGGGCGTCCTGGGGCGGGTGTGCGAACACCCCTGCACCGGGCACTGCGTCAGGGGACGGGTTGACTCACCCATCGCCATCTGCGCCCTGAAAAGGCTGGCCTATGACAAGGGGGCGGCCGGAAGCAGGCCGCCTACACCTCCGGAAAGGAAATACGGGGAAAAAATCGCCGTGGTAGGGTCCGGGCCGGCCGGTCTTTCAGCCGCCTATTTCCTGGCCAAAAGGGGCTACGGGGTCACCGTCTTTGAAGCCATGTCCGAGCCTGGAGGCATGCTGGCCTACGGAATTCCCCCCTACAGGCTTCCCCGTCAGGTGCTCCGGGAAGAAATAGCTTATATAAAAGCCATGGGAGTGGAATTCCGGCTTAACACTCCCATCTCCGGCAATTACGACATCGACGCCCTGAAAAAAGAAGGGTATGCCTCGATATTTCTCAGCTCCGGCGCCTGGGAAGGATCCAAGCCCAAGATCCCCAACCTGGACAAATTCAAGGGGGTTTACGACGGCGTCAGCTTCCTGCGAACGGTCAACAAGGAGCTTCTGGGCGAAGCCGTGGACGAAAAAATCGCTGTTGAAGGCAGGAAGGTGGTGGTAGTCGGCGGGGGCAACGTAGCCATAGACGCGGCAAGGGTTTCCCTGCGCCTGGGCGCCCGGGAAGTCAGGATTGTTTACCGGAGGACCCGGGAAGAAATGCCCGCTTTGCGGGAGGAAATAGCAGCCGCCGAAAAAGAGGGCGTAATTCTCGAATACCTTGTTTCCCCAGTCAACGTGGGCGGGGAGGAGGGCCACGTCAGGTACGTTGAATGCGTCCGCAACGCTCTCAGCGAACCGGATCAAAGCGGCCGGCGCAAGCCGGTCCCGCTAATGGACTCGGAATACAGAATAGAGGCCGACGCTGTCATTTTCGCCACCGGCCAGCAGCCAATTCTTACCTACATCAAGGGCAAGCTGCTGGTGACACTGGTGGATATAGCCCAGAGGCGGATAATGGTGAAAAACCCGCTGACCATGGAAACCTCCCAGCCGGGGGTCTTCTCCGGAGGAGATTCGGTAACCGGGCCCGCCACCGTGATCATGGCCATTGCAGCCGGAAAGCGGGCCGCCGCCGGCATCGACGCCTACCTGAGGGACAGAATCCTTCTGGTCGACGTAAACAAGGAAAAGAGAAGGAGCAAAACCTTAATTCCGGTGACGGGGATGGAAAAGGCACGGCCCAGCTTGGTCGATTATGATCGCCTGTACCTGGCCGAAAGGAAAAACACCTTTGAAGAGATAACCGGGGCCGTCAGCGAGGAGGCCGCCCTGGCGGAGGCGCGGAGGTGCCTCCGCTGCGATATCTGCATCTCCTGCGGCCGGTGCGTTGACAACTGCCGCACTCATATCAAGGTCAACGCCATCCGGCTGGGCTACATCAACGGCGGGGACGGGGCCGAATCCGACTTCAAGCGCCCGGAAGAATCCTGCATAGGCTGCGGCACCTGTTACGTGAACTGCCCCACCGGGGCTATTACCCTGGAAGACAAGGACAAGTTCCGCGAGCTTCGCATGTGCGGCACCCTGATGAGCCGGCTGGAACTGGTTGAGTGCCAGGTCTGCGGCCAGACCTTCGCAACGGCCAAGCACCTCGACTTCGTCAACGCCAACATCAAGGGCCGCTTTGGGCAGGAGCACCGCAAGATAATATGTCCGGACTGCACCCCCAAGGTGCTGTTCGAAAATACTTACAGGATTAAAGCAAACATATAATACCAAATAAATCTAGGTTATCCACTTGGACAGCTTGTCCGGGTCCAGTATCTTTATGCCGCGCCCTTCGTATGCGATGCTCTTCTCCATTTTAAAGGTGTTCAGCAGTGATGTGACCGTCTGCCTGGAGGTGCCCACCATGTTGGCCAGTTCTTCGTGGGTGAGCTGAAGATTGATCATAATCCCGTTTTTGGACTCCACGCCGCAGCGATCCCCCATTTTGAGAAGCATCAGGGCCAGTCTGCCGGGCGCCTGCCAGCAAACCATCTCGTGGATGATGCCTTCGGCGTCCCTCATCCTGGCCCCCAGGAGCTTTGCCACCTTCAGGGCCATGGCAGGGTGCGTGGCCAGTATCTCCTCGAACTTGTTCTTCCTTACGATTACCAGGCTTACGTTGTTTATGGCCCCAGCGAAACAGGTCCTTTCGCCACCCAGAAGGGTTTCCGCGAGCCCCATCATCTCCCCCGGGCTTCTTATGCTGCCCACCGTCACCCGGCGCCCGTCCGTGGAAAGCCTGTATATCTTGACCCAGCCGCTTTCGATAAGGAATACCCTGTCTGCCAGGTCCCCCGCGGCAAATATTACGTGATTCTTGGGGTAATGGACCGTTGAACCGGCCTGTCTCAACAGCATCTTCTCAACTTCATCCAGGGTCGGAAAATCAAAACTGGGAATTGTCAAGGCCTGTTACCCCTCCTTCAACCTCTGTAGAATGTCAATGCGCTGCATGCACTCGTCTCGGTCATTATTTGAAAATTCATATTATTTAACTAGTGCAAGACCACGCAATATTAATTATACACGACAAATAAAAAACACGTCAACACTGCCCGATTTTCGGGTGTTATCGGTCTGTGATAATGTCACCCTGTAAGCGGTCTGAGAAAATGTCACCCCCTTTATGAAATATGAGAAAATAAAACCATGAAGAAGGGA
>DYET01000113.1 GCA_020725625.1 Desulfovirgula sp. | reverse complement strand
GCTGGGGGAGCTGAACCGGCGGGGCAAGACCGTGATCGTGGCCACCCACGACGGCCGGCTGGCGGAGGCGTGCGGGCGGGTCGTCGGGCTGGCGGACGGCAGGGTCGTCGCGGACCGGCGGAAAGGGCAGGGCTGATGCGGCATGTTGAGAAGAAATCTTGTACTGCTGTTGTTAATCGTTTTGACCGGATCCGCGGTAGGCGGGGCCGCTTATTATTACCAAAGTGTAGGTAAAAAGGCGGGCGAAGGCGGACAGGTCCAAAACCACGTGGGCGACCTGCGCTTCAGGTTCAGGGACTACGGGGAAGCAGCCGTCCCCGCCTCGAGGCGGGCGGCGGAAGTGGCTAAAGGCGAAAGCAGGAGCGCCGCCGCACCCGGAAATAACCCCCGGGCCGCCGGCGGGGAACCCGAAACACCCGTCAGTTCCCCCGGTGCGGGAGGCAGTGAGCCCAAGACGGCCGGTAGTTCCCTTCAGCCCGGCAGCGGCGGGGCCGAAGCGTCCGCCGGCCGGGAGCCTTACCCCGGCGGGGCCGGCTCACTCCGGGAGCAGATTGAACAAAAATACCTGGCCAGGCTGCAAGCCCTGGCCTCCGGCTACGAAGCCGAGTTGAACGGGCTTATTCTTTCCGCGTTGAATGAATGCCGGGCTGCCAGGAAGGAGAATCCCAATGCCGACCTTGCCCCTATAATCAAGCGGTACTACCTGGCCGGAAGGGCCCTGGAGGCGGAGTGCGACTCGCGGTTTTACCCGGTTCTGGCCGATTTTAAAAGCGAACTGAAGGCCAATTCCTTTCCCTTGGACGCCGCGGCCAGGGCCAGGGAGACTTACGAGGCGAGAAAAAGCGCAAAAGCGGGGGAAATTACGTCTGCCGGCAGATAGCTTGGCTTAAGCCGGATACCCCCGTGGAGTATTTTATATTAGTTATCGGGGACTGACCCCTAAGTTATTATAGCGGAACCCAAGCCCCATTGGATGAGGTAGGGCCGGCAGGTTTGTTTTGGTCGATGGTGCCCGGTTGAATTAAAAATTATGTCATCCCGGCTGTCTTCTCTATCTTGGGAAACTTGAATACTGGTACCAGGATGGTTCTTTCAACTTTGGATGGCGACTCTTTAAGGCGGTCCAGCTCTTCT
>DYET01000112.1 GCA_020725625.1 Desulfovirgula sp. | reverse complement strand
CCGGACCCCGGCCCCGGAGTTTCTTTTTCTCAGCTATTTTAAATACAATAGAAAAATACCGGGAGTTCTACCTGCTAAATCTTGACGCAGACGCCATGTTTCTCCTAACTGTGGCGCAAGGGAAAATATGCTATAATAAACAGGGCGAATTGTCCGGCGGCCGCATGCGGCTGGCGGGCTTTATGGAGGTTGAAAGTGGGCAATGTGATTACCCTGGCCGGCCTTGGCCCCGGCGACCCGGGAATGATTACCCTGGCGGCGGCCGAGGCGCTGGCAAAAAGCAAGTGCATCTGGCTGCGCACCGGGGTTCACCCGGCGGTGGAATGGCTCAAAAAAAGGGGCATACCCTTTAACACCTTCGACCATGTGTACCGGGAAGCCGCCGATTTCCAGGAGGTGTACCTGCGCATCGCCCGGCATATTGTTGAATTGGGACGCCGGGAAGACGTTCTTTATGCGCTGCCGGGGCATCCGCTGGTGGCCGAGGAATCGGCCGAACTGATCGTTGAATGGGCCGCCCGGGAAGGGCTTGAGGTCAGGGTGATTCCCGGCGTCAGCTTTCTTGATGCGGTAGTGGCGGCGATAGGAATCGATCCGGCCAGGGGCCTCAACATCGTGAACGGCCTTGAGATCGACCGGCAGAGGATCCACCCGGGCGTGGGCACGGTAATCATCCAGGCTTACAGCCGAATTGTCCTTTCCGAGATAAAACTGGCCCTCATGGAGTGCTACCCGGACGACCATCCCGTGGTGGTTGTGACCGCGGCCGGCGTTCCCGGCCAGGAGAGGGTGGACAGGACAAGGCTGTACGATTTGGACAGGGTGGAAACGGTAAACCACCTTACCAGCATATATGTACCCCGGCTGGAAGGCGCTGCCGGGTGCAGCTACCCGCTGGACCGGCTGGTGGAGGTCATGGCCAGGCTGAGGGGGGTAGACGGCTGTCCCTGGGACCGGGAGCAGGACCACCGGACCCTGAGGAAGTACCTTCTGGAAGAAGCCTACGAAGTTGTTGACGCCCTTGACAGCCAGGATATGTATAATCTTTGTGAAGAATTGGGAGACTTATTACTACAAATAGTTTTTCACGCCCAAATCGCCTCGGAGCGAGGGCACTTCAACATCAACGACGTGGTCGGCACGATTGCCGAAAAAATGATCAGGCGTCATCCTCATGTCTTTGGTGACGTAAGGGTGGAAAGCAGCGCGGACGTTATCGTCAACTGGGCGGCCATTAAAGAAAAGGAAAAGCCGGAACAGAAGCGAACAGGACTTCTCGAGGGAATACCCGGACACCTCCCCGCCCTGATGAAAGCGCAAAATATGCAGTCCCGGGCGGCCAAGGCGGGGTTTGACTGGCCTGATTACAAAGGAGCGCTGGACAAAGTCTATGAGGAGCTGGGCGAAATACAGGAGGCCTTGAAAAACGGCAGCGGCGCACAAAGGGAAAGCGAAATCGGGGACATCCTTTTCGCCGTTGTGAACCTCGCCCGCCTGCTGAAAATCGACGCCGAGGTTGCGCTGACAAAAACCGCCAACAAGTTCCTGCAGAGGTTCCGGTACATCGAGGATAAAGCCTCCTCTTCCGGGCTGGAACTGGCGGAGTGCAGCCTGGATCAGATGGACGCCTGGTGGGAAGAGGTAAAAAAAGCGGAAAAAAGCATAAAAAAATAGGAATTATTTTCTTGGCAGGAGGAAATTTAAGAAAAATAGCGAATAGTAAAACCATAAATAGCTAAAATATTGAGGGG
>DYET01000016.1 GCA_020725625.1 Desulfovirgula sp. | reverse complement strand
CCTGCTGGCCATGCTGAACAGCTGCGCCGCCGGTGTGGGCGTGGTCAACATTGACAACGGCTTTGGGGCTGCGGCCCTGGCTACGTCCATCAACCGGGCGGTAAATTCCCTGGTTGATGCCGGTGTGGGGGAATGCCGCAGCCGGTGAAAAACTTTACCCAGAAACGGCTGAACCGTCCCGCCCCGAAGCCGGTTCCGGGTTAATCCGGATCAAAAGAAAAAGAAATCCCCGCCGGTAACCGGCGCCGCCGGGCCTCTTGAAAAGTTGAGACGTCTTGTAATACTTGCTAGAATATAGCAGCTGAAGAAAAACTGTATGTTGATGGGAGTGTTTTCAAATTGCTTTCAGCGGGGCTGATAGGTCTGCCGATGGCCGGAAAGACAACCATTTTCAACCTGGTGACCGGTGCCGGGGCCGAGACGTCGAAATTTCCGGCCGGGAAATCCGATACAAATGTGAGCATGGCCACCGTTCCCGACCGGCGGCTGGATTTTCTCGCCGGCCTGTACAGGCCGCGCCGGGCGGTTTATGCCCAGGTCAAGTTCAGCGATGTACCCGGCCTGGCAAGGGGCGTCAGCCCGGGCAAAGGGGGAGGCAACGCCTTTTTGGACGGGATCCGTCCTGCCGACCTGCTGGTGCACGTGGTCAGGGCCTTTGACAACCCCGCCGTGATCCACGTCGAAGGCAGCGTGAACCCGCCCAGGGACGTGGAGACCGTCGACCTGGAACTGATCCTGGCCGACATGGACTTCGTGGAGAAAAGGATTCAGCGCATCGAGGGCGGGAAAAAAATAAAAAAGGAGAACCTGGCCGAGTTGAACGTGATGAGAAAGTGCCTAGCCATGCTGGAAAAGGAAATCCCAGCGAGCAGGTTTAACCTGGACCCGGAAGAAAGGGAAGTGATCAAGAATTACAGCTTTTTTACCAACAAGCCGGTAATCCTGGTGGTCAACACCGACGAGGGGCAGTTCCGGCGGGGGGATTATCCCGGGAAGGGGGAACTCCAAGGCCTGGCGGAAAAGAAGGGGATCAGGCTGATCGAAGTGTGCGGCCTAATGGAGGTTGAAATTAGCCAGCTTTCTCCCGGAGACCGGGGCCTTTTCATGGCCGACCTGGGGATCGGGGAACTGGGCGTGGAGAGGCTGGCCCGGGCGGCCTTCGACGCCCTGGGGCTGATTTCCTTTTTCACCATCGGGGACGACGAGGTCAGGGCCTGGACCATTGAGAAGGGGACCAGCGCCAGGAGGGCGGCGGGAAAGGTTCACTCCGACATGGAAAGGGGCTTCATCAGGGCGGAGACGGTCAAGTTCAGCGACCTCAAGGAACTGGGATCCATGGCCCGGGTCAGGGAAAAGGGCCTGGCCCGGCTGGAGGGCCGCGACTACGTTGTCCGGGACGGAGATATCATCAATTTCAGATTCAATGTATAATCCAGCTAAAGCTTGAATTGCAGCGACAACGCGTTCAGGCGGTCCACCAGCCTGGACATTTTTTTTGCCGAGAGGGTTATGTCCTGGAGGGCCTCCAGCTGCCTCCTGGTGTTGGAGTCTTCCGTGGGGGCTTGAGCCTTTCCGGACTGCCTGTCCCAGATGGAGTTTTCCGTAGCCAGCCTGATATCCTCTGACCTGTTCAGGATTAACTGGCTGGACCTGGTCAGCTCGGTGGCGCTGGTTCTCACCGACATGAACAGGTTGGCCAGGTGGCCGGTCATGATGTTGAAAGCCGAGGCCAGGCTGCCCAGTTCGTCCATGTTCCTGACGGGTACACGGTGGGTAAAATCCCCGGCCGCAATGTGCTCAGTGGCGGCCCTCAAATCCTCGATGGGCTTTTTGAGAATGTGCCGGGCCAGGACCTTGGCCAGCATTATTCCCGCCAGGACTGAAGCAAGGGAAATCAAAAGGGTGTTGTATAGAATTTCTCTGAGCATGTTCTCAAACCTTGTATTGTCAAGCCCCAGGCGGTAGTACCCGAGGATGCCTCCCCCCTTGGTGGTTACCGGAGCGACGAAATCGTACCCGGCCGGCTTCCCGGAGGAATCGACGTATATTTTGACGGTGTTCCCCGATGGCAGTCCTCCGGCTATATCGGCAGGCTTGCCCACCAGGCTGCCGTCGGTATGGGCCACCACCCTGCCGGCTGCGTTGATTAAGGCGGCGTAGCTTATGTCCCCGTTGGCCAAAACATGCTGCAGGTGTTCGTGCAGCAGTTCGGGGTTACCGGACTGCATGCGTTCGGCCGCGAATGAAGTGGACGACCGCACTATACTCCACCCCTTGTCAAGGGCCTGGTTCTGCAGGGAGAGACGGTTGTAATAGTAATTTGCAAAGCCTACCGCGCACATCAGAAAGGTAATCAGCATGGCCGTGTACAGGCTCATCTTCGCTGATATGGAACTGGATTTGATTTTTTTACCCATATGGCAATCACCCCATGGAAATAATAATGGTATCGCCTTCCTTTGTCCCGGTGGGAAGCAGCGTGCCGGCGGGCAACTCCACCGCCAGGCAGGATTCCCGCACTATGGGGGAGAATCTGAATGGGGGCATGCTGTGTACCATTTTGACAACCCTGTCATCCCTGTTCACGAAAAGTATATCGATGGGAAAACTCATAAACATGGTGTGAACAGACCGGCAGGGTTTCAAGACCAGGCACCACCCCGGGGGCAGGCCAAGCCTGCCCAGCAGGCCGACCAGCCTCGGGATGAATGAATCGGCCATGATTACGGTATCGGCCAGCAGCACGTCCCTCGTCCGGTTGATTACCCTCAAGTTCTTTTCACCTCAGGCGATAAAGGTTTGGTAGAGGCTTATGGCCGCCGGGCCCAGCAGGATCACAAAAATGGTCGGAAAAATGCATGTCACCATGGGCAAAAGCATTTTTACCGGCGCTTTCATGGCTTTCTCCTCCGCCCGCTGCCTTCTTTTCCGCCTCACCTGTTCCGACTGGAGGCGCAGGACGTTGCCCAGCCCGATCCCCAACTGTTCGGCCATGATTACAGACCCGGCGAAGGTGGTCAGGTCGTCGGCGTCGACGCGGGCGGCCATGTCTCTTAAGGCTTCCTTCCTTCCTTTCCCCATCTTGCATTCCTGGAGAACGATTAGAAATTCCGAGGCCAGCACTCCCCTGCCCCTGTCCACAACCTTCAGCATTGCACCCTCAAATCCCATACCGGCTTCCATGCTGACCGTGAGCAAGTCAAGAACGTCGGGCAGCGTTCTCTCGACCTCATCCTTTCTTTCGCGTATTTTCTGGTGCAGGTAGATATCGGGCAGTACCCACCCGGCTGCCGCCGCCAAAACGGTCACGGCCAGCCAGTTTTCGGTCCTCCATTCCAGGACGGGCTCGGCCAGTACCAGAAGGGCAGTGGCCGTCAGCGCCATAATTAACTTTATCGCCATGAATTCTCTCGGGCCGTATCCGCCGGGTTTTCCGGCCATGATAATCTTCCTGGCCAGGGAGGCCTCTTTTTCGGAAGGGAGCCCTTTGGTCGCCAGCTTTACCGCGCTTTTCAGCAGGGGGGTTAAAATCCTTTTCAAAAACGGTTCGCTCAGTTCCTTCTCCCTAATGGTAGGGCGGTTCTGGCCCACCACTTCTACCATCCGCCTTGACATCTCCAGCCTGCCGCCGAACATCAACAGGTAGATCCAGAGGGTCATCAGCGCCGCCGCCAGGAAGGCGGACCCCAGGAGAAGGAGCAGGGAGTCCTGCAAAAATGGCAACTGGATCACCCCTCTTTTAGACTCTGATATCGATTATTTTCCTGATTATCAATATGCCGGCTATTTCCAAAATCAGGGCCGAAGCCAGCATGCCCAGACCTGCCGGGTGTGCGACAAGGGGCCTTAAGTAATCCGGGGCAATCAGCGACAGGGCCCCGGCCAGGATCAGGGGCAGCAAGCCGATTATGATGCCCGAAATTTTTCCCTGGGCGGTAAGGGTTTTTATCTCTCCTTTAATGCGGATTCTCTCGCGGATGGTGGTGGCAATGTTGTCCAGGATTTCTGCCAGGTTCCCACCCACCTGGCGCTGGATCAGCACGGCGGTGATTACCAGCTCAAGGTCTTCGCTCCCCACCCTGGCGTTTAGATTTTCCAAGGCCTCCTCGGTCGGCGTACCCAGGTTCATTTCCTGGAAGGTGCGGCCGAATTCCCTGGATATTGGGTTGGGCAATTCCCTCCTGACCATGTCCATGGCCTGCAGAAAGCTGAATCCGGAACGCAGGGCGTTGGACATAATCACAAGGGCGTCGCCGATCTGGGTATTGAACTTGTTCAGCCTCTTTGCCTTGGCTGTCCTGACCCAAAGTGCGGAAAGAATCACCACCGAAAGGGCCGCCAACAACCCGGAGTGGATGGCCCTTGAGGCAAGGGTAAAAAAAGCGCCGGCCAACACCGAGAATCCCACCGTCAGAATGATGTATTCCTCGCTCTTTAAGGGAATGTCTGCGCCGGTGAGGTTCCTGTCCACCAGCCTGGCCAGCCGGTTGAAGGGACTGAATTTGACTGCGGCCCGGGCCACCGACCCCAGTAACCTCATTAGTGATGAGTGTTTACCGCTGCTGTGCGGGGTGTGGATCCCCCCGGCAACCTGGTTCTGCTGGATTTTATTCTGCAGGCTTTTCAGCCGGCTCCTAATCTCCCTGTCCTTAAACGTGAAGGCATGGTGGAAGCCTATTAACAGAAGGCTGCAGGAACAGAAAATGAGGGCCAGAAGGCAGATCAAATCTGTTGACATAATCATCACCTCAAGTGGTAACGTATGGAAGGCTTTCCGGATGCATCCTGGCGATTGCCCTAAACCAGGGATGGGCTGAAAATGGAGTGATCCAGTGTTATTCCGGCCTCTTCCAGGCGGGAATAAAATTTAGGCCTTATTCCGGAGGCCATAAACTGGCCCCGGATTTTCCCGTTTTCGTCAACCCCAGTCTGCCGGAAGACAAACAGGTCCTGCAGCACTATTACGTCCCCCTCCATTCCCTGGACCTCGGTAATGTGCGTGATCTTCCTTGACCCGTCCCGGAACCTGTTCTGCTGTATAATCAGGTCAATGGCCGACGCTATCTGGTCCCTAATGGCCCGCACCGGCAGGTCCATGCCGGCCATCAGGACCATTGTTTCAAGCCTGGAAAGCATGTCCCGGGGTGAATTGGCGTGGCCGGTGGTGAGAGACCCGTCGTGGCCGGTGTTCATGGCCTGGAGCATGTCCAGGGCCTCCCCGCTGCGAACCTCGCCCACTATGATGCGGTCCGGCCTCATGCGAAGGGCGTTTCTGACCAGGTCTCGGATGGTGATGGCGCCTTTGCCCTCCAGGTTTGGCGGGCGGCTTTCCAGGGTGACCACGTGTTCCTGCCGGAGCTGAAGCTCGGCTGCGTCCTCGATGGTCACAATCCTCTCATCACTCGGAATGAAGGAGGAAAGTACGTTTAAGGTGGTGGTCTTGCCGCTGCCTGTCCCCCCCGAGACCACCACGTTCATCCGGGCCTTCACGCAGGCCTCCAAAAAAGCGGCCATGGACGGAGTCAGGGTGTTGAGGGAAACCAGATCATCAATTTCCAGCGGATCCCGGAAGAATTTCCTGATGGTCACGGTGGGTCCGGTCAAGGACAGGGGCGGGATGATGGCGTTTACCCTGGAACCGTCCGGCAGCCTGGCGTCCACCATGGGCATGCTCTCGTCGATTCGTCTTCCGATGGGCGCCACAATTTTCTCTATGATGTGCAGAACGTGATTGTTGTCCCGGAAACAGACATCGGTTTTTTCCAGCCTGCCCTGCCTTTCGACGTAAACCTGGTGGGGACCGTTGACCATCACCTCGCTTATATCGGGGTCCTTCAACAGGGGGGTTATGGGCCCGAAGCCGATGGCCTCGTCCACGATTTCAGCCGCTATGAGCTGTTTTTCATGGCGGGGCAGGTGCCCGCCTTCCTTTTCCAGCAGTTCGCTGACCAGGGCGGCTATTTTTTTTGACGTTTGTTCCGGGTCGTCTTCCTTGTTGTCCAGGGCCAGTTCAGAGATAACCTTCTTGTGGAGGTTGTTTTTAAGGTTTTGATAGGGGTCCCTTTTGGGCATGACGGCATGCGCCTGGACCGGGTTCCTATCCTTCAGGGACCTCGGAACGGGGGTTTCTTCCTTTTTGGTTGCCCGCTGTTCCAGCCTCTTAAGAAGTGACACGGGGCATTACCTCCACCTAAAAGCTGAATATTCTGCCTATAATTGACCTGCGCGGCGCCTGTTCCTCCTTTTGGGCCTGCGGGGGGGCAGGGGTGGATAAGAGTGAGGCCAGGTTTTGGAAACAGTTGGTGATTTCCGCTGAGGGCCGGGTCAAAACAAAGGGGTGTCCCTTGTTTATGGAATGGGAAACAGTCTGGATGTCCTCGGGCAGGGTTCCCCAGACGGCGGAGTTGATGTGGTTTTCCAGATCTTTTATCTTTAGGCCGTCGGTCCGGAACCGGTTGAGGATAAGCCTGGCTTTTCCGGTCAGATTAAGCTTTTCCAGTATTTCCATGTTGACCTTGGCATGCCGGAGAGCCGGCAGTTCTTGGTTAATCACGATCAAAATGCTGTCGGAAGCCTCCAGGCAGGCCAGGGTAATGTCGTTGATGTGTGCCGGGGTATCCACCAGTACATAGTCGTAAGAGTTTTTCAGGGCTTTCAGTATGTCTTCGGCGTGGGCGGCCGTAATCAGGTCCGCCTGTTCCGGCGATCCCGGGGCGGGTAAAACCCTGACCCCCGACATGTGGGGGCAGAGGTAGCTTTCCAGAAGGGAAGGGTCGGCATACTCGGCTTCCTGGACCACTTCGGCCAGCCCTCCCTTGGCCGAGATGTTCATGAACACCGAAATATCCCCCCCCTGCAAATCCATGTCCACCAAGGCCACCTTTTTCCGGGTGATCTGGGCCAGACTGATGGCCAGGTTGCAGGCGGCTGTTGTTTTTCCCACCCCGCCCTTGGTTGAAAAGAAGGTTGCCACTATCCCGGGGTCCCTTGCCGGTACTGAAGGGGAGAGGCCCTGACCGGTGATCAGCTGAAGGCGCCTTCTGGAATATTCGCTGGCCTTCCTGATGGTGCCGGCCAGTTCCTCGCTGCTGAAGGGCTTCACCAGGTAGTCCCTGGCCCCGGCGGCCATGGCCCTGCGCATGTAATCCATCTCGCCCTGGATGGAAACTATTACTATGGCCAGGTCAGGGTTGTTCATGGTGATTATTTCCGACGCCCTGATTCCGTTCATCCGCGGCATATTTATATCCATCAGGATTACGTCCGGCTTCAAGGACCCGGCCATTTCCACTGCCTCGTCCCCGTCCCCGGCCTCGCCCACTACCTTGATGTCTTCTTCAAAGTAGAGGAGCCGCTTGATATCTTCCCGGGTCCCGGGTATGTCATCCACAATCATGACTTTTATGGTGTCCACGCTCACCACCTCCGAGTTACCTTATCAGATGATTGACAGATGTCGACGGGATGCTTGCCTTGGCCTCGTCTGCGGGGCCGCGCAACAGTACGCGGAGAGTGCCTTTTTCGGAGGCCAGGGTCAGGTGCTGGGCCTCGTACGGGTTTACCGAAACCGTAAGGGTCCCGGTATTGGGCTGTTTGCTGTCCGCCTGGCTTCCCAGAGACTTGTTTACCGCCAGTATTTTTATATTTTGAACCAGGGTCGAGGTAATGGTCTCCTTACCGGTGTTTACCGTCCCCAGAATGTCTACACGGTCTCCAGGCTTCAACAGGCCGGCCACTCCTGTTACCTCGTTTACGGCAATAGTCAGGGCCCTTTGGCCGGGATCGATCACCATGGCCAGACCTTCAGCCGGGTCGTTGGGGTTGGCGATCTTGTTTCTGATAATGTGTTCCCCGGGGTATATATCGCTCCGGGCAATCTTGCCCACCACGTCCCCGGGTTTTCCAAGGGCGGTGGGGTTGACGTAGTTCGAGGGTATTTCGATGAAACTCACCATCTGATTGGTGATCACCTGCCGGGCCGGTATCTTGACCTTGGCCACGGCCACCGGCACGTAGTTACCCGAGGCCTTGTATGTTTTCTCCAGGTTCTTTATGTACTTGTGGGTTCCGTATGCCGCCACAAGTCCGAAAATCACCGCCAGGATCAGGATAATGTTTAATCTGCCTTTCATTGCTTTATCTCCCGCGATATTCACTCACTCGACCAAAGCAGCCCCGTACAGGCCCGTGATGGGCTGGTTTAAAGCATGGGTTCCCTCGGCCGCCATGCGTACGAAATAGCCCTTTATTTCATCACTGCCGTCCACAGTGGCGTCTCTGTCCACGAAAAAGGCGGCAAACCCGGTGACGGTTATCGTGTCGCGGCCCTTGAGAATGTCCCTGTGCATGGGAATGACAAGCACCCGGGGGCAGCCCGGCTTGAAGTTGTTGTAGGTGCAGCCGTCGGTGCAGCGGGCCAGCCTCTGGTCAATCCCCTCGGTGGGGCCGGACATGTTCCCGGGTTCGGTTTTAAGCTGGTCGCCAACAGACACCACCTGGGAGAAGCCGTTAATCAAGTTGTTCTTGTAAGTGCTTCCTCCAGTCCCGCCCAGGGCCAGGGCGCCGAAGTTGCCCGGGGAGTCGGGGGACCCGTATTTAAGGGTACATAACTGGCCGTATGTCAGCGGCTGCTCCTTGATGCTCAGGGGAGCCACCCCCCGGTAGGAACTGATCCCGGTCACCACCGCCGCGGCGCGGGCCCGTACATTCCTGCTGCCGACACCGAAAGCCCTGGACATGATCAGCTGGACAGTCCGTTCGGCGTCCACCGATATTTTCATGCCGTCAAAATTAACTTCAATTCCGCCGGAAGGGGCCCCGTTGGCCATGGCCACCTCGAACGCCGTCTGGCGGGCGGCGTTTTCCCGGAAAGCCGGGTCGGGGTTGAAGGTAAGTTCTTTGGCTCCCGCCAGCGCCGCGCTGTCTACCGCGTTGACCAGCTGCTGCCGGGCGAGGGCTATGCGGCCGAAATCGGATACCAGGGCCATCATGCCGAACAGGGCCATCACTCCCACACTGACCAGGATGTGGGACAGGCCCCTTTCGTCTTTATAGAGCCCGGCCAAAAATTTTTGCACGGGCAGCCCCCCTTTCATTCCACCCTCATGGTGGTTTTGGAATAAATGGGCACCGGGTTTGGAATCACAGCGTCAAAAACGGGAAAGACCAGAGTGACTCCGTACCGGACCTCTACCGTGGACAGCGCGCCGGTTTTTCTCTGTTCCTGATCTGGCGTTACGGTGGTGGTCAGCCGGGCCGTGTCAAGGTTGGCGGCCACCTGGCTGACCCGGGCGGCAATCTCGGTGTCCGGCCTTCCCAGCACGGCCACCCGGGCTCCCTCCCGGGAGGCGTTGGTTATGACCAGGTAGCTGTGAAAAATCCTCCCCAATTCTACCACGCCCATTAACAGCAAAATCAGGATGGGCAGCACCAGCGCCAGCTCAACCATGGCCTGTCCGCGCTGGTTTTTGAACAGCGAACGTTTCATTGTGCAAATCACCTTCCCAGGCTTTCCATCGCCGAACCGTACGAGGCCAGAACCCCCGCTGCGACAGCCAGGCTGTACGGGAGGTGCAGCGGGTCCGCACTTTCATGCCGGTGGCTCCCCCGGGCCCCGACCGGGAAGCCGTATCTGACAAGGAGATTCGAGGCGGCGGCCAGGCCGGCGGTAAGGGTGGTCAGCAGCCGGCGGTGCCTGATCAGGAGGGCTGTGGCCATAATCCCTCCTGCCACCGCGCCGGCAAGAAACGTGCTCAGCACGAAGGCGGGACCCTTTATTCCGCCGATAACCGCCAGCAGCTTTACATCCCCGCCGCCGACACCTCCCTTGGCGAAGGGAATTATCAGCAACATCAAGCCCATGAAGAACCCCTTGACGCCGTTCAGCAGGCCGGGCCACCCCCCGCCCGCGAAATTTACCGACAGGCCGATAATCAGGCAGGGGATCAGGATTTTGTTGTAAATCCGCCTGCTTTTTATGTCGGTAACAATACAGGCCGCCATCATCGCGAAAATCAGCCAGTCGGTCAAGTCGAATTTTAATTCAGGAAGATTTTTCATAGTCCGGTCGCCTTTCATTAATGAGGAACCCTACTTAACTGGTTAAGTAGGGCACAGGTTGTTGATATGCAATGTTCCTGAAGGAGACAACTTTTAATTGCTGGGAGCGCTGTTGGGGTCTGCTATGTACCCGCCGACGGTGTTGACCTGCTCTTTGATGTTGGTTCCGAGCACTTTAAAGCCGGCAATGGCCAGCACCGCCACCAGGGCCAGGATAAGCCCGTACTCGGCCATTCCCTGCCCGCCCTCTTCCCGCCACAATCTGATTAACAGATCCATCAGTTTCTTCACCCTTTCAAAAATGTTGACTAAATACTAACATTGTTGTAAAAACTACGCATCTTACCCTGGACTTAAAATTATCACGGCTTTGGTCTCAACTTGTTAAGGACTTTAGTCCTGGAAAAAACAAGGGGCTTTTAATTAAAAGCCCCAGGCATTCATATAATTTATTTTGCGCTTTGACGTTTTCCAGTTGCATATCCACCTTGGCTCCCGGCTGTTACAGTTCCACGATTTTATTCTTCAAGGCGTAAAGGGTGGCTTGGGTGCGGTCTTCCACGTTGAGCTTCTGGAATATACGGTAGAGGTGGTTTTTGACTGTTTTCTCGCTGATGAAGAGTTTTTTGGCGATTAACCTGTTGGAGTCTCCCCTGGCCACGTGCTGAAGCACTTCGATTTCCCTGGGGGTAAGGTCGGTTCCTGCGCCCCTTGATGACTGCTGCTTGGCCGACAGCCTGTTTATTTCCTGAAAAACGCTGGCTATCAGTTTGGGTGGAATGTACGAGTCGCCCTGGGCAACCCCCCTGATGGTTTTCACCAGCTGTCCGGGACTGATGTCCTTGAGCAGGTATGCCTGGGCGCCGGCTTTGATAAACTCGAAGAGGTACTCTTCCTGGTCGTGAATGGTCAGGGCGATCACCCCCAGCCGGGGTTTTTCCTTCTTGATTATGCGGCAGGCCTCAATTCCGTCGGTATAAGGCATGTTTACATCAAGGAGGGCGATGTCGACATCCTTTTCCAGAGCGATTTTTACGGCCTCCTGCCCGTCTCCGGCCTCGCCCACAACCTGAATGTCGTCCTCCAGAGAAAGTATTTTTATAATGCCCTCCCTGACCAGGGCATGGTCGTCAGCAATCATCACCTTAATTGGAGACACGGGCCTCACCTCCTTGTATAAAATTCCGGCTAGTCCCCGAAGGGCACCGATACGCTGATTGTCGTGCCCTGCCCCGGGGAAGAGTGGATAATCAACTCTCCGTTAAGGATTTGAACCCGTTCCCTCATGCCGATCAGTCCGAACCCTTCTTTGCCGGCGGAATTCATAAAGTGCTGGAGATTGAATCCCGCCCCGTCGTCTTTAACCACGGCGTTGATTTTGTTGTTCAAAATTTCAAGCTTGATCATCACCTGGCGCGCTTTGGCGTGCTTCCGGATATTGCTTAGGCATTCCTGGACAACCCTGAAGATGGCCACCTCCACAGCCATGGAAAACCGCCTGGGGCTTCCGATGATTACCAGTTCCACCGGCAGGCCGTACTGTGACTGAAAATCCTCCACATATCGCTTAACTGCCGGCACCAGTCCCAGGTCGTCGAGAACCATGGGCCTAAGGTCGAATATAATCTTTCTTACGTCCTGCAGGCTCTGTCTGACCATGTCCTGGAGGGCGTACAATTCATCCCTGACCTTGGTTTGATCAACCTCCATCATCTTCAGGCAGAATTCCGACCGCATAACGATGTTGGCCAGCAACTGGGCCGGGCCGTCATGGATGTCCCTGGCCACCCGGCGGCGCTCTTCCTCTTGGGCCTTGATGATGCTTACCCCCAATTGCTGGATCTGCTGTATCTCACCGATTTTGTGGGACAGGTCCCTTAAGTTTCCGGCAAGGTAATTGGTGACCACCGACAGCTGGGAAGCCAGGTTTTCCGCCTTTACCAGCATGGTCTCCAGCCTGCGCAGGCTCTGTTCCATGCTGTCCCTTTTGTATCGGAGGAGGTTTTCCCGGCCCCTCAGTTTGGCCAGCTGGATTTGTTTTTCCTGGGCGTCCTCATACGCAGTTTTAATATCATTTTCGGTATATTTATTAAAATTCTTACTGACTTCAGCCAGGCGACGGCGGGCTTTTTTCTCCTCCTTGGAAAGCTCGTCCACCTGGGCGACCAGAACCTCCACCTCGAAGCGGGTTTCTTCAAACTCCTTTTTCAGGCGGACGTACTCAATACGCGTATTCTCGGCAATTTCGAATACCTGTCTCTTTCCGTTTTCAATGGCTGAGAGAGTTTCCTTAATGATGCTGTCCAGGGTGCTGAAGTCGGAGATCATTGCTTTTCACCGACCTTGAGGTTTTGCCGGGGGAATATGATATCTTTCTTCAGAATCTTGTCATTTCCTCCCAGATACAACATTTTTTTTAATGATGATGCCGAGAACTACCTGTTTTTTATCTTTTGCGTCAAGTTCATAATAAGTATATACTAATTGTATTACCTGCGAGTTGCAATTTGCGGCGGCCCGGCTTATCCACTTTTTCCGGGCACGGCCTGACAAGCGGGAAAAACCGCTGGGGAGGTGGCTGTAAGTGCCGGGGATCAGGAATGGCGCCGGTCCCGAGAGGGCTGTACTGGTTGGTGTTGAATTGGCAGGCGAGGCCCGGGAGGCTGTGGAGGAGTCCATGAACGAACTGGCCAGGCTGGCGGAGACCGCCGGGGCCGAAGTGGTGGGGCGCCTGGTTCAGAAGAGGGCCAGGCCCGACCCGGCCACCTTTCTGGGAAGGGGCAAGGCGTTGGAGGTGGCCCGGCTGATCGAGGGCTCCGGGGCGCATCTGGTCATTTGCGACCGGGAACTGTCGCCGGCCCAGGCCCGGAACCTTGAGGAAATCGCGGGGGTCAGGGTGATTGACCGTTCCCACTTGATCCTGGATATTTTCGCCTCCCGGGCAAAAACCAGGGAGGGCAAGCTCCAGGTGGAACTGGCCCAGCTCAACTACCTGCTGCCCAGGCTGACCGGCAAGGGGTCCGAATTGTCCAGGCTGGGCGGGGGCATAGGCACCCGGGGCCCCGGTGAAACCAAGCTGGAGGTGGACCGCAGGAGGATCAGGAAGCGGATTGCCGACCTGAGCACGGAACTGGAGGAGGTAAGGCGGCACCGGGAAACACTGCGCCGGGGCAGAAGGGAAGTTCCCCTGACCCAGGTATCCATCGTCGGTTATACGAACGCGGGCAAGTCCACCCTGCTGAACAGCCTTTCCGGCGCCGGGGTGCCGGTGGAGGACAGGCTTTTCGCCACCCTGGACCCGACTACCCGGAGGGTGATCCTGCCCAACAACGAAACGGTCCTTTTAACCGACACCGTCGGCTTTATCAGCAACCTGCCGCACCACCTGGTGGCGGCGTTCCGGGCGACCCTGGAGGAAGTGTTGGAGGCCGACATCCTTTTGCATGTTGTCGACATATCTCACGCATATGCCCGGCAGCAGGCCGAAACGGTGAAGAATGTCCTGGTCTCCCTGGGAGCCGGTGACAAGCCGACCATAACGGTTTTCAACAAGGCTGACCTGGCCGGCGATGTCCAGTTTCCCCCGGTGGACTGGGGTGACCACCCGGTATATGTCTCGGCCTTGAAAGGACATGGGCTGGGCGACCTGCTGGGGAGGATCGCCCTGGCAGCGGCCCGGAAGAGGGTCAGGAGGCGTTATTTCCTGCCTTTCCGGAAAAGCGGCCTGCTTCCGGTCCTGTTTGAAAGGGGCCGGGTAATCAAGCAGGATCACCGGCCCGAAGGAGTATGGGTGGAGGTTGAACTGGAGGAGGTCTGGGCCTCCAGGGTTGAGTCCATGCTGGGGGACTCAGGGGAAAACATTTCGGGTCGGAATCCAGAATTCAGGAGTCAGAATCCAGACCCTCATGCCGCTATAAGCGGCACCACGAACAAT
>DYET01000111.1 GCA_020725625.1 Desulfovirgula sp. | reverse complement strand
TAAATACAATAGAAAAAATACTGGGAGTTCTACCTACTAAATCTTGACGCAGACTAAAATCCAAAAAAGTTTGCCTGCCTAAGGCCTGTGGTGGTATAATTATTGGCGTAATTTAAGGAGATGTTTTGAACCACAGACCGCACGGAGAGCGCAGAGAATTGTCCTGGAATTTAGGAAGCGGTATTGTTCTCCTTTCTTCTGTTTTCTCTGTGTACTTTTGTGTTCCTCTGTGGCTGAATTTTTCTTTTCGGAGGTTTCGACTTGCCAGGTGTAAGAGTGAGATTCGCTCCAAGTCCCACCGGCCCCCTGCACATCGGGGGAGCCAGGTCGGCGCTGTTCAACTGGCTTTTCGCCCGCCGACACGGCGGTACTTTTGTCTTGCGCATAGAGGACACGGACCTGGAAAGAAGCACCAGGTCTTCCGAGGAAAATATCCTGGCCTCCCTGAGGTGGCTGGGCCTGGACTGGGACGAGGGGGTGGAGGTGGGCGGCCCCCACGGCCCCTACCGGCAGACCCAGCGGCTGGAACTGTACCGGGGCTATGCCCGCCGGCTGCTGGAAGCCGGGATCGCCTACCACTGTTACTGCACCGAGGAGGAGCTGGCGGCCGAACGGGCAGACTTGATGGCCAGGGGGGAATTGCCCAGGTACCTGGGCAGGTGCCGGGACCTCTGCCAGGCCGAAAAGGCCCGCCTGGAAAGGGAGGGGCGCCGTCCGGCGGTCCGCTTCAAGGTTCCGGCTGACCAGACGGTGGTGGTTGACGACCTGGTCCGGGGCGAGGTTTCCTTTGAGTGCTCCGGTATCGGCGATTTTATAATCGTCAAGTCGGACGGAATCCCCACCTACAATTTCGCCGTGGTGGTGGACGACCACTGTATGGAAATCAGCCACGTGATCAGGGCCGAGGAGCACCTTTCCAATACTCCCCGCCAGGTTTTGCTGTACCGGGCCCTTGGCTGGCCGCTGCCGGAATTTGCCCACGTTTCCCTGATCCTGGGCAAGGACCGCAGCAAAATGAGCAAGCGGCACGGGGCTACCTCCATCGAGCAGTACATGGAGATGGGCTATCTTCCCGAGGCCCTCGTCAACTTCCTGGCCCTGCTGGGATGGTCGCCGGGAGGGGAGGAGGAGGTCTTAAGCCTCGATCAGATCCGGGAGCAGTTTTCCCTGGACAGGGTGGCCAAAAACCCCGCCGTGTTCGATCTGGATAAGCTGAACTGGCTTAACGGATATTATATACGCCAGAGCTCCCCTGAGAGGCTGGCCGATCTGGCCGTCCCCTACCTCCAGCGGGAAGGCCTGCTGCCGCGGGAAATCTCACCTGACCGCCGCCGCTGGGTAGAAATGATGGTTTCCCTGCTTAAGGACTACCTGAACAACATGTCCGAGATCGTCCGGCGCGCCGACGTGTTCTTCGCCGAGACCGTCGACCCCGTTGACGGCGAAGCCCTTGAGGTTATGCGCCAGGCGGAGGTTCCCGCCGTGCTGGGGCGGATGCGGGACAAACTGAAGGCCGCATCAGGGGTGGACGAGGAATCTGTGAAGAAGATGCTCAAGGAACTTGGCAGGGAGTTGGGGCTGGGCGGTAAAAAAGTCTTCATGCCGCTGCGGGTGGCCATTACCGGGCAGGTCCACGGGCCCGACCTGCACAGGATAATTCCCATCCTGGGTGCGGAAAGGACCGCGAGACGCCTGGAAAGGGCCTTGACCGCGGCAGGCCGTTAACGGTTAAGAGGGAAAGCGCACTAACCCGGGCACATATATTGTTACTGCATTGATTTGGGGGATGAGAGATGTTCGGCAGGCTGAAAAGGGACATCCAGGCCGTATTCGAGCGGGACCCGGCCGCCAAGAGCCTCCTGGAGGTGCTGCTGTGCTACCCGGGTCTTCACGCCGTGATCATGCACAGGGTGGCCCATTTCTTTTACCGGAAAAAGCTGTTTCTGATAGCCAGGCTGATTTCACACTTCTCCAGGTTTTTGACCGGCATTGAAATTCACCCCGGGGCCAGGATCGGGGAGGGATTTTTCATCGACCACGGGTCCGGGGTGGTAATCGGCGAGACCACCGAAATCGGCAACAACGTCACCATTTACCAGGGCGTCACCCTGGGCGGCACCGGCAAGGAAAGGGGGAAAAGACACCCCACCATCGGCAACAACGTGGTCATCAGCACCGGGGCCAAAATCCTGGGGTCTTTCACGGTGGGCGACAATTCCAAAATAGGGGCCGGATCGGTGGTGCTCAGTTCGGTTCCTCCCAACAGCACCGTGGTGGGGGTGCCGGGCAAGGTGGTGGTCAGGGACGGGGTCAAGATAGACCACCCCGGGGACTCCTTGATCGACTTGAGGCACGACCAGCTTCCCGACCCGGTGTCCGAGGCCATCAACTGCCTGCTTCTGAACATAGACCGCCTGGAAAGGCGGGTCAGGGAACTGGAAATACAGGTTGCCGGCAAGCCGGCCGGAACCGCGCTGGAAGTTTGCGAAGGAGTTGGAAGGGAACGTGCAGATATTTAACACTCTCACCAGGCGGAAGGAAACGCTCGTTCCCCGGGACCCGGGGAAAATATCCATGTATGTGTGCGGGCCTACCACATACAACTATATACACCTGGGCAACGCCCGCCCTCTGGTGGTTTTCGACACTGTCAGGAGGTATTTAAGGTACAGGGGGTACAAGGTCCTCTATGTCCAGAACTTTACCGACATCGACGACAAGATCATCAGCCGCGCCCGGGAGGAGGGGGAGGACCCCGTCCTGCTGGCCCGGAAATATGTCGAGGAATATTACCGCGACGCCGACGACCTGAATGTGATGAGGGCCGACGTGCACCCCAAGGTCTCGGACCACCTGCCGGAGATAGTGGACATGGTACGGGTGCTGATAGAACGGGGCCACGCCTATGAGGTGGACGGGGACGTCTATTTCGACATTTCCTCGTTCCCGGAATACGGGAAGCTGTCCGGCCGGTCCCTGGAGGAAATGCAGGCCGGCGCCAGGGTGGAGGTCGATCCCAGGAAGCGCCACCCCATGGATTTCGCTCTCTGGAAGGCCGCCAAGGAAGGGGAGCCCGCCTGGGACAGCCCCTGGGGGCCTGGGCGCCCGGGCTGGCACATCGAGTGCTCGGCTATGTCCAGAAAATACCTGGGGGACGGCTTCGACATTCACGGGGGAGGGTTTGACCTGATCTTTCCCCACCACGAAAACGAGATCGCCCAGTCCGAGG
>DYET01000110.1 GCA_020725625.1 Desulfovirgula sp. | reverse complement strand
TACTGGGAGTTCTACCTACTAAATCTTGACGCAGACATAACGTGTTCCGGAACTTGTGTTTTTAGTTTATTTTGGTTAAAATGGTTAAAGGTTGTTTGCCTTCGGAGGAGGAAACCCTGATGAAAAAGGTTGTCAGTGTCAGCCTGGGATCTTCCAGAAGAGACCATCACGTCCGAACGGTTCTGCTGGGCACAGAGTTTGAAATAAGCCGCAGGGGCACTGACGGTGATTTTGAGAAGGCCCTCTCGGTCCTCAGGGAACTGGACGGAAATGTCGACGCCATCGGCCTCGGCGGCATAGACCTGTACCTTTACGCCGGCAAGACCAGGTACGCGGTCAGCGACGGGCTGAAACTGATGGAAGCGGTTAAAAAGACCCCGGTGGTGGACGGCAGCGGGCTTAAAAACACCCTGGAAAGGGAAACGGTATACTACCTGAGGGATCATACCGATTTACTGCCTCCCGGCAGCAAGGTGCTGATGGTGAGTGCCGTAGACAGGTTCGGAATGGCCGAGGCCCTCACCGAACTGGGCTGCGATATGACCTTCGGGGACCTTATTTTTTCGGCGGGGATTCCGTACCCCATCAAAACGGTGGAGGAACTGGAGGAGATTGCCCACAAGACTCTGCCGGAAATGGTCAAGCTGCCCTTTCACATGCTTTATCCCACCGGAAAGAAGCAGGACACCCAGGACGAAAAAAAGGTTGAAAAGTTCGGGCACTACTACCGCGAGGCCGACGTCATCGCCGGGGACTACCACCTGGTGCGCAGGTACATGCCCGGCAACTTGAGGGGGCAGTTGGTAATCACCAACACCACCACCAGGGAGGACGTTGAGTTCTTGA
The DNA here is from genome assembly GCA_020725625.1 of Desulfovirgula sp. Taxonomy (GTDB): domain Bacteria; phylum Bacillota; class Desulfotomaculia; order Desulfotomaculales; family Desulfocucumaceae; genus JAILZP01. The sequence goes on along the minus strand of DYET01000110.1, from coordinate 8,698 downwards.
GGCACAAGGGGGTCGGCTGGCTGGTCACCACCACGCCGGAGTATGAAGGGAGGTCCTTCGGGACCAATGTCATAGAAGCGGTGATGGTGGTCTTGCTGGGCAAGAAATGGGAGGACATAGGGCCGGGGGATTATCTGGAACTGATGGACCGCCTGCAGATGAAGCCCGCGGTGCAGAGGCTTTGGCCTCCCGTGGCCTGAAGGTCCGTTAGACTATTAGTTCCTGCGGAGGGCTGATGATGGCAACCCACGGGGAAATTACCGAGAGTCTGAAGACGTTTGTAGAAGAATACTCAAAAAATAAAAGGCTTAAGGTTATGAACCGGGATTGGGACAGGAACGTGCTGGTCCTTGCCGACGACATAGAGTCGGTCCATACGTTGGTGCTGAAGGACGGGGAGCTGTCATTCAGCGAGGGGAAAACCGCCGATCCGGATTTGACGGTCATATCCGACAGCGACACGCTGGCCGACATGTTCTTCGGCGAGATCACGCCGACGGAGCCGTACATGAACGGAATCCTCAGGATAATCGGGTCGGAGGACGATATCCTGAGGCTGGACTTTATTTCTCTTTTGATCTGGGGTGAATAAGGTGGGCTTTAAAAAGGTGCTTACCCTGCGCACCGTTGTCGCTACCAGCGCTGGCCTCACACTGGCCAGTTCGTCTTTTGTGGCGGCGGTGCAGGTGGCGGGGTTTTTGGCCGGGGACAGCGCCTGGCTGGCCATACTGGTCGGTGGCCTGCTCTGCCTGGCGGCGGGGGCGTGTTTTTCGGAGCTCAACGACATATTGCCGTCGGCCGCCGGGATCAGGCTGTATTTCGGGCGGGCCTTCGGCGAGAAGGCGGCACTGACGGTCTCCATCCTGTACATGCTGGTGATTATGGGAGTGGTGGGGGCCGAGAGCTTTATCCTGGCCAAAATACTGAACCACGCCATACCCTGGGTGGCCCCCCTGGCCTGGATCGTGGTCCTGCAGGTTGCCGCCACCCTGATGAACATCAGGGGGATCAAGATAGCCGGCACCTTCCAGGACGTAATTACATACGGCCTGATGATTTCCATGGCCCTGATGTCCTACTGGGGGCTCAAGAACATTGATTTTCAGCTGGCCGCCCCCCTTGCCACCGGCGGGGCGGGGAGCCTTTTTGCCGCTGTGGCCGTGGGGGTTTTCCTGTTCGTCGGCTTCGAGTGGGTTACCCCCCTGGCCGAGGAAGTCACCGACTCACGCCTGATATCCAGGGGCATGTTTCTGGCGGTGGGACTTTTAAGCGTGGTATATTCCCTTTTCACCGTGGTCATGGCCGCCAATGTGCCCAGGGAGGAACTGGTCGGATCTCCCGTACCGCAGCTGCTCTTTGCCCGGAGCGTCTTGGGTGAGGCCGGGGTAATCTGGGCGGTGGTGGTGAGCCTGGCCGCCTCCATCACCACCTTCAACGCCGGAATGATCAGCATCTCGAGGTTTTTCTACGCCACAGCCAGGGAAAACGCCCTTCCGGCGGTGTTCAGCAAAATCAGCGTGCGCTACCTTACCCCGTGGGTTTCCATCCTGGCGGTGTTTGCCGTTGGCTTCACGCTGTCCGTAATAATCCTGTTCACCGGGAAGTACCTGGTGCTGGTGAACATGGCCGCGGCCGCCGAGTGCATGGTCTATGCCCTGGCGGGGATTTCGGTGCTGGTTCTGAGGAAGAAAATAAACAGGGAAAGAACTTTCACCATTCCCTGGGGCCCGGTGATTCCGGTGTTTACCGCGGCGGTTTTTGCCTTCCTGGCCGCGGGGGTTTTTGCCACCGACCCTTACGCCGCCGTCGGGATAGCTTCGGGGCTGGCCGTCATCTGGTGGTACGTCAGCCGCGTCGTCCCGGTGCTGAGGGAGAAGGCCAGGGCCGGGCGGGCGCTGCGCAGCAGGAAGTCCCGGGCCGGGACCGGCGACCCCGCGATGGTTCCGGCCGTATCGAAGGCTGAAAAGCGGCCTGACAAGGTCTGAGTTGTATTTTGATTTTTAAATCTTTTTCCAAGTCATAAAACCCTTTTCCATTCTCCAACTCCTCCCCCTGAATGCCGTACTTCATCCTTCCACCCACGGCCGCGCCCCCTCCTTCCCGGGGAACCCTGCAGCGGCCTGGACTTCCTGTTCTCCAGGACTTTCCCCCTTCCAGGAAAAGACGAATCGCTTTATGCCGGCACGGGACCCGCGGATTCTTCCAGGTTCCCGGGAGGAATTGTCACCTGCAAGTAGAAAATGTCACTAAAAGAAGAAAATTAAAGATGTTTTGGAACATTTCCACATATTAATCAGTCAAAACATATAGGTGGCAAGAAGGGGCATTCTTGATGTTTTTTGGTGGAAAATGCCGGATCCGGTTGGACAAGTTTATATTCCTGGCCTTGCTGGTGCTGTTTTCCCTGGCCGCATTCCCGCCGGCACTGTTTGGTCCGGCCGCCGCCCTGGGTGCGGACCGGGTCGTGGTGAGGGACGAGGCGGTGAATCTTCGTACCGGTCCGGGGACGAACCACGGCCTGGCGGGGCAGGCCTTCAAGGGAGAGGTTCTGGAGGTAACCGGGAAGGAAGGGGACTGGTACCGGGTCAGGAAGGACGGGGCGGTTGCCTGGGTGGCCGGCTGGCTGGTGGAAACCAAACAGGGCGGCAATCCCGGCGCTCCCGGCCAGGCATCCGCCCAACCCGGCGGAAGCACCTCCTTTACGGCGGAAATAACCGACAGCGGCGTGAATGTCCGGAGCGGGCCGGGCACCTCGTACAATGTCGTGGGACGTGCCGACAGGGGCAATAAATTCACCCTCCTGGACAAGTCCGGGGATTGGTACAAAATAGCTATAAACGGCGGTTCGGGCTGGGTTCACGGGCAGTATGTCAAAGCACTGGCCGGGGATCCTGCCGGCGAAACTACAGGTTTCACCGGCTGGGCCGTAATCAACGGATCCGGCGTCAACATCCGCAACGGACCGGGTACCGGCTATCAGGTGGTTACCAGGGCCAACCGGGGCGACCGGTACCTGCTGGCGGACAGTTCCGCCGACTGGTACAAGATCGTCCTGGATGACGGAAAGCCCGGGTGGGTGGCCGGCTGGCTGGTAAATGTGGAAAGGAAGGACGCAGGCGGGAACGAAAACCCGGCCGGAGGCGGCTCGAACCCGGCCGGAGGGGGCGTAATACCGGCCGGAAACAGCCCGGCCGCGGACGGCGGCGGCTCCAAGCCCGCAGGTGACAACATGACCAGCAGGGGAGGCGGGGTGATTCCGCCGCCTTCAATTGCCGGGAATGAAAGGGCGGCTGCTGCCGGGCTGAAATCGGTCTCCGCCCGGGTGGAGAGCGGAAAGACCGTGGTTGACATCGAGGCCGAAAAGGGTGTGCTAAAGTACGGGATTTCTTCTCTCAACGACCCGGACCGGCTGGTCATTGACCTGGAAGGGGTGGAGCCCGGCCCGGTGCCCGAAAGAATCTCCCTGTCATCCACCCTGGCCGGAGGGGTCAGGGTGGGATGGTTCAGCCGCAGCCCCAACATAACCAGGGTAGTGTTGGATTTGAAGCAACCGGCCAGGTACGAAAAATCCCAGTCTTCAGACGGAAGCCGGCTGCAGGTGATTTTAACGCCCCGGACAAGCCGTTCTCTTTCGGGGGCCACCATAGTTCTTGACCCGGGGCACGGCGGAAGCGACCCGGGAGCGACGGGGCCCTCGGGCCTCTTGGAAAAGGACATCAACCTGGACATTGCCCGGAAGACGGCCGAACATCTCAAGAAGCAGGGCGCCAAGGTACTGCTTACCAGGAACGGGGATACCCACATCGACCTGACCGATCGGCCGAACCTGGCAGCCAGGAACGGGGCCGCAGTGTTTGTCAGCATCCATGCCAACGCCAGTCCCAGGAACGATATGAACGGGACCAGCACGTACTACCTGCGGGATGCCGACCAGGGTAATGACCAGGTAAAGTTTGAAGGCATGTACCTGGCCAAATACCTGCAAAAGTCCCTCGTCAACGTCCTGAAGAGGCCGGACCGGGGAGTCCTGCAGGCCAATTATACCGTTCTTTCAAGGTCCAAAGTGCCGTCCGCCCTGGTGGAGGTGGCCTACATCTCCAATCCTGAAGAGGAGAAACTGCTCCGGGATGCGGCCTTCCGGGACAGGGTGGCCCAGGGCATTGCGCAGGGAATTGCCGATTATTTCGCGGCCAAGTAAACAGACAGGAGCAGGAAATTACACAGGCAGGCGGAACCGGCTCGGGCCGCCTGCCGCTTTTGTGTGTGTCCAGCATGGGCGTCATCTCGATTCACGCCAGTACGTGGACCCCGTGCCCGCCGGGAAGGAGATAAAGAAGAATTGGCATTATAACCGGAAATAGTTATAATCAAAAAGGGAAACATGAGGCGGGCCGGAATTAAAATGGGCCTGAAGGACTAAACGGGGGGGTGCGGATGAACCGCAGGGTCGGCATTACCACCACGGTGCCCTCGGAAATAATATACGCCGCCGGTTTGGTGCCGGTTGACCTGAACAATGTCTTCATAAATCACCCGGACCCCTGCGGCCTGGTGGATAAGGCCGAGCTGGCCGGTTATCCCCGGAACGTCTGTGCGTGGATAAAGGGAATTTACAGCACTGCCCTCGAGGTCGGCATCCGGACGGTGATCGCGGTAACCCAGGGGGACTGCAGCAACACCCACGCCCTTATGGAGACCCTTGAGCTTGCCGGCCTCGAGGTGATACCCTTCGCCTTTCCCTTTGACCGGGACCGGGATTTATTGAAGCTGCAGCTGGAAAAGCTGATGGACCGTTTCGGGGTCGACTGGCCGGAGGTGGACAGGACAAAGGCCCGGCTGGACCGGGTCAGGTCCGGGGTGCACCTTATAGATGAAATCACCTGGCGGGAAAACCGGGTCACCGGCCGGGAGAACCACGCTTTTCAGGTTTCCTGCAGCGATTTTGAAGGCGACCCGGAGGCATTCGAGGACAAAATCCGGCGGTTTATGTCGGAACTGGAAAACAGGAGGCCGCGGGTCCCGGACCTGCGCCTGGGGTATATCGGGGTCCCCCCCATCATGGACGATCTTTACGACTACCTTGAGGACCGTGGTGCCAGGGTGGTCTACAACGAGGTCCAGCGCCAGTTTTCCATGCCTTTTGCGGTTTCCGACCTGACTGAACAGTACCGGCTTTATTCTTACCCGTACGGCGTCTTTTACCGCCTGGAGGACATCAGCCGGGAAATCGCCAGGCGCCGGCTGGACGGGGTGATTCATTACGCCCAGAGTTTTTGCTTCAGGCAAATCGAAGACCTGATCATCAGAAAAAAAGTCGGCCTGCCGGTGCTTACCCTGGAGGGGGACCGGCCCAACAGGCTGGACGCCAGGACAAAAATAAGGATAGATTCCTTTATCGAAATGCTAAGATAACTTCCAGGCTTAGATTTGGGGTCAGAATCCAGAATCCAGAAGGGTTAATGCATAAGCAACGGGTCAAAAAGCCTGTAACCAATAACCAATGGCCTACTGTTGAAGCTGAAAGATAGAAGCTAGGAGCTCGAAGCTGACTATGGAGGTATACATATGAGGATTACCGTTCTTGGCTGCTGGGCCCCTTATCCCAGGGCCGGGGGAGCCTGTTCGGGTTACGTGGTGCAGGACGGCAACGCCAATGTGGTTATAGACATGGGAAACGGAACTTTCAGCCGGTTGTGCCGCCTGTTCGACTTCCGCACAATCAGGGCGGTGCTGATCACCCACCTGCATCCGGACCATACAGCCGACGTGGAATGCCTGAGGCATGCCATAGAGGGGGCTCTGCGGGACGGAAGCCGCCGGCAGGGCCCGGTCACGCTGTTGCTGCCGGGCAGCCCCCCGGACGCGGCCAAACGCCTGGCCGGTTACAGGCAGGCGTACAACAGCGTCTTTATCGAGGATCTCCCCCTGGAGGAGGTTCCGCCGGGCGTCGAGGCCAGGGTGTTTAACCTTGGCAATCTGCGGTTTTACTTTCTTCCCACCGAACATTCCCTTCCTTCCTACGCGGTGGGGGTCGAGGGGTCCGGCTACTTCGTCTACTCGGGGGACACGGCCCCCACGGAAAAACTGGCCCTCTTCGCCGATCGGGCGGACATCTTCCTTTGCGAAGCCAGCGGGCTCGACAAGGACGCCGATTACCTGCGGGGGGTGCACATGACGGCCAGGCAGGCCGGCGAACTGGCCCGCCGGGCCGGGGTCAAGGAGCTGATTATCACCCATTTCTGGCCCGAGTACAGCCTGGAGGATCTCCGGGCCCAGGCCCGGGAAGGCTACGGAAAGAAGGTGGAGGTGGCCACCGAGGGCGACACGTATTTCGTCTACTAGCCGGAAAATGCCCCCCGGCCGTGATGCCGGCCTGCTTCGGCCACGGGCCGGACCGGCCGCCGCACAGGATGTTTTAGGGCTTCCGCGGGACGCGGGGGGTTAAAACACGGCATTTTCAGGTAAAGTATATATATGAAGGGTATGAAGCCGGGTAAAATTACGGGGGAGGAAGGTGCCGGTGACAAGGGTTGACGGAAGAAAGCCGGGCCAGATCAGGCCGGTGAAGATTACCAGGAATTACAGCAAGTATGCCGAGGGTTCGGTTCTCATCGAAGTCGGCGACACCAGGGTAATCTGCGCCGCCACCGTCGAGGACAGGCTGCCCCAGTTCCGAAAGCTGGAGTCGCTGGGCGGCTGGATTACCGCGGAATACGGCATGCTGCCCCGGTCAACCGGGGTGCGCACACCCAGGGAGGCCGCCAAGGGAAGGATCGGCGGGCGGACCCATGAAATTCAAAGGCTTATCGGCCGCTGCATGAGGGCGGTGGTCGACCTGGAGGCCTTGGGCGAGAGAACACTGATCCTGGACTGCGACGTCATCCAGGCCGACGGCGGGACCAGGACCGCCTCCATTACCGGGGCCTTTGTGGCCATGGCCGACGCCCTCAACAGGCTGGTGGAAAAGGGCATGATTCAGAATTTCCCGATCAGGGACTTTGTGGCCGCCACAAGCGTGGGCGTGGTGAACGGGGAAATCGTCATCGACCTTTGCTATGCAGAGGATTCGGCCGCCGAGGTGGACATGAACGTGGTCATGACCGGGTCCGGCAGGTTCGTGGAAATACAGGGGAGCGGGGAGGAGGCCACTTTTACCCGGGAACAGATGAACGAGATGATCGGCCTCGCCGCCGAGGGCGTAGGGCTGCTCATCAACTGCCAGCGTGAAGTGCTGGGTGAGATCGCCGCAAGGATCAAGGCGGGTGGTTGAATTTGCGGATAGTTGTGGCCACCAGGAACAGGGGCAAACTGGAGGAACTGGCCGTCATGCTGGGTCCCCTGGGTGTCGATGTAAGATCCCTGGAGGATTACCCCCACGTTCCGGAGGTGGTGGAAGACGGGAAGACCTTTGCCGAGAACGCCGTCAAAAAAGCCCGGGAGGTGGCCGGGGCCACAGGGGAAATCGCCCTGGCGGACGATTCGGGCCTGGAGGTGGACTGCCTGGGCGGGGCCCCTGGGGTTCATTCCGCCCGCTTCGCCGGGGAGGGAAAGGACGACCGGGCAAACAACGAAAAACTGATCCGGTTGATGGAGGGGGTGCCCCGGGAAAAGAGGGGGGCATGCTTTAAGTGCGTAGTGGCCCTGGCCGTGCCCGAAGGCCGCGTTTACACCGCCGAGGGAGCCTGCCGGGGGATAATCGGGGACAAGCCCCGGGGGAATGGAGGCTTCGGCTACGACCCCCTCTTTATTGTTCCGGATCTGGGCAAGACCTTCGCCGAGCTTGACATGGACGTTAAAAACGCCGTCAGCCACCGGGGAAAGGCCTTTGCCCGGGCCAGGGAGATAATCGCCGGCCTTGCCGCCGGAAGGGAAGGCAGATAAAATCCGCCCGGCATGAAGGACATTCGGGATCCGTTTAGAATAAGAAATCTAAGGAAACAAGCGTGCTTTTTTTTCGGCCTGGCTGCGGGCGGGTGATTGAATGCTGATAGGCTTGCTGAGCGACACACACGGACTGCTTGACACCGCCTACAGGGCGATCGAATCCATGGGGCCCATAGACCTGTTGATTCACGCCGGCGACCACTACCGGGACGCGGCGAAGATAGCAGCCTCTGTGAATGTTCCGGTTCACGCGGTGGTGGGCAACTGCGACTCCCGGACCGAGGGGCCGGAGGAGAAGGTGCTGGAGGTGGAGGGAGCGGTGCTGTATATTACCCACGGCCACCGCTACAACGTGAAAATATCCATCTACAGCCTGTTCAGCAGGGCCGTCGAACTCAAGGCGGACGTGGTCATCTACGGCCATACCCACGTCCCCGGGTATGGCCATACCAAGGTGTCGGGGTACACCAAGAAGGAGGGCCTGCTGATTATAAACCCGGGCAGTGTTTCCAAGCCGAGGGACGACGGAAGGTGCAGTTACGGAACCCTGGAGATCGAAAACGGCGTGATAAAGCCTGCCATACACTTCCTGTAGCCGCTCCGCCGGAAATAAGACCGCTATCGCAGAAAATACCGTGCAAAAACCGTGCAAAAACCGTGCAAAAACCGTGCAAAGGCAGTGTATATTTTTAGTAGGTGTCTGGAGGGGCAATAAAGAAATGAGACCTTTAGAGGTTACTTCATAAGAAGTAGCCGACTCCCGGGTAAGGAGTGAGGTCTCGTGGTAAAAATTCGGCAACTGGTGATGGTGGTC
>DYET01000109.1 GCA_020725625.1 Desulfovirgula sp. | reverse complement strand
TCATCCTTTTCACCTCACTCCTTCACCAGGAAAGGTTGCGGGTCGCCGGCCTTAAAGGTGGCCAGGGCCGGTTTTTCCTCCAGGCTCACGCCGGCCTCAGTGCCGAACAACTCCTTGACTTCCTTGACCATTTTTCGGGTTATGCCGCGCAGGTTTATGCCCATGGGGCAGGCCCGGTCGCAGGCGCCGCAGTCCGAGCAGCGACCGGCGCTGTGAAACACCCGCCCGGCCTGAAACATGATGTTGTCGTCCACTTCCGGGGTCTTTTTGATCCAGATCGGCGTCGTGCAGTCTACGAAGCACTCGGTGCAGTAGCACATCGGGCACGCGTTGCGGCAGGCGTAACACCGGATGCACCTGGAGAAATCCGAGGCCAGGGCCGCCCTGCGCTCTGCCGGGGAAAGGGCCTCGAAGGCCGCAATGTCGGCGAAGTCGTCCTCGGGCTTGGCCGGCACCGGGTCGCCCACCAAATGATCGTAAATGACAGGGTTCCCGTAACGGCAGGTCTTGCAGGTGTCGTGATAAAGGTCTTGGGTCCTGACTTCCCTGGCAAAGTCCTTCCCCTTGAGAACCAGGGTGCCGCCCTTGTCCTCCACCTCGAGAATGTCCCGGCCGTCCACGGCCTCGTCGACTTTTGCCCGGTCCAACATGCCGCTGCACGGAACACCGATGACATACACATTTTCACGGTTTATCTGGTTTTCTTGGATCAGGGTAACTATCGACCGGACGTCGCAGCCCTTGGCCACCACAGCCACCTTGCCCTCCCGCCGGCGCAGGTAGTTGGCCAGGTTGTTCTCGCAGGTGAAGCCCCAGGTCAGCCGGGAAGCCTCTTCGGGCCTGCGGATGAAGCAGGGAGTGCTGCGCAGCGGCAGGCTGCCCTTGGCAAACCCGACCACCAGATCGACTTTCTTTTCTTCCAGCAATTTTCTGGCGGCGTCCTGTATCGCCGAAGCTAGCTTTTGCATCCGCTGCAACACCCCGTTTCCCGGCTGGGATCCAACCCCTTGTTGGGGCCCAGCTGTTTGACCTTGTCTGTAACCTCCTTGACCAGTTCGGCGAACCGGCCGCCCTCGGCGGCGGACACCCAGGCAAAGTTGACCCTGCCCTCGTCAACGCCTACGTATTCCATCAAACTCTTCAATAGAGCGAACTTCCTTCTGGCCACCAGGTTGCCACTAACATAGTGGCAGTCGCCGGGGTGTCACCCGGAGGTGAGCACGCCGTCCGCCCCGTTCTTGATGGCCGACATGATAAACAGAGGGTTTATCCGGCCCGAGCAGGGGATGCGGACCACGCGGATGTTGGGGGGATACTGGATCCGGCTCACGCCAGCCAGGTCGGCCCCCGCGTAGCTGCACCAGTTGCAGAGAAAAGCGATTATTTTTGGTTCCCATTCCATAACCTATCCCTCCCCCTGTTTCTATATCGCGCCAATCATGGCCATAATCTGTTCGTTGGTGCAACCCTTGACGTTCAGGGCCCCGCAGCGGCAGGAGGAAGAGCAGGCCCCGCAGCCCTTGCAGAGGGCCTCGTTGACCACGGCCACCTTCTCGGCCGGGTCCAAGGTGATGGCCCTGGCCGGGCAGACCGACTCGCAAACCCCGCAGCCGGCGCACTTCTTCTTGTTTACGACGGCGCACTTGCCTTCAACGTCGATGGACTCCTTGGCCAGCACGGTACAGGCCCTGGCAACCGCGGCCTTGGCCTGGGCGATGTTTTCTTCAAGGTTCTTGGGGCCGTGGGCCAGTCCGCACATGAACACCCCGTCCGTGCCGAAGTCCACCGGGCGCAGCTTCAGGTGCGCCTCCAGGAAGAATCCCTCCTGGTTGAGGGGGACCTTGAAAAATTGCGAAAGCTGCCCGTTGTCGGCCGGCACGATGGCGGCGGCCAGTCCCACCACGTCGGCGTCGATTTCCATGGGAACGCCCAGGACGTGATCGGTCACGGCGACCTTTACCCTGTCGCCGTCGGCCTTCACCTCGGGCTTTTTGTCCACGGAGTAGCGGATGAAGACGACGCCCTTGCGCCGTGCCTCGGTATACATCTCCTCGTAGAACCCGTAGGTGCGGATGTCCCGGTACAGGATGAACACGTTGGTGTCCGGGCTGGCTTCCTTAATTTTAAGGGCCTGCTTGATCGACTTGGTGCAGCAGATCCGGCTGCAGTATGGGCGGTCCGGCTCCCGGGAGCCCACGCACTGGATGAAGACGACGTTTTTCGCGCCGGCCAGCTTGCCTTCGGCCAGTTCGGACTCCAGTTCGATCAGGGTTTTGACCCTGCTGTTCTGCCCGTACAGGTATTCCACGGGCTTGTATTCGTCACCGCCGGTGGCTATGATGGCCACGCCGTGCTGGATCTCCTCGCCGGTGGACAGCCTGGTCACGTAGTTGCCTACGAACCCGTGCACCTCGACGATTTCCGCCCCGGTGTAGACCTTGATCAAATCGTTTGCCTTGACCCTGGAGATCAGGTCGGCCAGATAGGCCTGCACGTCTTCTCCCTTCATTCCGAAGCGGAGGCGGTTGGCGATCCCGCCCAGGCTGCCTGTTTTCTCCACCAGGCTTACCCGGTATCCCTGGGAGGCCATGTTCAGGGCGGCGTTCATTCCGGAGACGCCCCCGCCGATGACCAGGGCGTCGTGGTTCATGCCCAGGCTGATGCCCTGGATGGGCTCCAGCAGCGAGGCTTTGTAAACCGCCATCTTGACCAGGTCCTTGGCCTTCTCGGTGGCCTTTTCCGGTTCGCTCTGATGCACCCAGGAGCACTGGTCGCGGATGTTGGCCATTTCGAAGAGGTTGGGATTCAGGCCCGCCTCTTTCAGTGTTTCCTGGAACATGGGCTCGTGGGTTCTCGGGCTGCAGGAGGCCACCACGACCCGGTTGAGCCCGTATTTTTCAATGGCTTCCTTGATCTGGCCGGCGGTATCCTGGGAGCAGGCGTACAGCTTTTCGTCGGCAAAAACTACTCCCGGAAGGGTCCTGGCGTAGGCCACCACTTCGGGGACCTTGACTACGCTTCCGATGTTGATCCCGCAGTGGCAGACGATTACCCCGGTACGCACGATTTCCCCGGCCACGTCCTTCTCCGGCGGGTATTCCTTTTTCTTGACCAGGGTGCCCCTGGCTTCCGAAAGGATGACGGAGGAATCGGCCGCGGCTGCGCTGGCCTGCATTACAGTCTCCGGGATGTCCCTGGGCCCGCTGAAGGCCCCGGCCACGTATATACCCGGCCTGTTTGTGCCCACGCCGGTAAGGGCGGGGGGATCGGCGAAGTTGAACTTGTTCAGGTCCACACCCAGCTTGTTGGCCAGTTCCACCATGTCCCTGGAGGGTTCAAGGCCTATGGAGAGGACCACCAGGTCGAACTCCTCGGTGGAAATGGAGCCGTCCTCGTTGGCGTAGCGGATCTTCAGGTTGCCGCTGCCGTCGCCCGTTTCGGTGACCTCGTATACCCTGGACCGGATAAAACGCACTCCGTGTTCGAGCTTGGCCCGGTCGTAGTATTTTTCAAAATCCTTGCCGTAGGTGCGCATGTCCATGAAGAAGACGGCGGTGTCCAGTTCGTAGGGGGTGTGTTCCTTGGCGATGACCGCCTCCTTGATGGCGTACATGCAGCAGAC
>DYET01000108.1 GCA_020725625.1 Desulfovirgula sp. | reverse complement strand
GACCACCATCACCAGTTGCCGAATTTTTACCACGAGACCTCACTCCTTACCCGGGAGTCGGCTACTTCTTATGAAGTAACCTCTAGAGGTCTCATTTCTTTATTGCCCCTCCAGACACCTACTAAAAATATACACTGCCCACTTGAAGTGGTGTGAATCCTTGTTTCCGGGGATTCAGCCGTCCGCGGGCCCGGGGCCGGCAGATGTGACAACCCCCTTGACACTTTTTTCAAACTTGGGCCGGGGGACCATGACCACCCTCCCGCACTTCAGGCACTTGATCCGGAAGTCCACGCCGGTGCGCATTATCTCCCAGGTGTCGCCCCCGCAGGGATGGGCCTTTCTCATCCTGACCACGTCGCCCACCCGGTATTTAACCAGCTGGGACATAAAAACATCTCCTTCATCGGCCCTCTAGAGTATTCAGGGCTCTCTATAATTTAAATCCCGCCGACAATTATATGCCCCACCCGGGGAACCTGGCGTTCAGTACAACCAGCGCCTTGACAAAGTACGGTACCAGGATGGACTTCTGCAGGGCCAGACTGATCCAGTTGTCGTTGCTGCTGCCGGATATCAAGGACGCCGGCACCTGCAGGGAATTGGCCAGGGCCACCAGGACGGCGGCGATCACGCCCCCTTTTGCCGCGCCCAGAAGGGCTCCCGCAATCCTGTCCACCGGCCCCAAAAAGAACAGCCTGGCCAGCTTCCCCGCCAAAACGCCCAGCCACTTAACGACCATGGAGACAATCAAAAAAATCAGAATAAAACACAAAATATCAAGAATGCCGGAAGCCAACATCCTCGAAACCGACTCGCCCACCCCCTGCAGGGTGTAAATCGGCCCTGCCGGCGCGGTCAACTGGCTTTCGGCGCCTGGCACCTTCACGGGGTGAAGAAGGTCCCAGGGGCCGGACAGCTTTCCCTTGGTGCCGAAGGCCGACAGAGGAATCCAGCCTCCTATGGCCGGGACCAGGTTCCACTTGAGATTCAGCATGTCCGCCAGGGGCCGGTAAAAATTCAAGGCTGCGGCAAGCCCCAGCAGCGCTCCGAGAAGCCTGGCCAGCCCGCCTATAAACCCCGTTTTAAAGCCGATCAGGAGGTATCCTCCGACGATGATGACAATCAGTATATCCAGCCAGTTCGTACAGACCACTTCCTTTTAACCGGTTGCCGGTCAGGAAGGTGTTCCGATTTAAAAACACCCGTTCCCCGCTTCTTATTTAGCGACTATGTAAATAATTAAACCGATCGGGAGAATTTCCTTCTTAAAATCCGGACCGGGGGAATAAATAACAGCGCCGCCAGGAGTACCAGCCCGGCGTAGCCGAACAGGGGGTAAATCACCTTTACCAGCACGGAAAACTTAAGGGTTGAAAGCGGCAGGCAGATGAAGACCACTCCCGCACCGATAATTTTATACTTCCTGGTATTGCCCCCGGCGATCCGGGAGGCGAAACCGTGGGCATCGGCGATGGCGGTGGTTAAAATGGCCACCCAGATCAGTGTCACCAGGACCGTTTTAACCAGAGACCCGAGGTTTCCCGCGATAAACAGCATCGGCACCTCGTAGCCGGTTATGCCGGGGTAAAAGTAAAGGCCGGTGGCCACCATCAGGAGGGCGACCGCCCAGAGAGCCGCCCCACCGGCAACCCCTCCCCTTACGCCGGCCTGGAGGGACACCGCCCTTCCAAGGGATGAAAGCACGGCCACCGGGACTACCATGTTGTAGGAAACATAAAGAAGGGCCGACCAGGCCCAGTTAATCCTGGAACCGTAGGAAGGTTCGACTGCGGCTGCGCCTATTTCAGGCAAAGGGCGGCCGAAGGCCAGCGCCAGCAGGCAAATGCCGGAAATAGCCGCCACCTTGAAGGGAACCAGAAGCGTATTGGCCGAGATTACCCCCTGCAGGCCGGTGTAAATCACGGCGGCGGTAATCAGCGCCGTCAGCAGGGTGCCTGTAATCCGTGGCAAACCCAGGTGTTCGGAAAAAACCGCGCCCCCGCCGGCCAGCATCACCACCAGGCCGCCCGGCAGCATGGCCAGACTGAGGTAGTCCATGGCCCTTGCCGGCGCCCCGCCGAGGACGGTCCGGTAAATGTCCGTGTAGTTCCTGGCCGCGGTGGAAACCGACAGGTACATGACCAGCCCTCCCAGGTAGCAAAACAGGGCTCCCGCCAGCATTACCCCCCAGAGGCCGCTGCTCCCGAAAACGGTAAAAAACTGCAGTATTTCCTGCCCCGAGGCAAAGCCCGCCCCGATCACCGGCCCGACGTAAAGAACCGCCACGTTGAACGCTGAAACCCGGCCCCAAGACAAATGCAAAAATTACCACCCCATACACTTTATGCTTCCCAGGGGGGCGAAATGACATCAACCGAAAATTCCAAAAACGGGGGGCATAATTCATAAATGGCTAGACCTGCCGGACCGTCCGTGTTTTTTTTTGTTTAAACATACTCCGGCTTGGAAATAAATATAATTGTATTGTATTTTCGGAGGGATTGTATGACTGCCGTGAACGCTATAATGGAAGCCGCGTCCCCGGCCAAAACCAAGATCCACTGCGATGACCCCCTGGCGGTGGCCAGGCTGGGCTGGGACCTGTCGGCCCGGCTGAAAAGGGCTGGAGTCCGGCCGGAACAGGACAAGGTGCTTCTCTGTGTGGGAACCGACCGATCCACCGGCGATTGCCTGGGGCCCCTGGTGGGGACCAAGATCCGGGCAACAACCCAGAATTACCTTCATGTATTCGGCACCCTGGACCACCCGGTTCATGCCAGCAATCTCCGGGAAAAGCTGGACGAGATTTATTCCCGCTTTGCTGATCCCTATATAATCGCTGTCGATGCCTGCCTGGGCAGCCTGGAAAACGTCGGCCACATAAGCATAGGCGACGGGTCGCTGCAGCCCGGCGCGGGGGTAAATAAAAACCTGCCGGCGGTGGGTGATGTCCACATCACCGGCATCGTCAACGTGGGCGGTTTTCTAGAGTACCTGGTGCTTCAGAACACCCGCCTGAACATCGTGATGAAAATGGCGGACCTGATCGTGGAGGGGCTTTTGAGGATGATTTCGGAACAAGCTCAGGAAAACACCGCCGGCAGCTTATAGCCGCCGGCACAGAACCCCGGGCCGGCCGGGGTTCTGGCTGGTTGACGGTTTTTTCTCAGGCGGGCCCTGTTTCACGGAGCCTTCTGATTATGTCTTCCGGGGTTTTCCCGCTGGCGTCGATAACCGGCGCTGTGACCTTTACGTCCTGCATGTTCATGACGTTGTTGTCCAGGCCGGTGGTGATGATTGCGTCAACGTCCTGCCCCCGGTAGGGGCCCACCACCTCGTATCCCTCTTTTTCAAGCGTTTCCCTAAGAACCTGGGGAAGACCCCCGTCTACGGCCACTTTTTTCACCAGTGCAACACCTCCGGATAAATGGCTGACTTTCTTATTTTCTGACGCCGGCAGGTGTTTTATGCGCCACGAGTGCCGCCTCCCCGCCCGAAACAGAAAAATTCCGCCGGGACCTTAAGGTTCATCGGGTAAGCACGTGGCGTCATCGGATCAGGTGCGGCAGGGATAAGCTTAAGGTCACCGAAAGGTGCAAAATCCGGCTGCCTGACCGGGTACGATTGGGAATCGGGCCGCTTCGTCCGTCAGCGCCGGCTTCCTGCGCCGTTCCCCTTTTTTCCGAACTTTTCCAGGATGGAAATGACCTCTTTGTCTGTGGTCTGCCCGAAGTTCAGATAAAACTGGCCCACGGCGTAGAAATCGTCCGGTGCGTGGAGGCAGACCACCTGGTCGGCCACTCGGCCGAAAAGATCCAGGGTGTCCGGGGGAGACACCGGAACCGCTATAATCAGCCTGCGGGGTTTTAACGCCTTTTTCACGTACTCCGCGGCGGCAAGCATGGTGTATCCCGTGGCGGCCCCGTCGTCGACCAGGATCAGGGTGTTCTCCCGGAAGTCCGGGTAGTCGGTGTTGCCCCGGTATCCGGTCATCCTTCTTTTGATTTCCCTGACCTCTTTTTCAATCAACCCTTCGAGAACTTCCTTCTTTATCCCGATCCGGGCAATCTGCCTTTCGTTCAGATATGTTGTCCCGTCCTGGGCCACGGCGCCGATAGCCGCCTCCGGGTTGAAGGGGGCACCAATTTTTCTCGGCACGATCAGATCCAGGGAAGCTCCAATCTCCCCTGCCACCTCGGCCCCCACTACCGCTCCGCCCCTTGGAATGCACAGGACAACCGCACCCGCAGGATTAATCTTTTTCAGTTCGGCGGCCAGCTTCCGGCCGGCGTCAACCCTGTCTCGGAACAAGGCAAATCCCTCCAGAAAAGCGGTTACTGGATCCGGATTTTTGAGCATCGCCGCAGGCTGTGCCGCGAGCCCGCATCCCGGGGTCCTCTGACCGGCCGGTTCCGGCACGCCAGCGCCTCATTGCCGGGTCCTTCAACCCGCCGGAAACCATTCCCGGATCCTGTTCTTAGTATAACATTATTTGACAGTATAGCAGCGGTGGTATAAAATTTATTCATGAACCAACAACTTTGCCGGGCGCAAGCCACCCGGCTCAAGCTGCTTTGGCGGGCCGGCACCTGTTTTCTGAGCGGCTGGCCCGGCAGGGAGCATTTCGATCCCGGCCCCCCGTCGCTGTCCGGCGACGGCCCTGGTGATCAAAAAGAGGTCTCATAATGAAATTATTATACTTGGACTGTTTTTCCGGGATCAGCGGGGACATGTGCCTGGGTGCCCTGATCGACGCAGGCGCCGACCCCGCCTGGATCGAGCGGGAATTGCGAGGCCTGCCGCTGGGCGGCTGGGACATGCGGGTAATTAGGACGGCCAGCCGGGGCATAGCAGGAACGAGGGTAAAGATAACGGTGGAGGAAGACCTCCAGCCCCACAGGCATTTCGGGGAAATAAGAGATTTGATTCGGAACAGTTCCCTGCCGGAACGGGCCCGGGACGTTTCTCTGAAGATTTTCCAGAGGCTGGCTGAGGCGGAGGGAAAAGTGCACGGGGTTTCTCCCGACCACGTCCACTTCCACGAAGTGGGGGCGGTGGACTCAATTTTGGACATTGTAGGCACCTCCCTGGCCCTGCAGTACCTTGACGTGGACAGGGTGGCCTGCTCCCCGGTCCCGCCGGGCGGCGGGTACGTCAGGTGCCGCCACGGGCTTCTGCCGGTGCCCGCCCCGGCCACCGCCGAACTTTTAAAGGGTATCCCGCTGAGAAGGCTTGACTTGGAGGGGGAGTTGACAACCCCCACCGGTGCTGCTGTGGCTACAGCGCTGGCCGGGTCTTTCGGCCTGCTTCCGGAGATGACCGTGGAGGTGGTGGGTTACGGAATCGGCAGCAAGGATTTCGGCATACCCAACTGTCTCAGGGTTTTTCTGGGCATTCCGGCAGCCCCGGGATCCGTCCAGAGCGACCTGATTGCCGTCCTGGAGGCCAGCATAGACGACATGAATCCCCAGTTTTGCGGACATGTCATGGAGAGGCTATTTGCCACCGGCGCCCTGGACGTTTTCTTCAGCCCGGCATACATGAAGAAAAACAGGCCCGGCTTCGTGATCACCGTTCTGTGCCGGCCCCAGGACAGAGACGCCCTGGTCCGGATTCTGATGGGAGAAACAACCACCCTGGGCGTAAGATTCCGGGAGGAGCGGCGGGAGGTCCTGGACCGCCATGCGGAGGAAGTGGACACTCCTTACGGCCGGGTAAGGATTAAAACCGCCCTGGGAAGCGACGGGCGGCCCCTCAGGGCCGCGCCGGAATACGAGGACTGCCGGAGAATAGCCGCTGAAAGAGGTGTTCCGCTGAGGGAGGTCTACGAGTCCGCACTGCTGGCGGCTCTGGCCGGGAGTGGGAATCCTTCAGGGCGGCAGGACCGGGGGCGCTAAGGACGCACCGGGAAAAAACCGGGCGGGAATGGCAATCTCCTTTAGCCGACCCTTTTCTGGCGGTATTGCTTTCAGAAGCCCGGGCTTACATCCTGGCTACCAGGGAAACAACCATCACCACCGCCAGGGCAGGCAGGAGGTTCCCCACCTTTATTTCCCTCAAACCCAGGATATTGATGCCTATTCCGAGAATAAGAAGGCCCCCCGTGGCGGTCAATTCACTCATCACTTCACCGGCAAGAAAATCCTTTAAAGTGCCAGCCAAAAGGGTTATGGCCCCCTGGTAAAGAAAAACCGGCAGGGCCGAAAAGACCACCCCCGGCCCCAAAGTGGACCCGAAAATTACAGAGGCAACACCGTCAAGGGCGGACTTGGCGAAAAGAATGGACGGGTTTCCATTCAGCCCGTCCTCGATGGACCCGACGATGGCCATGGCTCCGACGCAGTAAACCAGACTGGCGGTAATAAAGGCCCCTGACAGCCTGCCGTCCCCCCCTCCGAAACCGGCCTCCAGGCGGCAGGCCAGCGCTGACAGGCGCTTTTCGATGTCGACGGCCTGGCCCAGGGCGCCTCCGGCCACCAAGCTGATCACTGGCAGAATCACATTTTCGGTTTTAAGGGCCATCTTTGCACCAATCAGTAATACGGAGAGGCCCAGCCCCTGCATTACCGTCTTCTTGACGGGTTCGGGGATGCCTCTCCTCAGGAACACTCCCAACAGTCCGCCCACCACAATGGCGGCCGCATTTACTATTGTGCCGGTCAAAATTTTTCATCTCCCGCCGCAACCGGATGTTTGTTTCACGTGAAACACCTTCAGGAGGAGAGGGCGCCTGCCTCTCCCTTGAGATCTGTTAAAAATTTAATCATCTGGGCCGTGGTTTTAAATTCCAGCACCACCCTGCCTCCGCCTCCCTTTCTCTCTCTGACCCTTACTTTGGCCGCCAGCACCGCGTTCAGGTCCCTTTCAAGTGCCTTGTATTCTACGGGCAAGGCCCTCCTCTTTGTGCCTGTCCTCGACCCGCCGGTCTCGACCATGTTTTTCACCAGGCTCTCGGCCTGCCGCACATTCATCTGACTCCGGATTATTTTCCTGGCGGCTTCTATCTGCCGTTCCCTGTCCCCAATCGCCAGAATCGCCCTGGCATGCCCCGCCGACAGCCTGTTTTCCAGCAGCATTTGCTGGATCTCCCCGGGCAGGGAAAGCAGCCTGACCATATTTCCCACAAAGGGCCTGCTCTTTCCCACCCTCCTGGACACGTCCTCCTGGGTCAGTCCGAAGTCTTCCATCAGTATTTTGTACGCCCTGGCCTCTTCCAGGGGGTTGAGGTTCTCCCTCTGCACGTTTTCGATCAGGGCGACGGCGGCTGCCTCCAGATCCCCGTATTCCCTTATAACGGCCGGTATTTTTTGCATGCCCAGTTCAAGGCAGGCTCTCCATCTTCTTTCCCCGGCAATGATCTCGTATTTCCCGTCATCAAGGGGCCTGACCACGATTGGCTGAACTACCCCGTGCTCTTTAATCGATCCGGCCAGTTCGCCGAGTTTTTCTCCGTCCACAACCTGCCGGGGCTGTCTTTGGTTGGGCACCACATCGTTCACGCCAATCTCCCTTAGCCTCCCGTCCCTTTCTCCGGCGGCACCCGGCAGAAGGGCCTCCAGCCCTCTTCCCAGTCCTCTTTTTTTATTCAATGCCCAACACTTCCTTTGCCAGGTCGTGGTACACCTCCGCACCCCTGGATCTCCGGTCGTATATCATGACCGGCTTTCCATGGCTGGGCGCCTCGCTAAGGCGCACATTCCTGGGTATAATGCTCTTGTACACCTTTTCCCTGAAGTGCCGCTTTACCTCGTCCACCACCTGGATGCTCAGGTTTGTCCGTCCGTCAAACATGGTCAGCAGGACGCCTTCTATTTTGAGGTCCCGGTTGATCCCTTCCTGCACCAGGTAAATGGTGTTCATCAGCTGTCCGACCCCTTCCAGGGCGTAATATTCGCACTGGATCGGGATCAGGACCGAATCCGCAGCCGCCATGGCATTTATGGTCAGCAGCCCAAGGGAGGGGGGACAGTCAATGATCAGCATCTCATAGTCGTCCCTAATCCCGGCAATGGCCTTTTTCAACAGGTATTCCCTTTCCTTCAGGCCCACCATCTCGATCTCGGCGCCCGCCAGGTCGATCCTCGAGGGGATCACCAAAAGGTTTTCCACGGGGCTGCGGACTACGGCCCTTCCTGCCTCCAGGCCGTTGATCAGCACATCGTAAACCGTGTGCTGCAGATCATCCTTGTTAATTCCCAGGCCGCTTGTGGCGTTGCCCTGGGGGTCGATGTCGACAAGCAGGACCCGCCGGCCCATGGCGGCTATCCAGGCCGAAAGGTTAACCGCGGTTGTGGTCTTGGCCACCCCGCCCTTCTGGTTGGCAATGGCGATTATCCTGCCCACGGAAACACCTCTGCTTCAAGATGAATGCCTGACTTGACCGTAAGAATACGTGAGACAGGAGACATACTTGCATGTATTCCTTTCCTGTCTGCCGACTGAAAAACTATTCAACAAAAAAACTTCGTGTTCCTTCTTTTAACAAAAAAAGCCCCCTTACCCTTCCTCTTCTTAGAAGAACAAAAACAATGGATTCCCGGTTGGAGGGTATCCTTTAAAATCTTACTTGTCGGGATACAAAGACAGAATGTGAAATCTTTTTTAGGGTAATCTTTTCCTCCTGTCTCCTGTATTCTCTTATACAATTGGCCTTTTTGCCGGTATCCCCGGCCTCCTCGGATAACCCGCGGGAGTGGGGGATATCTTTCTAATTAAATACAGAATTCTTTCCTCGGGGATAATGGGCAGCCTCATCCGTTCCGCCCTCTCCACCCGGCCCCCCAGCAATTCAATGGCCCTCCCGGCGGAATCAAATTCCTCCGCCGATCCCGGTCCCTTCATGGCCAAAAATACCCCTCCCGGCACTACCAGCGGGAGGCACAGTTCGGCCAGGACGTTCATGGGAGCCACCGCCCTGCTCACAACGATGTCCGCCTTTTCCCTGTACTCGCTGCTGCTTCCCATGGTCTCGGCCCGGTCCCATCTGGCCTCGGCCCTTTCCAGTCCCAGCCTTTCGATCAGGTCCGACACGAACTGCACCTTTTTCTTCGCCGAGTCCACCAGCAGCAGGTCCATTTCCGGGCGGCATATTTTCACCGGCACCCCGGGAAATCCTGCGCCGGTTCCCAAGTCGATCACAAAAGCCCCTCCCTGGTCAAGTAGGCGTAAGCAGGTCAGCGAGTCCAGGAAGTGCTTCACCGCAACTTCTTTTTCCCCGGTTATGGAAGTAAGGTTGAACTTTTTGTTTTCCTCCACCAGGATTTCGTAGTAGTCCCGAAAAGCGGCAAATTTTTCCCGGCCCAGATTCAGTCCAAGCTCCCGGGAGCCTCGATCCAGGCATTCCTCCAGCAGTCCCAGCAACTCAGTCGGCAAACCCCTTTCCCCCGGCCTCCGGCCTGGACATTCTTTCCAGGTGAATCATCAGAACCGATATGTCCGCCGGGCTTACCCCCGATATCCTGGCCGCCTGTCCCACTGACTCCGGCCTTACCTGATCCAGTTTCTGGGCGGCCTCCCTGGAAAGACCCTGCATCGAAGTGTAGTCGATGTTTTCAGGCAGCTTCCTGTTCTCCAGCTTTTCGAAGCGATCCACCTGGGCCTGCTGCTTTTTAATATAGCCTTCGTATTTTATTTCAATCTCCACGGCTTCCCTTACCTCCTCGGGAAGGTCGGGGCTGTCCAGGGGGAGTTCCATGAGGTCCCGGTAGCTCAGTTCCGGCCTCCTCAGCAGGGCCGCCAGGCTGGTGTTCTGCTGAATGTCCGATCCCTTTTTGCTCAAAACGGACTTTACTTCCCCGGTCGCCGGAATGCGCGTCCGGTTCAGCCTGTAAATCTCATCCAATATCATTTTCTTTTTCTCCAAAAACAATTTCAATCTGGTCGGCCCCACCAGGCCCACCCTGTGCCCGATTTCCGTCAGCCTCATGTCCGCGTTGTCCTGCCGCAAAAGAAGCCTGTACTCCGCCCTGGACGTCATCATCCTGTACGGCTCGGCGGTACCCTTTGTCACCAGGTCGTCTATGAGCACCCCGATGTAGGCCTGGGATCGTGTCAGGACCAACGGTTCCTTTTCCCTGACGTACATGGCGGCATTAATCCCGGCCATTATACCCTGGGCCGCCGCCTCCTCGTAACCGGAGGTGCCGTTGATTTGTCCTGCGCTGAACAGGCCCGGAATACTTTTCAACTCCAGTGAAAGCTTGAGCTGAGTGGGATCAAGGCAGTCATACTCTATGGCGTAGGCCGGCCTCATAATCTGAACTTTTTCGAGACCCGGCACTGTCCGGTACATGGCCACTTGAACATCTTCCGGAAGGCTGGAACTCATACCCTGCACGTACATTTCATTGGTGTACCTTCCTTCCGGTTCAACGAACACCTGGTGGCCCGGCCTGCCGGCAAACCTCACCACCTTGTCCTCGATGGAGGGGCAGTACCGCGGTCCCGTTCCTTCTATGAATCCGCTGTACAGGGGCGATCGGTGCAGGTTTTCCCTGATGATCCGGTGGGTCTCGGAGTTGGTGTAGGTAAGCCAGCAGGGTATCTGGTCCCTCTCCCTCACGTCCGAAACGTAAGAAAAGTTCCACATCCTTTCGTCCCCGGGCTGGATGTTCATCCGGGCAAAATCTATGCTGCGCCTGTCCACCCTGGCCGGCGTTCCCGTTTTGAACCTCATCAGCTTCAGGCCCAGTTCTCCGGAAAGGTTGTCGGAAAGCTTCAAGGAGGGAAAATTTCCCGCCGGACCGCCGGTATAGGCGACGTCCCCGATGATTATGCGTCCCCTCAGGTACGTCCCCGTGGTCAGGATTACCGCCCGGGCCCTAAACACCGCTCCCATGCTGGTGATTACCCCGGCTGCCATTCCCTTTTCGATTAGCACCCGGTCCACCATGGCCTGCTTGAGATCGAGATTCTCCTGGTTTTCCAGCACCCATTTCATGTTTGCCTGGTAAAGGCGCTTGTCGGTCTGCGCCCTCAGGGCGTGTACGGCCGGCCCCTTGGCGGTGTTGAGCATGCGCATTTGGATTGCCGACCGGTCGGTGTTGATCCCTATCTCCCCGCCCAGGGCGTCAACCTCTCTGACCAATTGGCCTTTTGCCGGCCCGCCCACTGCCGGATTGCAGGGCATCAGGGCCACGTTGTCCATGCTGATGGTCAGGACCAGCGTCCTTAGGCCCAGCCTTGCCGCCGCCAGTCCTGCTTCGCACCCGGCGTGCCCCGCTCCTACCACCACCACATCATATTCTCCGGCCTGGTATTCCATTTCCCCCACCTCACTTGCCTATGCAGAAATCCCGGAATATTCTGTCCAGCAGGTCCTCGGTGACCGTGGATCCGGTTATTTCCCCCAGCGCCTCCCAGGAGTTTCTTGCGTCTATGGAAAGGATGTCGGCCGGAACGCCGGCCCCGGCGGCGACCAGAAAGTCCGCCATGTGGTCCCTGGCGCGGCTAATGGCATCTTCGTGCCTCGCCCTGCTGACTACCACCGACTCAGGCGATCCTGCCCTGCCCCCGGCAACCAAATCCACTATTTTTTCCTCCAGGACTTCCAGCCCTTCTCCGGAAAGGGCCGACACCTCCACCCGGGGCAAATCGGCTGTTCCGTGGATTTCCGCCCTTTCCTTCAGGTCGATTTTGTTCACGATCAAAATGGTCTTTTTCCGGTCGAGAGCCTCCAGGATTTCCCGGTCCTCCCGGGTCACCCCCACCGCCGCCTCCACCACGTATAGAACCAGGTCGGCCCCGGCCAGCAATTCCTTGGCCTTCTCTACCCCGATCCGCTCCACCAGATCCTGGGTTTCCCTGAGCCCGGCGGTGTCCACCAGCACCAGCGGGATGCCTCTCACGTTCAGGGTTTCTTCGATGACATCCCGGGTGGTACCGGGGATGTGCGTAACAATTGCCCGCTCCTGCCCCAGCAGGGCATTTAGCAAGGATGACTTGCCAACGTTTGGCCTTCCCGCGATGACTGTCCGGATTCCTTCCCGGTATATTTTCCCCGTGGCCGCTGTTTCGATTAATTTTTCAAGTTCCCGGATTATTTCCCGGGCCGTCTCAGTCAGCTGGGCCCTTGTTTTTTCCTCGACGTCGTCCTCCGGAAAGTCGATGGCGGCCTCAAGCCCTGCCAGCAGGCCGAGTATTTTGTCCTGGACAGCCCCGATCCTCACGGACAGCCTGCCTTCAAGCTGGGAAAGTGCTACCCTCAGGGAAGCTTCGGTTTTTGACCTGATCACGTCAATTACCGACTCAGCCTGGGTAAGGTCTATCCTGCCGTTTAAAAAGGCCCTCTTGGTAAACTCCCCTGGTTCCGCCAGTCTGGCTCCCGCAGCCAGCACCGCTCTAAGGGCCTCCCTGAGTGGCACCATCCCACCGTGGCAGTTTATCTCCACTATGTTCTCCCTGGTGTAGGTACGGGGGGCCTTCATAACGGTCAGCAGCACCTCGTCGATGACCCTGCCGGTCCGGCCGTCCACTACGTGTCCGTAGTGAAGCCTGTGGCTATCCTCCAGCCAGTCTTTCCGCCTGGCGGCCGGCCGGAACACCTTCCTGGCCACCTGAAAGGCATCCTTCCCGCTTATTCTTATAATTCCGACGCCTCCCTCCCCGGGTGGCGTCGATATGGCCGCTATGGTATCATCCACCGCTGTTTAACCTCTCTCTCTTTTCAATCCCTTGCCGCTGCGCTATTTTAAAAAACCCAGCCGGGCGTTTCCATCCCGCTGGGTTGATGTCGCTATCTTTTAGGCGTGATAATTATTTTCCTGTAGGGTTCTTCTCCCTCACTGAAAGTTGTTATGTCTTCGTTTCCCTGCAGGGCGGTGTGAATTATTCTTCTCTCCAGGGAATTCATCGGCTCCAGGACCACGCTTCGACCCCTCTGCCGGGCCTTGTCGGCAAGTTTGTGGGCCAGCTTTTTCAGTGTTTCCTCTCTTCTCTGCCGGTACCCCTCGATGTCCAAAACCAGCTTTTTTCTGTTCTCCTGGTTTTTGTTCACCGATAAGTTCATCAGGTATTGCAGGGCATCCAGGGTTTCTCCCCTTCTTCCGATTAGTATGCCCAGCTTTTCCCCTTCCAGGTCTACGCTGATGGTCTGGTCCTTTTCGGTTATAACCATGTTTGCTGTCAGATTCAGGGCTTTCAGGATGCTGTTCAAAAATTCCCGGGCCCTTCTGGACGGGGAATTTTTCACGGTGATTCTCACTTTGGCCGGCCTTGAACCCAGTAAACCCAGCAGTCCCTTTGACGGCTGCTCGATTACCTCTATCTCCGCCTCTTCCCTGGCCACGCCCAATTCGCTCAGTCCAAGTTCTACCGCTTCTTCCACCGTCCTACCGGTTTTTTCTACTGCCTGCACCTTCGGCTATCGCCTCCTTCATTGCCAAGGTCTGCTTGTTAACGAAATACTGCTGTACTATGCCCAGAATGTTGAAGGTTACCCAGTAAAGGGCTAGACCGGCCGGCACCTGGGTTGCAAAATAGGCAATCATTAAAGGCATTGTGTACAGCATTATCTTTTGCGTCTGGTCGGCCATGTTTGTGGTCAGCCTGGTCTGGAGGAAGGTGGTCAATCCCGCCAGGATGGCGAGGGCATAAAACTCGTTGTTGATTTCGCTGAGGTTGTCTATCCACAGAAACCTGGCGTCTTCGACGTCCCTGTACTCAAAAAGCCTCAGCGCCTGAAAGAGCGCAATCAGTATGGGCATCTGGATCAGCAGCGGCAGGCAGCCGGCCATGGGGTTGACATTGTGCTCCCGGTAAAGCTCCATTATCTTCTGCTGCATCTTCTGGGGATCCTTGCCCTTGTACTTGTCCTGGATCTCCTTGATCTTGGGACCCAGCTGCTGCATCATGTACATAGATTTCATCTGCTTTAAGGTAAGCGGGTATAGTACTATCTTCAGGGCAATGGTGAAAAGTATTATGGCCAGCCCATAGCTTCCAATGTTGACCGCCACCGTAAGGTTGTACATCCAGTTTATAATCAGCGTGATGCCGTCCACCAAAGGTTGTAGTATGCCCAATTTATCGCCTCCATATTAACTGTGTCAGCCTTGTCGCCCGTTTACCTCACCGGGTCATACCCTCCGGGGTGGAACGGGTTGCATTTTAAAACCCTGATTATTGACTTGCACGTCCCCACTATTATACCATACTTTTCCAAGGACTCCACAGCATACTGCGAGCACGTTGGATAGAACCTGCAGGTGGGCGGCTTGAGGGGCGAAATGTATCTTCTGTACATCTTGATCAGGCCCACAGCCAGCGAGACCGGAATTTTTTTAACCGTGAACAGGCAATTTATTCCCTTCATTATTCTTCTCTCTCACTGTATTCTCCTGGTCAGCCTGAACAGTTCTTCCTCCAGCTCATGGTATCCTTTTTGTGCGGCGTCCTTTCTCGTAATGACTATGTAGTCATACCCTTCCCTGAACCACTGGCCGTTGAGCCTGCAGATTTCCCTTAGCAACCTTTTCAGCCTGTTTCTGACCACTGCCTTGCCGGCCTTCTTACTGATGGAAAATCCGAACCTCCTGTCCCCGTCGCTACTGCGCAGGCAATACAGGACCAGATTTCTCCCGGCCACCGACCGTCCCCTGGCATAAATCTTCTTGAATTCTTCATTTTTTTTTATCTTCTTTATAGTATATATTATTTACACCCTTCCGGCATAATTAACAACTGCGATAATCTGTCCATTTCGGCAAAGGACAAGTTTATATACAATCAAAAGGCCACTATGCTAGCGGCCTCATGCACTCAGTCTCTTTCTGCCCTTGATCCTTCTTCTTTTTATTACTTTTCGTCCGGCCGATGTGGACATTCTTTTCAGAAATCCGTGAGCCTTTTTATGTTTTCTATCCTTGGGCTGATATGTGCGCTTCAATTTATCCACCCCCCGGGCCAACTGGTTCTGTTTCTTGGGTCGTCTTTGGCTTAAAATGTAATCAGGAACACCAAACATTATATATTATAATGCCATCCAGCGTCAAGGACTGGCCAGCCCAAAAAATTCTCTGCGGCTTGACTTCCTGCAGTTATTTTGCTAGAATGAAATTTGCCGGTGGCGAGCCGGCCTTTGTGCCTGTAGCTCAATCGGATAGAGCGTCTGACTACGGATCAGAAGGTTAGGGGTTCGAGTCCCTTCAGGCACGCCACGCCCAATTTCCCGCCCGGAGGGCGGGATAACTTTAAAAAAGAATGCGCCCGTAGCTCAGGAGGATAGAGCAGCGGTTTCCTAAACCGCGTGCCGGGGGTTCGAGTCCCTCCGGGCGCACCAGCTGAAAAGCAGGCCCCGCAAGGAATTGCGGGGCTTTTGATTTTCGGCGGAAATTATAAAAATTCATTTTTTTTTGCCACTTGGTTGCCACTTTATAATTTTTCAGTTTTAATTTTCTCTGTGATCCACATACGGATTAAAGTTGATATGGCAACCCTTTCCTGGTTAGTATCTCCGGGACATTGCCGTATTTTAGCGGGAGGAAGCTGTTCCGTATCCTCCTAGGTGGCATAATTATAAATATACATTTGCCAGTAATAATGCAATGCCTGGGAGTTTTTTTGACAAGCACGGGACAGCTGGGGGCAGTCAAAGCAAAAAGTGCAGCCGGGCAATTGTACGGGAATATTTTTCATTCAGTACCCGGCGGGTGCCCGGAAAATATCTCACCGGGCCGGATGGGGCGCAACCCGGGAGTGCCACAAAACCCCGGTGAAGCTAAGCGCCTCGCCCGGGGTTGGCTGGTTACAGGCTATTTAAAAATTTTCAGTACGTTGGATAAAAAGGAGTCTTTTTCGGAGATGATTTTTTCCACTTCTCCGGCATCTAGCCAGAATCCCTTGCAATTGGGACACTCGTCAACCTCCACATTTTTGTACCGGACCATGATGAGTTCTATCCCGCACTTGGGGCAGTGCATAAAATGGGTTTTTTTCAGGTCTTCCTTTTCTTTTGCCGATAATAGTTTCATCTGCTCTTCGGCAATCTTTTTCTTTTTCTCAAACTCCAACCGTGCAAAATATTCCTCTTCCGCCTCGCTCGGCTTAAAACTCATTTTTCAATCCCCCTTCTTTTAAATATACCTTAGTTTAAAATCTAATTCTCACCTTCGGGAGGCAATTCCTTCTGAACATACGTTTGTTTCGTGCAGTAAAGCGGCTGTAAAAACGCCCCATGCCGCCCGGCGAGAATTATGGACGAATTTATCTCTCGACTTTTCATGATGAATGAACATTTAGGCATGGTCATTGAAGTTACGGGTTGACTGCCAGGCGGCGGAAAGCGCCGGTTGCTCAGCCCCGGAAATGACCGGCCTGGCGGCTTTCCCCTCCCGCCGCGGAATAACAGGCCAGTGCCAGTGAACACAGCCTGTCAAACGGTTTTTACCTTCCGGCGGCCAAAACCACCGGCTTTTTTGCGCCCATGACCACCGCAGCCCTTTTCCCCCGGCAAAATGTATTATTGTCTGGTCAATGATATTGCCGACCTCTATATTGGGGACTAAAATCAAATCCGCGTTTGACGCCACCGGGCTTTTTATCCCCTTATGCCGGGCCGCCTCTTTGCTTAAGGCCACATCCAGGGCCATCGGGCCTTCAACCTGGGCGCCCGTCAGCCTCCCCAGCCGGAACATGTCCGCAATTTGCTTCGCCTCCACCGTTACCGGCATCCTTGGGCTGACCTTTTCATTCACCGAAAGAACAGCTGCTTTGGGCATCATTAACCCCACCGAATATAGAAAGGCGATGGAATTCTCGAGTATGGCGATTTTTTCTTCCAGGGTGGGGCATATGTTGATTCCTCCATCGGTTACGAAAATAAAACGGTCATGATCCGGAACCTCATAAGCAGTGAGGCAGCTTAATATCTTCCCGCCGCCCGCCACTGCCGCAGGCGCCAGCTCTTTTAAAAACTCCCTGCTCTCCATTGCCCCCTTCATTAAAACATCAACATCGGGGCCGTCCATCATGTTTATGGCCAGTTTCGCCGCACTGACGGGATCGGGATCATGAATCAGGTCGGCTTTTCCCCAAAAACGACACCCTTGCCGCTATTTCATCCACAACCAGCCCTGAGTGGGCAATACCGCCGGTTAATATTATCCCGTCAACCATGCCCCGGATAACCGCCGACATCGCACCAACCTCTTTAGCCACCTGGTAGCACATGGCCTGAACAATCCGCCTGGCCTGTAAATCACCATCATCGACCATGGCCTCAACCACCTTAAAGTCCTTCGTGCCCAGGTACGCGTAAATCCCACCTGTCCTGGTGATTTTGGCCGTAATTTCCTCCCTGGAATAAATCCCGGAAAAGCACAGGCCGGCAAGATCGAGCACAGGAAGGCTGCCGCTGCGTTCCAGGGAAAAGGGGCCCTCATTGTTGGGATTACTGACGTCGATCATTTTACCCCCGGAAAAACAGGCAACTGAGATGCCGCTGCCAAGGTGGACAACTATAAGATTGACGTCTTCAAAAGGCCTACCCATACCGGCGGCGACTTCCCTGGCCACAGAGCGCATATTCAGGGCGTGGGACCTGCTATGCCTGGGCAGTTCCGGCAGTCCGGAGTATCTTGCCTGATCCTGCAGCTCATCCACGGATACCGGTTCCACGGTAAAGGCCGGTATATTATAGTCTCTCCCCTTATTATAGGCAATCATTGCCCCCAGATTCGACGCGTGTTCGCCATACTTGCATGCGGCCAGGTCATCATACATTTCCCAATCTATCCGATAGGTTCCCCCTTCTAACGGCCTCAGCAATCCTCCTCTGGCTGCCAGGGCGCTAAAGTCCCCGTAGCAGCCATTGAATCCATTTTCAGCCAGGGCCCGGTCTATCGCCTTTTCCCGGTACGAGTACTGATCCGGTACCCTTTTAAACTCTACTATGTCGTGGTCGGGATGGCGGATTACCTCCTGGTAATTCACCGGCCGGACGAAAATACTGCGATTTTGGTTGAGGTTGAACCCGGGTTTATAACCAGAATTCTTGGCTGCATTTTACTCCCACCGTCCAGGTTAGATTATGGTTTTAAAGCAAAAAATTACCGGTTTTTCTTTTTTGCGCAGTAATAGCAGGCCAAAGCTATGGAGGATAGCCGCCCCAAGGGCTTCTCCGCCCGGGAAGTCATGACCACGGGCTTTTTGGCCCCTATGATTAAACCGGCCATACGAAAGGAAGAAGTTGCGTTTCGGGGCGCTCGTCGACTCCACCGACCGCAGGACCGGCAGGCTGATTAACGGGCCCATGTGCGGCGCAAGGATTAACGACCTTGGGTTTGCCGTGGGATCGGCCCTGTGGATGGCCAGGAACCTGCTGGTGGATGCCAAGCCGTTCATGAGCGTCGGCCTGGGCAGCCAGAAACTGGGGTGCTGCCCGAACTCCGGCTTCGTGGTCGGGATTATGGTTTCTGCCCTGAGTACATTCTGAGGGTAGCCAGCCTCAACCTGATAAAAACATTTTATCAAAGTCAGTTTGTTCTTGATGACAGGTCCTATCTTATAGAGAATAAAAGGCCGGTAAAAAAAGGATTATACGCCTGAGGAGCTTACCGATATGATTCTGACAGTTTGCAGGGGTGTACTGTTCGAGTGGTGTCTTAACAGTGGAGAGTTCAATATAAGCGACAGGACAAAAAAAATGTTAAATGTTTTCTTTTCAATTGAACGGATGAAAAACATCATTATCTTCCAGGTCGGTGATTCTGTTTCATTGGCATCGATGTCTTTGGCCATCTCCTCCGAGTATATTTCCAGATCCTTAAAGTATTGAAGAACCACGTAATCCTTCTTTGGAAAATACACAAAAAAGGACCCCTTGGATACACCCGCTTCTTTTACTATCTTCTCCACCGTGGTATTGTCATAGCCCTCCTCCTCAAACAGCTTCAGGGCGGACTGATAAATCTTTTTTTTAGTCATTTCGGCCCTTATAACCCTAATTTTTTTGTTTTGCAAATTTTTCATCCTAACAACTGCTTATATATCAAGAAGGCATGGTATGCTTTGACTTGTACCTCCACCACCCGCCGGCATGCTGCCAGTTCTTTCTTCCACCGTTTCCCACCGGTTCTTATGGTTCGGCAGCTAAGGCTTCAGCCCTCTCTAATTCCCAACTCTTGCTTCCCACTTCCGGTTTTTATAAGGCCGTTCCTGACCAGGGCCTCGTGGAGCTCAAGCAAGGGCCCCGACACATGCAGGATTTCTTGTTCCACCACTGCCCAGTCCTCTTTCCGGACGGCCCCCAGGAGGTGCCCCATGTGCTCGCCGGCAATCATGGCCCAGTCGGCGGGAGGCCGGTGGTCGTCTCGCCGCTCGTCGCCGTGCTTCATTCTGTTCAGCCGTGCCTGGAGAAGGGTTTTCTGCAGGAAGTCCTCCCCGCTGATCATCTCAATACAGCTCCTTGATTACCAGCGTCTGGTCCCTGCCCGGCCCGACGCCTGCCAGGGCCAGGGGCACCCCCGACAGCTGGCTGATTCTCCGCAGGTAGTTTTGGGCATTAACCGGCAGGTCTTCAATTTTCCGGACCGTGGAGATGTCCTCGGTCCAGCCCGGCACCTCCTCGTAAACCGGCCTGCACCGTGACAGGACCTTCAGGGTGGCCGGAAACTCCTCAACGGTTTCTCCCCCGTAACTGTATGCCGTGCAGATTTTAATCCTGTCCAGTCCGGTAAGGACGTCCAGTTTGGTGACGGCCAGGTAATCCAGCCCGTTTATCCTGGCCGCGTAGCGGGCGATTACGGCGTCAAACCACCCGCACCGCCTGGGTCTCCCGGTAGTGGTACCGAATTCATGCCCCCTCCGGCGAAGGCGTTCACCGGTTTCGTCCTTCAGCTCGGTGGGAAACGGCCCCTCTCCCACCCTGGTGATGTAGGCCTTGGCCACCCCGATGACTTTATCGATTTTGGTGGGCCCCACGCCTGACCCCAAGCAGGCCGCGCCCGCCACCGGATGCGAGGAAGTCACGTATGGATACGTCCCGTGGTCGATATCCAGCAGGGTGCCCTGGGCTCCCTCGAAGAGTATGTTTTTCCCCTCCCTGATGGCTTCGTTTATAAGGATGGAAACGTCGGAGACAAAAGGGGCCAACCTCTCGCCGTACTTTTTGTATGTACCGTAGACGGCCTCAAAATCAAAAGCCTGGGATCCGTATAGCTTGGTCAGGATCGCGTTTTTTTCCTCAAGGGCGATTTTCAGCCTCTCCGCCAGGCTTTCCGGGTCTATCAGGTCGGCCACGCGAATGCCCGCCCTGGCCGCCTTGTCTGCGTAGGCAGGCCCGATACCCCGTCCCGTGGTACCAATCCGGTTGGCTCCCCGGCGCTCCTCGTCACAGGCATCGATCCTCAGGTGGTAGGGCATGATCACATGGGCCCTGGGGCTGATCTTGAGGTTGGAGGTGCTGATCCCCCTGGCCGAGAGGCCTTCCACCTCCCCGATAAACACTTCCGGGTCCAGCACCACCCCGTTGCCGATCAGGCACAGTTTTTCGGGGTGGAGAATTCCGGACGGAATGAGGTGCAGCTTGTATTCCTGGCCGTCCGCCACCACGGTGTGACCGGCATTGTTCCCTCCCTGGTAGCGCACCACTATGTCGGCACCCCGGGCCAGGAAGTCGGTCACTTTCCCCTTTCCCTCATCGCCCCACTGAGCGCCGATCACAACAACGGTGGACATCCTTATTACCTCCAAAGCAGTATTTTGGGTCAGAATACAGAAGCCAGAATCCAGAATAAAACTCCTGGCTCCGCCGCGCGGTTTTTCTTTATACCATTTAGAATTAATTCTGAAGCAGCGGCCTACCCCAGTCTTCTAGCTATTTCCCTGGCAACCGCGACGCCGGCCGAAGAGGCCTGGGCAAGGCCCCTGGTAACCCCGGCGCCGTCCCCGCTGGCGAAAAGGTTCCGGACATGGGTTTCCAGGCTGGAACTCAAGGAAAGCCTTGACGAGTAAAACTTGACCTCCACCCCGTAAAGGAGCGTGTATCGGGAATATACACCCGGGGCTATGGCATCCAGGGCCTTTAGCATTTCTACAATGGCCACCAGGTGGCGGTACGGGAAAACCAGGCTCAAATCACCGGGGGTGGCCTCGGCCAGGGTGGGCACGGTAAGGCACTTGTTCAGCCTGCTCACCGTCGTCCTCTGTCCCCCCACCAGGTCTCCCAGTCGCTGTATTATTACCCCCCCGCCCAGCAGGTTGGCCAGGCTGGCCACGTATTTCCCGTACGCGATGGGCTCCTTGAAGGGCTCCGTGAAGGTTTTGCTCACCAGGACCGCAAAGTTGGTGTTTCCGGTCTTTTTATAAGCGTGGGTGTGCCCGTTCACCGTAATCAGCCCGCCGTTGTTTTCCAGCACAACTTCCCCGTAAGGATTCATGCAGAAAGTGCGAACTTTGTCGTCAAATGTTTTGGAATAATATATAAATTTGGACTCGTAAAAAACCCTGGTCAGGTGCTCCATTATCTCCGCCGGTATTTCCACCCGGACGCCGATGTCCACGGGGTTTACCTCGGTCTTTATATCCA
Source organism: Desulfovirgula sp. (assembly GCA_020725625.1). GTDB lineage: Bacteria > Bacillota > Desulfotomaculia > Desulfotomaculales > Desulfocucumaceae > JAILZP01. The sequence continues at coordinate 871 of DYET01000108.1, read as the reverse complement.
ACTCCCGGGCCACGCCGGAAAGCCACTGGGCACCTTCCCTGCCGGGCGCGAGGATGACATGCCGGCCGGAAATTTTTTCTCCCCCGGCCACCGATATGCCGGTGACGGCCCCGCCTTCCGCCAGGACCCTCTCCACCTTGCAGTCGGTACGCACCTCCACGCCGCTGGATACCAGGTATTCCTTCATCCGCCTGAGGATTTCCATGCAGCGGCCCGTCCCGAGGTGCCTGATGGGCACCGGGATCAGTTTCAAATCGGCCTGGGTGGCCCTGCGTTGAAACTCCCGGATCTCTTCCTTGTGTTCCAGGCCGTATACCAGCCCGGGCGCCCCGAAATCCAGGTATATCCTGTCAACGTAATCGATCAAGGCGGTCAGTTCTTGGTCGCCCACATACAGCTCCAGGCTGCCGCCGACTTCGGGGGAAAGGGTCAGCTTGCCATCGCTGAAGGCGCCTGCCCCGCCCCAGCCGGAAACTATAGAGCACGGGCTGCAGTTATGGCAGCCGGTACTTTTCTCCTTGGAGGGACAGATTCTCCTGTCTATGTCCCTTCCCTTTTCTACAATTAATATTTTGGTGTTTTTCCTTTTTTTAATCAGTTCCAGGGCGGAAAAGATTCCCGCTGGCCCTGCCCCGACAATGATGGCATCGTATTTGCCCGGCAAAGCAGTCCCCCCTATTCACCGCACACAAAAAAACCTCAAATGGAACCGGTTTCCCCCGGGCCCTTTGAGTTCGGAATCTTTTTCCCGTATTCAGATGCTGGCTGCCGACCGAACAGTTAAAGTGTAACAGAGCGCGCCCGCACTGTCAACACATTTGGGCACAGATGTGTTATCGGTCTGTGATAATGTCACCCTGTAAGCGGTCTG
>DYET01000107.1 GCA_020725625.1 Desulfovirgula sp. | reverse complement strand
TCTTGACCCATTGAGATCCATCCCCGCCGACCCGTACTTTTTCCACTCCTCCAAGATCCCACTTGTGTCCAAATACGACACTGGCTTCTTCCCAGATACCTTCGCCATCTACCACCCCGGCCACTGTCTGCCGGTTTACAAGATTCTTCCGTGGCCCTTCTTTTCCTTCGTACGCCACTACCAGCTTTATCTCTTGGTGTCGTTTCTTTGTTTTTTGCTGCCTCACCATTACTCCGTCAGCCTCGATAAATAGATCTTTGATGACCTTTCCTCCCCGAGGTACGGCCCCCTGCCTGAAAACTGCATCTTGTATTGCTTTCGCTTCTTCTACGGCTTCTTCCCCGGCTCCCTGTACTGCACGCCACACTGTCATCGCGTTTACCTCCGGCACTATGTAGCCCAATATCTTTGCCGCCCGCCGGAAGGGCATCTCTGTCCCCAATTCTACGCTCAGTTTTTCCATGCGTGGGCTTAGCCGCCGATAGGCTCCTATTCCCAAGGCTTCATCAAGCAGCAGGCGGTACTCTCCCGTCTCTACACACTCATACAAACGCCTTCGGTATGTTGCTTCTCCAAAACTCGTTATTATTGTCCTTGAACGGATACCTGCATTCTTTAGCTCTGCTTTGTTTCGCTGCTCGGCCAGTCGCCTGTCGATTTCTTCCAACGCTTCAATCAGGAACATCCCGGCTGCCTTCTGGACTAACCGCTGTATTTGCTCCTCCAATTTTTCCAGATCCTTTACAGACCTCAACGCTTCAAAAATTCCCTTCACTAAAAGAAAGACCACCATCACCAGCTGCCGAATTTTTATCATGAGACCTCGCTCCTTTGGCTGGGAGTCGGCTACTTCTTATGAAGTAACCTCCAGAGGTCTCATTTCTTTTCTCCCCCTCCAGACACCTACTAAAAATATACATGCCTTTTAAGCCATTATTTTATTATTTAAATACATGTCTGGCAACTTTTTCAAGTTGTTCCAGGTTCCTGCACTCCAGGACGGCGCTGCAGTACGGGCGGTACCTGTCGATGATGCTGTCCTCGGTGTTCCACTTCTCGGCCGGTGCCGGGTTGAGCCAGATTACCCGGCGGGCCCTGGCGGCAATCCGGGCGAAATGGTCCAGGCCGTCGGGCTTGTAGTTGTTCCGGGCGTCCCCCAGTACAACCAGGGTGGTCTTGCCTCCCACTGTGTCCAGGAAATTGCTTTCGAACTGCCTCCACACCGATCCGTAGTCGGAAAAACCGGTCTGCCAGATCCGGGTTTTTCTCAGTATCTCCGAAATCTTTTTTTCGGCGTCCCAACCTCCGATAATCCGCGTGACCTCCTCAACGGCGTCGACGAAGGCAAAAGACCTGACCAGTCGGAATTTGTCCTGCATGGCGCTGACCAGCAACAGCATGAACCTGCTGAAAGAGGCCACTGATCCCGAAAGGTCGCATAAAACAACAATCTCCGGGCGATCCGGAATTCTGTCCCGGAACAGAAGCTTTGCCGGAACGCCGCCGTGCCTTCCGGCCAGGGCTGCGGTCCGGCGGAGGTCCACCTTTCCCCCGGGAGAGGGCGAATTCCTGTACCCCTTCCTGGTGGCCAGCCGCCTTCCCAGCATGACCAGCCTTTTCCTGATTTCCCCGGCCTGCAGGTAGTCAAGGCGGTTGAAAGGCGCGGCGGATACATTGAGATCGCCGATCACCCGGCCGGGGTCCCTCTCCCAGTTCAGCCTGTCCCTTTCGGCGGCCAGAATCCTGCTGCAACGTTCCAGCCTCTCCTCCACCTCCCACCATTCGCTCACCGCGCCCGAACAGATCATTTTTCTCAGCAGTTCCTCGCCCTCGGCCCAGCCGGTAAGGATCTTCATCTGTCTGAAAAACTCCCGGTCATCCATCTCTCCCTCCGGCAGCATCTTCAGTGCCTCGGCGGCCAACTGCCGCATCCTGTCCGGATCCCAGTCCAAAATCAGGGATACAAACCTCTCCGGGGCCGCCTTTTCCCGATTTGCCCCGGACCCGGGCCGGCCGCCGCCGTGTCCCGATCCCCCGGCGGCGCGCCCGGCATTTCGGCCGCCCTCCTCCCTAATTCTGATTATTTCATTCGTGATAAAATCTTTAATGGACTGCACCCGCCGCTGGAAGAGTTCCCGGTCCAGACGCGGGGCGTCGTCCGGACGTGGTTTGAGGCGGGTACCGCCCCCGAAGGGCGCCCTTCCCTGCTCCCAGTACAGTTCGAAAAGCCTTTCCAGGACCGGGCGCTGGATCTCCTGCTTGATCAGGGCGGCCTCCATGGCCCAGAACATCCCGTTCCGGTCCACTCCGGTCAGGGAGAGGGCCTCCAGGAAGTCCCTGACCTCGCTGTGGGCCACCTTGATCCCCGCCCGGCGCAGCAGGTCTGTAAAAGCCAGCACCTTAGACAGCAAGTTTCATCACCCTGGCGGTAAATTCTTTTATCCGGTCGAAGGCCGCCCTGGACTTCCCGGCCTCGCTCCAGGGCAGCACCGCCCGGACCATCATGTCCCTCCGGCCGATGTCGTAACTTGCCTCCAGGCCGTCCACGGCCGCCCTGAAAAGCAAAAACTCCTTTTCCTTGGCGAAGCCCAGGCGGTGCAGCAAGTCGTCCGGGCTCAGGGTCAGGCCGGTCACTGTCCGGGACACTTCGGCCCGGTCGATTCCCAGCAACTCCCCCAGCAAATCGATCAGGCGGCCGTCGATCACCCAGGGGGTTTCGAGGTGCACACGCACACAGGCCGACTTGTTGTTGTCCCCGGTGATGGAGAGGTAGTTGCCCTCCCCGGGCAGATCCATTCGGTACTGCCTTTCTGCCTCCAGGAATGAGGTCTTCCCCGGGCAGCGGTTTAACAGGGCGGCGCAGGTCTCTCCGTCCACCGTTGCAGCGGCGGTCAAGGCGACCGGCGAAACCTTGGCCGGTTTCGTAAAGTCCCGGTCTTCGGCCGAAAACAGGGCCAGGCCCCTGGTCAGGCCGACCCGGGCCAGGACATTCCGGCAGTGGTATTCACTTTCACGAAAGCGGCTGGCAAATTTGACCCTGGCCAGGGCCACGCCGCCCTGAACGACTATCTCAAAGGAAGCCGACACGTCCACATCTCTGGAGGTCCACTCGGTCTCAAACCGGCCGGCCAGTTCACCGGCCTCGAGGTCCAGGTGATCAATTGTCTCCAGGACCGGAATGATCCGGTTGACCGGCCTGGCGGCACAGGTGACGATAACCTTGGGATCGCCGGCGATTTCGTAAAACGACGGGGCGAAGGGCACCGGCCTTACGGTGAAAAGGGTCCTGACAAGTTCATCGGCCAGCCACGGCACGGTTACCGTCAGGAGAATGTAGTCGCCGGTCAACTCGGCCTCCACCCCGTCCGCCATGATTTTTCCCGAAGAGGTCCAAAACCCCTTGATGCTCCTCAGGCAGGTTATAATTTCAGGCTTTTTTTCGACATCCCTGGTCAGTATTTCAATCTTCAAGGGACCACCCCGCGGTGCCGGCCAGATTTCCGCAGCAGGCCCGGGAACCCGGGTCATCCCGCCGGCTGCCTCCGGCGGCCGGTATTTAGAACTATATGATCTTTCACAATTATGTTATCATTACTTTGGTGATCAGTAAAATGGCTGACTTATTCGAAAGCGTCGAGAAGGTCCAGGACGGCCTGATCCAAAACGGCTACCTGGTCGACCGGAAGACTGCCACCACGGTTTTTTTGGCGCTGCGGATGAAGAAGCCCCTCCTGGTGGAAGGGCCGGCCGGGGTGGGCAAAACCGAACTGGCCAGGGCCCTGGCCAGGACCGCGGGTGCCGATCTGATCCGCCTGCAGTGTTACCCGGGCCTGGACGAGGGAAAGGCCCTTTACGAGTGGAACTACCAGAAACAGCTCCTCTACCTGCAAACAGTCAGGGACACGGCCGGCTGGGAGGAAATAAAGGCCGGGGTATACACCCCGGAATTTCTGCTGGCCAGGCCGGTCCTGAAGGCCTTCCTGTCCCCGGACCCGGTGGTGCTGCTGGTGGACGAGGTGGATAAAAGCGACGACGAACTGGAAAGCTTCCTCCTGGAGGCGCTGTCGGACTTTCAGGTATCGATACCCGAACTGGGGACGGTCAAGGCGCGCAATATCCCGGTGGTCGTGATCACCAGCAACAACACCAGGGAATTCAGCGACGCCCTCAAAAGGCGCTGCCTGCACCTGTATTTGCCCTTCCCCGACCAGCGGCGCGAAGAGGCCATCATTCTGATGCATCTCAAGGAAATAAACCGCTCCCTGGCCGGGCAGGTGTCCCGGTTCCTGGCTAGGGTAAGGAAAATGGCCTTGAGGAAACTGCCCGGCATTTCCGAAACCATCGACTGGGCCAGGGCCCTGATGGCCCTGAACATCGCCGATCTGGACCCCGACGCGGTACGGATCACCTTGAACGCCCTGGTCAAATACGAGGAGGACATCGCCACGCTTGAGGCCAGGCTGGACGACCTCGTCCCGCCCCCGGAAAACCGTGAAAAACACGGACATTCCGGCAATGCGGCCGACCGGTCCCCTGAAGACGGCCCGCCCGGGGAAGGCGTGCTGGCCAGATTTAACTTTTAGATTTAGAACGGATTTGCCCGGACTTTTATTCTACCCCGAAGCCTGAATGCTTACCCACACCTTACGCCTTCTGGGGCCGTCAAACTCGCAGAAAAAAATCCCCTGCCAGGTTCCCAGGACCAGGTTTCCGCCGCTGACCGGGACGGCAAGAGAACTGCCCATAAGTGAGGCCTTTATGTGGGCGTCCGAATTGCCCTCACCGTGCCGGTAGTCGCCATCCCGGGGGACCAGCCTCTCCAGGGCCGCCATGATGTCCCGGGCCACGGTGGGATCGGCGCCTTCGTTGACGGTCACCGCCGCCGTGGTGTGCGGTACGAAAATGTAAGCCACCCCCTCGCCGACCCCCGATCCTGCCACCTGTTCCCGGATCCTTGAGGTAATATCGACAAACTGCACCCTCTTTTCGGAGACTACCTCCAGCTCTTTCAACTTCGTCATTGCCATCCACCCCGCAAATCATACTAATAGAAAAATGAAAGACCGGCCCGGGCCGGTCCTTTTTTGGGCTTTCTCCCGTCACATTGTCTGGGCCGACTTGAAACCAAGGTTGAAGGTCAGTATTTCCAGCTTGACGGACAGGTCGACGTTCCTTACCTCGATGTATTCCGGCAGGTTCAGCGGCAGGGGGGCGAAGTTCAAGATGGCCTGGATGCCGTTTTTTATCATGAAATCCGCCACTTCCTGGGCGGCCCTGGTGGGCGTCGCTATTATCCCGATTCTGACCCCGTACTCCTTGATTAAATCAGGCATTTTTTCCATGGGGAGGACTTCCAGCTCGTTGATCCGCTTTCCTATCTTGGTCAGGTCGTTGTCGAAAACCCCGATAATACTGAATCCCCTCTCGTTAAATCCCCTGTAAGTGCAAAGGGCGTAGCCCAGGTTTCCGGCCCCCACCAGGATAAGATTCCAATGCCGGTCCAGTCCAAGGATCTTCAGGGTGTACCTCATCAGGTCCTTGACGTTGTACCCGACGCCCCTGGTGCCGAATTCCCCGAAATACGCGAGATCCTTTCTGACCTGGGCCGGTGAAACACCCACTCCGTCCGCTATTTCACCCGACGACACCGAAGTCACGCCGTTCCGATCAAGCCTTTCCAAAAACCTTGAGTAAATGGACAGCCTTGTTACCGTAGCCTCCGGGACCCTTAGCGTTTTCAAATAAGCCCCGCCTCCTTGTCGGTCAGCGCCTATAGTTATGTAATTCACATATGGTTAATTTTATATCATTTGTTCATTTGTTGTCAAATTTCAATAAACACAATTTCCCGCAATTTGTTTTCCGGGATCCTTTAACGGGCAATGGTCTTGACACTAATAGGTATACCATTTACCCCGTTTCAGGTCAATATAATTCCTTCAAATGGCAAAAATCGATACCGAATTGCATTCAGCCGTTCTTAAACCTTTCCGAAATGCTGTTCAGAAATGCCACCGAGGCCGAGGCAATGCGGACCACGTCTATGTTGGTGTTGTATATCAGCTGTTTTAAGCCCGGCACCGACAGAACGGCCATAATCCGGTCGTAGTCCCTGTTGTCGGCCTTGTTCAGCAGTTTTCTGAAAACCAGGGAATGCTCCATGTCCTTCTTGATTTGGTCCAGCAGGTCCTCGTACCTCTGTCCGGTGGCAATGGCCCGCCCGGCCAGGACCCCGCTTTTTACGGCGGACATCAGCCCGAATCCCAGGAAGGGCTCCTTGAACCCCCCCGCTATACCCACAAACAACAGCTTGCCCACCTGGTGGGGGTAGACGTACCCGGCGCTGTGCTCCACCACTACCTCGCTGATTTGTTCATACGGGTGCCTCTCCATTTCCCAAAAAAGCTTCCATTTCTGCCGGGCCTCGTCCGCCGTGCTTTCGGGCACCACCAGTCCCAAAAAGGCCCTGTTTTTGCCCATCGGGCACAGGTAGGCGTATGAACTCCGGCTGTAACGCGTGTCAATCCACATGACCATTTCCGTGGGGTCGAAATCGCCGATTACAGTCCCCCCGACCAAGTTGGTGGGAATAACCAGCGACCATACCCCTTCCGACCGGCTGACGTCGTAGCCGCCGTTGGCCACCACCACGTAGTCGAACTGCCCGGACAGTTCCAGGTAGTCGGCCCTGGTGTCGGCGGTCACCCCGGCCCTGATCTTGCTGTACAGCTGCGACTCCACCGACTCCGGGCTGGTCCCGCGCATGAAGAAGTAGCCCAGGTTTCCCTTGACCAAAACCTTCTTCCGGGGCGACTTCATGGTGATTTTTCTGATCCTTTCGAAGGGCTGCAGGTCGAGGTGAAACTTTTTCCTCAGAAGATCCACCGGGTCGTACGGCCTTGTGAAAAGCTGGAGCACCGCCGCTGAGTGGTCGTAGGGATCCCCGGGCCGGTGTCTCTGCTCGAATATCACCGGCGATATGCCGTGCCTTTCCAGTTCGTGAGCGCAGGCCATTCCCGACGGGCCGGCGCCGATGATGGCCACTTTCATGTGTTCACCCTCCATCCGCAGGCCTCCACGGCGCCGGGTCCGCACTGTTTCCGGTATAGATCGCGGCCGTGGAGACAAAATATTCATAGAACAAGGGGGGATGACGATGTCCGCACTAAATGACAGGGAGCTTACGGCCTATGCCTTCAGGGAGGCCCTGGCCAGGGAAAAGCACATGTTCGCCAAGCTGACATCCGCCTTCCGGTCGGCCGGTGACCGGCGGGTGAAAAATCTCTGCGCCGGGATGATCTCCTCTTGCCGCAACAGGATCAATATTCTGGAAAAGGAAATGAAGAATCTTTATCTGAAGTAGGTGCTGTGATGCTGAAAACCAGGGACCTGCTCTACGACCTTCTGCAGGATAAAATCCGCGGGCAGACTTTTTACAACGGCATGATGGTTCGCATGGTCAACCCCCGGGCCAGGGATCTCTTCAAAACCTTGAGAGACGAGGAAGACAGGGAGCTTTTGGCCGTCCGCAGTCTTTTCCTGGCGCTGGAAGCAAAGCCCATGGTCTTGAAATTTTTTTCGGGTAGGAAACCCGGCGGCTGAAAAAGCCTTCAGTCCCGCTTTCCTCCCCGTCCCGGCCCGGTCAACCTGAGCCACAGGACGAAGGCCGCGCTCACCAGGGCCGTCAAAAAAGCATATTGCAGAAGGCCGATTTTCACTGCTACCCCTTTTTCAACCTCGACTTCCCGAACACGATTATTTCCCCTATGTAGCTCAGGGCCGTGAACACCAGCAGGTCGACGGTAAAGCTTGCCAGGTAGTGCCAGTGGACATAACTGGCCCCGCCGGCTTTGACAATCAGGACTTCAACGGCCAGGTAGGCCAGTGAAAAGACGGCCACGTTGGCCATTTGAAGCCTGCGGTCGGTGCTCAGGTACTGGAAGAAGAGCACCCCCATGGTAAAGAGCAGACCTGCGGCGTAAAACAGCGAATTGCCCATCCACCCGACAATATTGTCGTGAAACTGGTACAGATCCAGTTTATGTCCGGCCAAGTCCACCGCCAGGCCCAGGACGGTTGTGATTAAACCGCCGTATACGGTGGTTTTTAGCCTTTTCCAGTCTACAAGCAGAAAAAATATAATCCAGCTGTATATGAAAATGATTACCCAGGGCAACCGGTGAGCCCTCCTTGAAAATCCTTAATGAAACGCCCCCCGCAGGTTCTAAAGAAGAGTGCCGCCCCGTTCCATTAACCGGTCTTTTCCCTTCTCCGGGGGAAGCCGCCTCCGGTTCCGGGTGAGTGCGGCCGAGTCCCTTCCGTTTTTTCTTCGCGGCCCGACTCCCCTCACAGACTATTATGCCCGGACGGTTTTGTTTTTAGGAGAAACACTCCCGTACCCCGGCGCCAGTTTATAGTCCGGTTACATAATAGTAGGCGCCGTGGTAAAAAATAAAAAATACCGCCTTGAAATCAAGCAGCCGCGCCTGGCTGCCGGAATAATTTTTTTTACAGCCAAGGCCTGCGGGTTGCCTCCCGCAGTCAATGTTTGGGGTGTCGAGTTGAAAAAAATATTAGAAACTTTACTGAGATTAATAACATATCAGCCGGATTTCGACCGGGAGGGTTTTATTCTCAGGGAGAATGAATACGACAGGCAGAGTGTGCCGGAAAGGCGGGACGGAGGCCAAAAGTCTCCCGGCGGGCCGGAAGGGGGTGGCCGGAACGGCGGCGGTGAAGGTTCCGGGAGGCGAACCCCGCGCAGGGCTGCCCGGCCACGCAGGAAGGATGAACCCGCCGGGGAGGCTGAACCCGGCCGGGTTCACTCGCGCCTTGACGAAAACCGCAGGGCAGTTGAGCGAATCTACGGGCTGCCCGCCAACAAGGACGTGATCTTGAGGGAATTCAGCCTGGGCACTGACCCCCCGCTGAGGGCCTTCATGGTCTTCATCGACGGCCTTGCGGACCGGAAATCCCAGTACAGGCTGCTGGAAAACCTCATGATACATTGCAGGATCCTCCGGCCCGGGGACGTAATGTCGGCCTCCCGGATCATGACCAGCCTTCTTCCCGGAAGCCAGGTGAAAAACCTCGATTCCTTCGAAAAAATCGCCGACGCCGTGAACTACGGTGATACCGCCTTTTTTTTCGAAGGTTCGGACTCGGCCCTGGTGGTGGAGACCAAGGGTTGGGAAGCCAGGACTGTGGACCGGCCCGAGACTGAGCAGACCATCACCGGGCCGCAGGAAGCCTTCGTGGAGAACCTTAGGGCCAATATCGCCCTCATCCGGAAAATTATCAGGTCCTCGGACCTTTACACCGAAATTATACCGGTGGGCGCCCGTTTCCGGTCGGACGTGGCCGTGATGTACATCAAGGACCTGGCCAACCCTGACCTGGTGGCCGAGGTAAAGCGCAGGCTGTCCTCCATAACGGTTGACTTTGTCACCGACGTGGGGATGCTTGAGCAGTTCATAGAAGACAGCCCGTACAACCTGAACCCGCAGACGTTGGCCACCGAGCGCCCCGACCGGGTGGCGGCTGCCCTGGCCGAGGGAAAGGTGGCCATGCTTCTCAGCGGCAGCCCTTTCGCCCTGGTGGTGCCCACCACCATGTTCTCCCAGCTGCACACCGGCGAGGAGACCTACCTGCGCTGGCAGTACGGCAGCTTCATCCGCTACATCAGGACGTTCTCCTTCTACCTGGCCCTGCTGCTGCCCGGTTCGTACCTGGCCGTCACGCTTTACCACCAGGAGATGATCCCCACCGAACTGCTCCTGGCCATTGCCGGGAACCGGGAGAGGGTGCCTTTTCCCACGGTGGTGGAGATGCTCCTGATGGAATTCTCTTTCGAGCTGGTGCGGGAGGCCGGGCTTCGCATACCCGGCATCATCGGGTCCACCATCGGCATAGTGGGAGCCCTCATCCTGGGCCAGGCGGCGGTTCAGGCCAACATCGTCAGCCCCATCCTGGTCATCCTGGTGGCCGTAACCGGCCTGGCCTCCTTTTCCATACCGTACTACTCCCTGGCCTTCGCGGTGCGCATCTACCGCTTTTTCTACATAGCCATGGGGGCGCTCCTGGGCTTCTACGGCATCACCATAGGGCTTTTTATCCAGATCCTGCTTACCGTCAACCTCAAGACCTTCGGCCTGCCGTACCTGTCCCCCGCCGGCCCGCGGACCTTCCCCGGCCGGGACATGGTCGGCAGGCTGCCCGTCTTCCTGCAGAGGCGGAGGCCCGACTACCTGAACGCCCTGGACGACGTCAGGCTTCCCGGGGCGCCCCGGGGATGGGTGGAAGGAGGGGACGGCGGAAGTGAAGATGGTTCGGACAGGTAAATTCGGCCCGGCCGAGGCCGTGGTCCTGCTTACCCTGTCCAGCATGGCCAGGATTTTCCTGACCTTCCCCAGGTTTCTGGTTGAAATCGCCGGGGAGGCCGCCTGGCTCTCCTCCCTCGCCGGGCTGGCGATGGTACTGTTCCAGGTTTACGTGTTTCTTTTATTGCTCAGGACCCACCCTCAAAAAAACATCGTGGACATAACCGCCGAGGCTCTGGGAAGGGTTGCCGGGACAGCCGCCAACATCGTCTATGCCGCCTTTTTCGTGGCGGTGGCGGCGATGTTCACCAGGACCTTCAGCGAAGCCCTGCTGGTCAGCGCCCTGCCCCGGACGCCCATCAGCGTGGTGAGCACCGGCTACGTCGCCATGGGCGTGCTGGGAGCCTACGTGGGACTGGAGGCCATGGCGAGGTCCGCCAGGGTGGTCTATCCATTCGTGGTGGCGGGTATTGCCATCCTGCTGCTGGCCCTGATCCCCCTGTGGGATTACACCCAGCTTTTCCCGCCGCTGGGGCAGGGGCCTCTTAGCATTCTGAGAGGAGGCCTGATCGCCGGTGCGGTGGTGGAGGTGCTGCTGGCGGCTGTAATCGTACAGTCCTTTCACGATCCGGACAAGTTCGGCACCATCCTGTCCTGGGCCATGCTGATGGGCTTCGGCTACATGATCGCCCTCATGCTTATCCTGGTAATGACTTTCGGCTACAACACGGCCCAGGAACTGACGCTTCCCTTTTACCAGGTCAGCCGCCTGATTTACCTGGGACGCTACTTCCAGCGGGTGGAGTCCATCTTCATCATCATCTGGGGGTACATCGGCATGGTTAAAGTGGTCCTGACCCTGTACGCGGCGGCCGTCACCTTTGCCGGGACCTTTAAACTGCCGGATTACCGGCCACTGATCTGGCCCCTGGCCCTGATTATCTTCGTTGCCAGCCTGCTGCCCGGCGACATGCCCGCCGCCGAAAGGATCGAGGCTGTTGTTTTAAGGTACTATGCCTGGTTTCCGGCGTTTGTCCTGCCGCTGGCGGTCCTGGCAGCCGGCCGGGCAAGGAACAGGAGGAACCGGAAAAATGCGGGCGGTTAAGATCCTGGCCGTGATCCTCCTGGCACTGGCCCCGGCGGGCTGCTGGGGAAGCCGGGAGACCGACGAGATCGCCTACGTGCTGGCGCTGGGTTTTGACAAGGGCCCTGGAGACAGTGTAATCGTCACCTTCCAGATCGCCAACCCGAGGGTCATTGCCGGCCTGGCCACCGGCGGGGGCGGCGCGGGCGGGGGCGGGGGCGGCGGAAGCACCGTTACAAGCACCAGCACCGTCGCGGCCCTGCCCATAGGAGCCTTCTATCTCCTGAACACACAGCACAGCAGGGAAATTACCCTTTTGCAGTCCACGGCCTTCATTTTTTCAGAGGAACTGGCCCGGACCGGCCTGCACAAGTACATTGCCCCCCTCAACCGCTACCGGGAGACCAGGGGGACGGCCTTCGTTTTCGTTTGCCGGGGGAAGGCCGGCGAGTTCATTCAAAAAAACCGGCCGGAGCTGGAAATCAGCCCGTCCAAGCAGTACGAACTTTTTTCGACGGTGGAAAGGGTCCACGCCATGACGCCGGTGGTGCAGTTCCGGGAATTTTACCAGAACATGAAGTCGCTGTCCGGGCAGGCCGTGGCCCCCCTGGTGGCGCTTGCGGAAAAGGACCTTGCCCGTTCCAGGGCGCCGGAACTCGGAAAACTGGGAGACCACGTGGCCGGGGAACTGCCCTCGTCAAGGGGTGAGTCACAGTTTCTGGGCACGGCGGTGTTCAGGGGGGACAAAATGGTGGGGATGCTCACCGGTGACGAGACCAGGTACTGGAACATGATCACCGGGAAAATGGCGCGCAGCTTCCTGATCATAGAAGATCCGAAAAGCAGGGGAACACCCCTGGGGGTGGAGCTGAGCCAGGCCAGGCAGCCGGCTGTCAAGGTGAAATTCGACCGGGACCGGCCGGTAATCGAGGTGCACCTGTACCAGGAGCCCACGATAGTCGGCGTATCCAGCGGCATCGACTACGAGTCGCCCGGCCTCAAGCCCGTGCTGGAAAAGCACCTGGCCGACCTGATTGAAAGGCGCTGCCTAGAACTGGTAGCGCGCACCCAGGAGGAATTCCGGTCCGACATATTCGGTTTCGGAAGGTACGCCCGGATGAACTTCCTGACCAGAAAGGACTGGGAAATGGCCAAGTGGCATGAAATTTACCCGGAGGCCAGGGTAGACATAAGCGTGTACCTGAAAATCAGGCGCACCGGCCTGATGCTTAATACCCAGCCCGTCCGATACTGATTTTTCCGGGGGAACTCAGATGAAGTGGGCGCTGGCCCTTGTACCGCTGATTTTTTCTTACTACACCGTTACCTACGGCCTCTGGGTCTGGCGCCGGGGCAACCGGTCCGGGGGAGCCGGGGTGTTCTTCCTGGCCGCCTTTACCATGGCCCTGTCCATTTACGCCCTGTTTATCAGGACCGGGTTTTAGACGGGGCAGCCGGGCGATGGCCCGGTGATCCCGGGTTAAATAAAGTCTTCCGTCTCCGCCACGGCCTTGAAGGCCCTGGCGGCGGCTTCCACGGTCCTTCCGATGATCTCCTCGGTGTGGGCCAGCGATACAAAGGCGGCCTCAAACTGTGACGGCGCCAGGTATATTCCCTCTTCCAGCATGGCCTTGAAAAATACGGCATATTTGCGGGTATCCGAGGTGCAGGCGGTTTTGAAGTCCACCACTTCCCGGCCGGTGAAAAAGCCGCTCAGCATCGATCCCACCCTGTTCAGCCTGACCTCGACCCCGGCCTCTCTGGCCGCCCCGGCCAGGCCCACGGCCAGCAGTGAAGATTTTTTGTCGAGATCCTCGTAGACTCCCGGCCTGCCGAGGGCCTTCAGGGCGGCTATGCCGGCGCTTACCGCCAGGGGGTTGCCGGAGAGGGTCCCGGCCTGGTACACGGGCCCTGCCGGGGACATCAGGGACATGATCTCCTTCCTGCCCCCGAACGCTCCCACCGGCAGCCCGCCGCCGATAATCTTTCCCAGGCAGGTAAGGTCCGGCATCACCCCGTACAACTCTTGCGCCCCGCCGTAAGACAGGCGGAAGCCGGTGATGACCTCGTCGAAAATCAGCAGGGCCCCGTATTTCTCGGTAATCTTTCTCAGTCCCCGCAAGAAGCCCGGCTGTGGAGGCACCACCCCCATGTTGCCGGGGACGGGTTCCACTATTACGGCGGCGATGTCCCGGCCGGCCGAGCGGAATATCTCCTCCAGCCCCTCCAGGTCGTTGAAATCCGCGTTTATGGTTTGGGCAGCGGTGCCGGCGGGCACTCCGGGGCTGGTGGGCACGCCGTGGGTTAGGGCTCCGGACCCCGCCTTGATCAGGAACATATCAGCGTGGCCGTGGTAGCATCCCTCAAACTTGACAATCTTGTTTCTCCCGGTATATGCCCTGGCCAGCCTGGCGGCGCTCATGGTAGCCTCGGTGCCGGAGCTGACCAGCCGCACCATCTCCACCGAGGGTACGGCCTCGGTGATCATCCGGGCCAGGACGGTTTCCCTTTCCGTGGGAGCGCCGAAGCTGGTCCCGAACTCCAGGCACTCCCTGACCGCTTCGGTCACCTCCGGGTGCAGGTGCCCTAAAATCAGGGGCCCCCAGGATCCGACGTAGTCAATGTACTCGTTGCCGTCCTCATCCACCAGCACTGCTCCCCGCCCCTTTTTTACGAACACCGGGTTGAGGCCCACCGACCTGAACGCCCTGACAGGGCTGTTTACCCCGCCGGGGATATATTGTTGTGCTTCATGAAAAAGCCTTATCGAATTATCTTTCTTCACCTTTCTAGCACCGCCTTTCCTTGTTCGGAATTGGGAATTGGGAATTGGGAATTAGGGAAATTATTCTTTTTAATTCCCAATTCCCAATTCCGCTTAAACAAAGTACTTCATGCTTGATTTTTTTAACTCGGCAGTACTAAAGAGCACCAGGTAATCCTCGATCCCCGAAGCCTCGGACATGGCCCGGGCCACCTCCCTGCACTCGGACTCGGTGCGCCCGTGCACCATGGTGAAGAGGTTGTACTGCCAGTCGCCCGCCGTTTTCCGCTGGTAGCAGTGGCTGACCTGGGAAAAGCCGGAAAAAACGGCCCCCGCCTTGTCCACCAGGGAGTCCGGGACCTTCCACACAATCATGGCGTTGGCGGTGTACCCCAGGTCCTGGTGGCGCACCGCCGCCCCGAACCGCCTGATCAGCCCCCTGTCCATCATCTCCCGGATCTTGTCCAGCAGGGCTTCCTCCGTCAGGCCCAGTTTTCCGGCCAGGGCCGAAAAAGGTCGGCTCACCAGGGGCAGGCCCTCCTGGAGGGCCTTGACAATTTCCTTTTCCAACCGGGTAAGCATGCTACCCCTCCGTAAGATCGAAATTGACCCTTATTTTAAACAGCCTTTCCGCCGGGAGGCTGATTATTTCGTCTATTCCCGCAAGGCGCCTGATTTCCCCGATGATCCTGTCGACTTCCCCCTTTTCGGGCGCCAGGAGGGTAAACCACATGTTGTAATCGTGGTTCCTCAGGTAGTTATGGGTTACCCCCGGGTAACGGTTGATAATCTCGGCCACTGCCTTTATCCTTTCCGGGGGCACCTTCAGGGCGCAGAGGGTACCGGTATAGCCCAGCCTGCGGGAGTCGAAGATGGCCCCCAGCCTTCTTATGGTGCCTCTTTCTACCAGCTTTCCGATCCGGGCCAGAATGTCCTCTTCGGTGGTTTTCAGGGCTTCTGCCAGTTCCCTGTACGGCTCCCCGGAAACCGGGAGGCCGGACTGGACAATGCTGATCAGTTCCCTGTCCAGGTTGTCAAGTTCCATCTAATTGCCTCCAGTGTTCAACAGAGTGGCAGGGGACACTTCCATGCTTGATTTACCTCTTACTCGTGCTTTTGTACCGATAAAGACTGCCGGTAAAGGCACCACGGTTCTTCAGCCATGTAATCGCCGTGGTAGTACATCGCCCTGGCCCTGCAGCCCCCGCATATTTTCCTGTACCGGCAGGTCCCGCAGCCGCCCCCGTACTCCATAGTGCGCAGCCTGTTAAAAACCGGGTTGTCCCGCCATATCTCCGAAAAGGGCCTTTCCCTGACGTTGCCGGCGCTGATGTCCAGGTAGGCGCAGGGCTGCACGTTGCCCACCGGGCTGATGATGCAGTAGGCCATACCGGCCAGGCAGCCCCGGCTGAAGCGGGTGTTGACCCCCATCTGCCTGGCTATCCTCATGAACTGCGGGGCGCAGGTGGGCTTCAGTTCGATGTTCACCTGCCCCTGTTTGGCCATTATTCTCTCCAGCAGCCTTTCGTATCTTTCGGATCGCAGGGACTCGGCCTCGATGTCGGCTCCCCGCCCGGTGGGCACCAGGAAAAAGATATGGTGGGCAGCAGCCCCTGCCGTGACGGCGAAATCCGTAATCTTCTCGATTTCATCGTAGTTCCAGTCAACCACGGTGGTGTGTACCTGGAAGGGCAGTCCTGCCTCCCGGCAGGCGGTCATTCCGTCCACCGCCTGCCGCCAGGCTCCGGTTACGCCCCTGAAGCGGTCGTGCTTACCCGGGTCCACGCTGTCCAGGCTGATGCCCATGGCGGCCGCCCCTGATTTTTTCAGCCTGGCTGCCTCCCGGGCATCGATGAGAGTTCCGTTGGTGCCGAAGACCGGCCTTAAGCCCCTCTCGGCGGCATGCTCCACCAGGGTGTGAATGTCCTCCCGCATGAGAGGCTCTCCGCCGCTGAAAATCAAAATTTTAAACCCGGCCCTGGCTATTTCGTCGATCAGGCCCAGACCTTCACCGGTGCTGAGTTCCTCTTCCGCCCTGGCCCCGGCGTCCCGGTAACAGTGGCGGCACGAAAGATTGCAGGCGTTGGTGGTGTTCCAGGATACAATCATGTCAGTAGCCCTCCCCGATCCAGCGGGCCGCGTCCAGGGCATGGTAGGTGATGATTATATCGGCGCCGGCCCTTTTCATGCCGGTGAGGGCTTCCATGACCACCCTGCGCTCTTCAATCCAGCCCTTCTGGGCAGCGGCCTTAACCATGGCGTACTCCCCGCTGACGTTGTACGCGGCCAGGGGGTGGTCGAAGTTCTCCCTGATCAGCCTGATGATGTCCATATACGCCAGGGCCGGTTTGACCATGACGATGTCCGCCCCCTCCTGGATGTCCATGGCCACTTCCCTGACCGCCTCCAGGGCGTTTGAAGGATCCATCTGGTAGGCCCTCCGGTCGCCGAACCTGGGCGCCGACCCGGCCGCTTCCCTGAAGGGGCCGTAAAAGGCCGAGGCGTACTTGGCCGAGTAGGCCATGATGGGTATGTCCCGGTATCCCTCCCGGTCAAGCGCCGCCCTGATGGCGGCCACCCTGCCGTCCATCATGTCGCTGGGAGCCACCATGTCGGCTCCGGCCCTGACGTGTGACAGGGCTGTTTTGGCCAGCAGCTCCAGGGTCGGGTCGTTCTGTACGCAGCCGTCCTCGATCACGCCGCAGTGGCCGTGGTCGGTGTATTCGCAAAGGCAGACGTCGGTAATCACCAGCAGTTCAGGAAATTTTCCCTTGATCTCCCGGACGGCCTGCTGGACGATTCCCTCGTCGTCGTACGCCCCGGAACCCACCGCGTCCTTGGTTTCCGGAATGCCGAAGACCAGTACCGCAGGTATCCGGCACTCCACCGCCCTGCCCACCTCGTCGGCCAGCAGGTCCACCGACAGGTTGTAAACCCCCGGCATCGACTCCACCGGCCTCTTTAAGCCCTCACCGGCAGCCGCAAAGACCGGGTAAACGAGATCGTTCACAGAAAGGGCGTTCTCCCTGACCATGCGCCTCAGGTTTTCGTTCCGCCTGACCCGGCGGGGGCGGTACTCGGGAAATTTCATTGTTACCCCTCCCTGGATTTCTTTTCTTTAACTTCTGAATTCTGGATTTTGGATTCCGGCCCCGGAGTTATTTCTTCATCGGTCAAATAGCAGGCCGGGTCCTGGGCCCAGAAGTCGCCGTAAACGGC
>DYET01000106.1 GCA_020725625.1 Desulfovirgula sp. | reverse complement strand
GGGATGCCCAAAATTTATGAAACACTACGAAATCAAGAGTTTTTTAGCCGGACAAATGTCCTAAATGTAAATACAGGAAACAGGAGAAAAATCTGCATCTATTTTTATTGTCCATGGTGCCGCTTTAGCGGCATAAGCGATTAATCAGCTTAGTCTGTCTCCTGTCTCCCGCCTCCTGTATTCCTGCCCGGTGCGGTCTTTCGCGACTCCGTCCTGTGAAAAATTGAGGCGTCGAAGGTTTCCTTGGAGAATGAGATGGCCACTGCTGCCAGGGCGGCTGCTGCCATTGAGTAGCCGAAACCGACGGCGAAGGTGTCCGCCGTCATTGCCCCGTCCAGGGTGTGGCCGGACATGGCCGCGCTGATTATCACCGGAACCACTGCGGGACCCGACGTGGTGAAAAAGTTGTTCAGGCCGATGGCCGTTCCAGACAGGTGGCTTGGGTAAAGCTCCTTCACCATGGTCAGGCTGGCCCCCATGGACAGCCCGTTCAGCACCCCGTTGGCGATGAAAAGAAAGGCAATCAAACCGGGTGTAAGCCTGTCGGGGAAAAGGACGAAGGGCACCCAGAACAGCACCAGGGCGTATGTCGACAATACCGTGGGAATCTTCCTGGATTTGAAGACCCAGTCGGAGAGATAGCCTCCCAGGGGAGACACCAGCCCGCCCAGGGAAAGAAACATAATCAGCGTCCCGGCTTCCACCCGGTCCATCCCCATGATGCTGATCAGGTAGGGGCCGGCCCAGATGCTCTGGAAGTTCATCAGGGACCCGTAGTTCAGGTGGTTTCTGATGGAGATGGGCCACAGCCCGGACTCCCGGCAGACCATTTTGATGGACTCGAAAAAACCGGGGGGTCCGGACCCGGGTGTTCCCGGGGGATCGCCGGGGACGGGCGGAGCGGCAGCGCGTTCCTGCCCCTTCTCCGGGTTATCTGCGATCAACAGCCAGGCCGCCGCGGCCAGGGCCGCCGTGGTGATGCCGATGGCCAGAAAGCTGTTGCGCCAGCCCATTGTTTCGATCAGGACGGCCAGGGGGGCGGATGCGGCCAGCAGCCCCAGGACATTGGTAAAGGTAAGGATGCTGGCCAGGGTCGAGAACATCGAGGCGGGAAAAAAGGTGGCCATGAATTTCAGGGTGGGCACGAATATGCAGGACACAGAGAGTCCCACCAGGAGCCTGGAAGCCAGCATCAGGGAGTAGGAATGGGACTGGCTGAAGGCTATGGAGGCCAGGGCGGCCAGCAGGAGCATGAAAGAAACCAGCTGCCTCGGGCCGAAGCGGTCTGCAAAAATGCCGGCGGGAAGCTGCATGAAGGCATAGGGATAAAAATAGACTGCCGCCAGAAGGCCAATCTGGGCGGGATTCAAGGAGAGATCTTCCATGAGCCGGTCGGCCATCATGGCAATGGTAACCCTATGGAAAACAGAGAGAAAATAGGCCAGCAAAAGAATAACCAGCGCCACCCAGCGCAGGGTGAGGGATTGTTTCACCTAGGTCATCCCGTTTCTTTTCTTTATTAATTACAGTTAATTACAGCCCGTAAAATTTACGTTGCATTTTTCATGCCACCAGGCGCCCGGCTCCCTTATAAATTTATCGCCTGAATATTTTAATCCCTGAAGGAGTTGGGTAAAAGAATATAGAAAAAGTGTTTATAATTTTAAATTTATCGGGGGGGATTGGTTTTGAAAATAAAAAATGCCACCGCGCTGATTACCGGTGGGGCGTCGGGACTGGGTGAGGCCACGGCGGTTAAGCTTTGCAACGAGGGAGCAAATGTGGTGCTGGCGGACTTCAACGAGGAAAAGGGCAGGGCCGTGGCCGAAAAACTGGGGGATCGCGCAGCCTTTGCCTTTATGGACGTGACCAACACCCAGCAGGTACAGGCGGCGGTCGACCTGGCCGTAAGCAAATTTGGCCGGCTGGACATTGCCGTTAACTGTGCCGGAACCGGGCTGGCCATCAGGACCCTGTCCAAGTCGGGACCGCACAATATCGACCTGTTCAGGAAACTGATTGACATCAACCTGATCGGGACCTTCGACGTGATCAGACTGGCGGCCGAAAAAATGGCCAAAAATGAGCCGAACGAGTGGGGCGAGCGGGGGGTAATCGTGAACACCGCTTCGGTAGCGGCCTTTGACGGGCAGATCGGGCAGGCGGCCTACTCGGCCTCCAAGGCCGGCGTTGTCGGCATGACCCTGACCATAGCCAGGGACCTGGCCAGCCTGGGCATAAGGGTAATGACCATTGCCCCCGGCCTGTTTGACACTCCGCTCATGGCCGCCCTTCCGGAGGAGGCCAAGGCCTCCCTGGGCAGGCAGGTGCCTTTCCCTCCCAGGCTGGGCAGACCCGAGGAATTTGCCATGCTGGTCGGGCAAATTGTGGAAAACGTCATGCTGAACGGGGAAACCATCAGGCTGGACGGGGCCATCCGGATGGCGCCGAAATAACTAAAGTACGGGAGTACGGGAATCGCAAAGTCAGCGCAGTCAAGAAAGCCAGCCGTTTCAAGGCTGGCTTTCTTCATCCTGCTTGTAAAGAAATTCGTTGTCCCTGCCGCGCTTCATCCTTCTGGCGGTGTACCAGGTAATCAGCCCGCCCAGAACGGCGGCCAGGGATACCGCCCCTCCTATGGCGGCGGTGTTTCCCGGCTTCTTCCGGGTTGTCCTGCGGAAAAGCAAGTTGAACATAGAACCACCTCGAGGTTATTATTCCCTCGAACTTATTTTTTGCATGAGGAAAATAATGTAAAGCATATGTGGGACATTTCCCAGGAGGCGAAATTCAGAATTCATTAATCTTCATCCACCGGGGTCAGCCAGTCCTTCCAGTACTCCGACAGGTCGCCCAGGACGCTGACGATGTGCTCCTGGGTCCTGGCCCTGGCCTGGTCCGGGTCGCGGCTGCGCAGGGCCTCGTACATGGCCTTGTGCTCCTCCACCGTCTCCCTGGCCCTCAGGGTCAGGGCGCTGAGGCTCGACTTGAGGAAGCCGTTCCACAGCTTGACGATCATATTGTACAGGCGCGGGGATTTGGCCGCCTGATAGATGATCTCGTGGAAGCTGGCGTTGTACTTGGGCATTTCGGTCAAATCGTCATGGGCAAGGCATTCCTCCATTTTTTTACAGAGGGATTCCAATTCGTCAAGTTCCTTGTCGGTGAGATTTCTGGCCGCCAGTTCACTGGCCGCGCCCTCCAGCAGGCTGCGCAGGAAGTATATTTCCCTGAGGTCATCCAGGGTGAATCTGGCCACCGAAAAACCTTTATAAGGCTGGTGGTTGACCAGGCCCTCCCCTTCCAGGCGCAGCAGGGCTTCCCGCACATACAGAGGGTCGACGCCCATGGCGGAGGCCAAGTCTTCCGGTAAAAGCCTCTGTTCGGGGATCAGCACGCCGGACAGAATATTATTCCGGATTTTTTCGTATACCTGGTCCGGGACCGATGTCGACGGGTCGTCGGTAATAAGCGGTGAAGGCTTGCCGGTAACCGTCAGGTGACCGCTGTATTTTTCCAGCAAATTTTTCAAGCCTGTTCCCCCCTGTTTTTTTTCTGTTCCCTGGTTGCCAGGATCCGGCCGGCCTCCAGGGCCCTCTTGTTCAACTCGAAGAACTCGGCGGGCACCCTTTCCCCGACTGCCTCTTCCAGTGAAGTCCAGGTCACCAGGCCTGCGGCGCTGTTCAGTGCCCCCAGGGCGACGATGTTGGCCACCATTTCTCTGCCGACCTCACTCCTGGCGGTCTGCACTATGGGCAGCCTCAGTACCGCGGCCCCGGTCTCGGGGACGGTTTCCACCAATTGTAAGTCCAGAACGACCAGCCCCTTTTCCGAGACCCCGGGAAGGAATTTGTCACAGGCCTGCTGGGTCAGGGCCAGCAGGATGTCGGCCTTTTCCACGTGGGGATAGTCAATGGGGTCGGACCCTATGATCACCTCGGCCACCGATGCTCCTCCCCGGGCTTCCGGGCCGTAGGACTGGGTCTGGATGACGTGATATCCGTCCCTGATGGCGGCTGCGGCCAGGATTATTCCGGCCAGAATCAGCCCCTGGCCGCCGGACCCCGACAGCCGGATCTGGACGGGATCGGGCCACTTCAAGGCCTGGTTACTGCTTGCGGGCACGTCTGACCACCTCCATGTACGCCTCGGTAAACTCCGTGGCTTCGTGCCGGTGAAGCACACCGATGGTGAACTGCCCTTCTTTGAGCTGTGCCGCTCCGTCCCGGATCTTGTTAATCAAAACGGCGTTTTCCTTTTGCCAGCGTACCATGTCCGACGGGGCGGGCAGCTTGTTGCGCCTCCCGTAGGACGTGGGACAGTGGGTCACCGCCTCGATGAGGGAAAATCCCTTGTTTTCGGCTCCCTCCACGATGAGGCGGATGAGCAACTGGTTGTGGTAGGTGGTGGACCTGCCCACGAAGGTTGCCCCGGAGGCTTCAGCCACCCGGCAGATGTCGAAGGACGGCTCGAACATCCCGTAGGGGGCGGTGGTGGCCTTTTTGCCCATGGCGGTCAAGGGGGAATACTGTCCCCCGGTCATGCCGTATATACTGTTGTTGAACACGATGGCCGTCAGATCGATGTTGCGGCGGCAGGCGTGAATGAGGTGATTGCCTCCGATGGCGCTGGCGTCCCCGTCCCCCATGATGACAAACACGTGCAGGTCTGGCTTGGCCATTTTAATCCCGGTGGCAAAGGGCAGGGCCCTGCCGTGGGTGGTGTGCACCGTATCGAAGTCCAGGTAGGTGGCGGCCCGGGAGGAACAGCCAATTCCCGACACGATGACCACCTTGTCCCGGGGAAGGTTTAGCCTCTCCAGGGCCACGGCGATATCGCGCAGGACGATTCCGTTCCCGCAGCCCGGGCACCAGATGTGGGGGAGCATTTCTTCCCTGAAGTACCGGATGATATCGGAAGGCACCTAAAATCCCTCCTTCAGCGCGGCCAGTATTTCGTCCGGGGTGAACAGCTGGCCGTCCACCCGTGAGAGTCTTTTTACCGGCACCCGGCCGGCAGCCAGCCGCTCCACCTCCAGGACGATCTGTCCGAGGTTCATTTCCGGAACCAGGACGGGAAGGCCCATGGCGGCGGCTTTCTCTACCGCCTTGTCGGGGAAGGGCCACAGCGTGGTGGGCCTGATCATTCCCGCCCTGAGCCCCTGGGTTCTGGCCGTTTTTACGGCCCGCATGGCCGACCGGGCGGAGCAGCCGTAGGCTAAAACAACCACCTGGGCATCTTCCATGAAGGTTTCTTCCCAGTGGACGATTTCTTCCCTGCGGGCTTCCACCTTGCCCACCAGCCGCCGGATCAGCTGATCGGTTACTTCAGGGCTGTTGCTGGGATGGCCGGCCTCGTCGTGGACCAGCCCGGTGTAATTGCACCGGTACCCCATTCCGATGTCGGCAATGGGGGGGACTTCATCCAGCGCCCCCCCGAAGGGCCTGAACCGGTTGCGGTCGCGGGAGGGCCTGGGCCTTTCCAGCAGCTTCAGCTTCCTGGGGTCCGGTTTCCTGACGTCTTCCCTCAGGTGGGCGATAACCTCGTCAAGCAGAAGGATCACCGGCGTCCGGAACCTTTCAGCCAGGTTGACCGCCTTTACGGTCAGGTAGTAAGTTTCGTCCACCGACCAGGGGGTGATCACGATGGCCGGGTGGTCCCCGTGGGTGCCCCAGCGGGACTGCATGACGTCGCCCTGGGCCGGCGCGGTGGGACGCCCGGTGCTGGGGCCCCCGCGCTGAACATTGACGATGAGGCAGGGAATCTCAATCATGCAGGCGTACCCTATATTTTCCTGCATCAGGGAGAAACCCGGGCCGCTGGTGGCGGTCATGGCCTTGGCCCCGGTCAGGGAAGCCCCTATGACCGCTGATATGCTGGCTATTTCATCCTCCATCTGGATAAATTTACCTCCCAGGGCGGGCAGTTCCCTGGCCATCCATTCGGCTATCTCCGTCGAGGGGGTAATGGGGTAGCCCGCAAAAAAGCGTACGCCGGCGTCCAAGGCGGCCTGGGCGCAGGCCTCGTTGCCCTGCATAAGCCGTATTTCAATTGGTTTGCGCATTCTTTTCCACCCTTATGGCAAAGTCCGGGCAGATGGCCTCGCACAGGCCGCAGCCCAGGCAGTTTTCCGGGTCTTTGAGGAATACTTTCCCCAGTTCATCAACGGCGATCAATCCCTTCGGGCAGGCGTCGGCACACAGGCTGCACCCCTTGCACCAGCTTTTTTTAATCTCCAGGAATCCCTGGGGAATGGGCACTGTATTAGTTTCCGCGGCCAATTTGAGGTCCCCTCCCGGAATATACTCTAATTATATAATCACTTATATACATTATACTTGCAAAGACGATGCCATTTCTATAAGAATTTTTTTCACGAGACCGGCCCCGATCCGGCCGGACCGGCTGCTTAGGCAGGGGATTGCCGGATGCTTGACGAAATAACAGGCGGGAGGGAGGCCAATTATGCCTTACAAGATTGCTGTGATTTACTCCGCCTATCCCGAAATTTCCGAGGCCGCCCATGAACTCATCAAACAAAAGGGATACCACGTGGAAGTTCAGGTCTGTGTCTTCGACGAGGCCGTCCGCATGGCCAGGAAGTACGAGGCCGACGGGTTTGACCTGATTATCAGCAGGGGCGCCACCGGGACCCTTATCCAGAGGGCGGTGTCCATACCTGTAATCCTGGTGGAGATTACCAATTTCGATATCCTGCGCACCCTCTACCGGGCCAGGAGAATAGGTGACAAGCTGTCTTATTTTCATTACGTACACAGCAAGGGCTACTACGACTTCAAGGCCATTCGCCAAATCCTGGCCCTCAACGAAGAGGCCCTGACCATTTACCAGTACAGGAATGAAAAGGAGCTCAAGGAAAAGGTGGCTGAGGCCTGCGCCAAAAAGGAGGACGTGGTGGTGGCGACCGGCGCCTTTGTGCTGGACATGGCCAGGGCCCTGGGAATGAAAACAGTCATGGTGCACTCCACCAGAGAGGCCATCTACAACGCTTTTAAGCAGGCGGAGGATATCCTGCAGGTCCGCAACCGCAACCGGGATGTCTCCGATCACCTGACCTCGGTGCTGGACCACCTGAATACAGGTGTTGTTATCTTCAACGGGGAAGGCGTAATCACTCACGTCAACGCCTCCGCCGCCCGGGTGCTGGGCGTGGATGCCGGCGCGCTGCAGGGTAAAAAGGCCGAGGAGATCCAGGCGCCGTTTTTAAGGGATGTTATGGCCGGCAGCAGCGGATCCCGGGTCGGAGTGATCGGCCGGCACCAGGTGGTGGCCGCAAAATTTTACCTTACCAGCGGCACCAGGCGTATCGGTGCCGCCGTCACCCTGGAGAACCGGAAAAAAATCCAGGTGCTGGAGGATAAAATCCGCAAGGAGTTTTACGCCAAGGGCCTGGTGGCCCGCTACACCTTTAACGACATAGTTGGCCGGTCCCAGGTCATCCAGGGATGTATATCCAGGGCAAAAAGCTACAGCAGGTCCGACTCCACCATATTAATCACCGGTGAAAGCGGCACCGGCAAGGAGGTTTTTGCCAACAGCATTCACAATGCCAGCCTGCGGGCCCGGGGGCCTTTCGTGGCAGTCAACTGCGCCACCCTGCCCGAAAGCCTGCTGGAGAGCGAGTTGTTCGGCTACGACGAGGGGGCCTTCACCGGAGCCAGAAAGGGCGGCAAGCCGGGACTTTTCGATCTGGCCCACAGCGGCACTATCTTTCTGGACGAGGTGTCCGAAATCCCCCCGTCCACCCAGGCCCGGCTGCTTAGGGTGCTTCAGGAAAAGGTTATCCGTCGCGTTGGCGGGGAGAGGATTATCCCGGTGGACGTGAGGGTTATAGCCGCCACCAACGCCGATCTTCCGCAAAAGGTTAAGGCCGGGCAGTTCCGGAAAGACCTTTATTTCCGCCTGAACGTGCTCAACCTGAGGGTTCCGCCGCTGAGGGACCGCCAGGAGGACATCCCGGAGCTTATGGATTATTTCCTGAAAAAGCACGGTTTAAAAGAAGGGATCCTGGACATCCCCGATATTTTCATGAGCAGGCTGAAGAAGTACCATTGGCCGGGAAATGTCAGGGAACTGGAGAATTTCGCCGAAAAGTTCTCCATCCTGTCCCGGGATGAAACCGACGTCTTTTACTTGCTGGACCAGCTTTACCAGGACCTTCAGCACTTTGAAATCCGTGCCGGAGACCCGGCCGGGGGTATTCTCGCGGTAACCCCGGGCACGCTCAAAGAAATGGAATTGCAGCTGATCGAGAAGCTGCGCCAGCGTTTTGCCGGGGACAAATCCACCCTGGCCCAGATGCTGGGAATCAGCCGGTCCAACCTGTGGAGCAAGCTGAAGGAGCTGGAAAGGCAGGGCGATGCCGGGACGAAGAAGGCCGGCAGGCGCCGTAAATGATGAAATTCATCGCCTGTTTTATGGGACAAATTCCCCCCAAAATTGTGGAAAAAGGTTCTTGCCCCTGAGCGGGGCTTTTTGCTTTACTGGCACGATTATTGCTCTTTTTAGTGTCGGAAACCTGGTTTTGCCGGCCGGTTGCCGGCGACTTTTAAAAACGGAGAATCGATCTGATGAAACTAGAAACGCCGCTTCTTCAGGACGACATTGACCGGCTGAAAATTTACGACAGAATCATTATTTGCGGGAAGGTGTTCGCCGGGCGGGACGCGGTTCTGCCCAAGCTGGTCAAATACATTCGGGAAAGCCGCCTGGCGGAACTGGGCATTGACCTTAAAGGAAGCGTTGTTTTTCACACTGCGGTGAGCCCAGCCGGAATCGGGCCAACTTCCAGCAACAAGGTGGACATCGAATCCTCCATACCAGTTCTTTCGGCTGCCGGGGTCAAGATACACCTGGGCAAGGGCAGTCTCAGCGGAGAAACGGCGGCGGCCCTGAAGGATCACGGTTCGGTGTTCGCCGTCACGCCGCCGGTAACCGCCCTGCTCTCATCCCAAATCGTTTCCCGCCGGGTAGCCGCCTTTCCCGAGGAAGGAATGGAGGCCCTGTACGAACTGGAGGTAAGGGGTATTCCGGCCATAGTTGCCATTGCCCGGGGGGAATCCGTCTTTGACTTGGCCGGCCGGGGAGGTGACCGGGGATGGCTGTAAGCTTCAATCAGATTGTTGAGGCGGTGCAGGAAGCCCTGATCAGGGCCAGCACCACCTGGCGCCCGGACCAGCAGCAGCGCTATCAGGAGGCCATCCGGAACGAAGACAGCGACAGCGCCCGATGGGTGCTTGAGGCGATTTTTGAAAATTTCAGGGTGGCCGCCGACAGGCAAGTCCCCCTGTGCGACGACACCGGGGTTCCCCACGTTTTCCTGGAGGTGGGCGACCGGGCTGAACTGCCGGCGGGCTTTTTGGAGGCGGTCGGGGAGGGTATCGCCAGGGGCCTGCGGCGGCTTCCGGGCCGCCCCATGGCCGTGCTGGGTGACGAAACCCAGCGCATTACGCAGTCGGCAGGGCTGGCGGAAGACCCCGGAGCCCTGGTTCCTGCCCCGTTCCAGATTAAGAGGATGCCCGGGGACCGGTTGAAAATCACCGTGCTGATGCTGGGCGGCGGGCCGGAAATCCGAGGCCGCACGATGCGCGTGTTCCACGAGCACTCCTTGGAGGCGGTGCTGGCCGAGATGGTCCGCTGGGCTGCGGAAGGGGCGGCCAGGCTGGGCTGCCTGCCCTGCGTGCCGGCTTTCGGCATCGGGCGGACAAACCTGGAGGCCGCCTCCCTGGCCCTGGAGGCCATGAAGAACGGCGATTTTACCCTGCAGAGCCCCCTGGAGCGGCACATCACCGCCGAGATTAACCGGACCGGGATCGGCCCCCTGGGCCTCGGGGGGAAAACCACGGCCCTGGCCTCCTTTGTCAGGGTAGGCCCCCAGAGGGCCAGCGGGGTGCGCATTGTCTCCCTTCGGGTGGGGTGCTGTTTCGACCCGCGCAGGGCGACGGTTGAACTGTAATGTTTAAAAATCAAACAAAAAAGGCCTGACCGACTCCGGCAAGGGATCGCGTGTTTAAAATTTACACACAACTATTTGATTTTAATAAATTCGTTGCAAAAATCAGTCATGTTGAGGTCTGCCGGCGGCCAGCAGCTTTCAGGGGGAGGTAGGCATTATGACGAAGCTTTTTGAACACCAGAGCAAGGAATTGTTCAGGGCCGAGGGAATACCCGTCTGCCTGGGAGAGGTGGTAGTCAACGCCTGCCAGGCGAGGCAGGCGGCCGAGAGGCTGGGCTGCCCGGTTGTGGTCAAGGCCCAGGCCCTGGTAACCGGGCGGGCCGACAAGGGAGCAATAAAGTTTGCCGACACTCCGGCCGAGGCCGAACTGGCGGCCGAAACAATGTTCGGCCTGACCTTCAACGGGGTCAGGGTGGAGAAGGTGCTGGTCGAGGAAAGGAAAGAGGTGGTCAAGGAGTATTTCGCCAGCATCATCGTCAATGACGCCAGCCGGGCGCCGATGCTGGTATTTAGTTCCATGGGGGGCAGCGGCATCGAGGAACTGGCCAAGGGCCATCCGGGCAAGATGATTTCTTACCCCATCGACGTGAGGGTTGGTCTGCAGGAGTTCACGGCCAGAAACCTGCTGATCCGCCTCGGCGTTCCCAGCCGAGAACTGCCCGGACTGGCGGATTTGCTCGTCAGACTTTACCGGACGGCCCGGAAGTATGAGGCCAGGTCAGCCGAAATAAACCCCGTTGCCCTGTCTAGGGACGGAAGGTTCTACGCCCTGGACGGCCGGATTACCGTTGACGACAACGCCGTTTTTCGCCATCCCGAGATCGGTATCGAGGTGGCCAGGGAATTCGACCATCCCCCAACAAAGCTTGAGCGGATCGCCTATCTGGTTGAGGCCGGCGACTACCGCGGAACATTCTATTTCATGCAGTTGGAGATGGATACCAGCGGCGGCGGGTACATAGGGTTTCACGGTGCCGGGGGGGGCGGGTCGATGATGGCCATGGACGCACTCCAGCGCGGCGGATTCAAAATTCCCAATTTTGTCGATACCAGCGGCAACCCGCCGGCCTCAAAGATTTACCGGGCGGCCAAAATCATACTTTCCCAGGCAAACCTGGAAGGGTATTTCTATTCGGGGTCCGGAGTGGCAAGCCAGGAGCAGTATCACACTGCCCGGGGCCTGGTGAAGGCTTTCCGCGAGGTTAACCTTTCCATCCCGGCGGTCATCAGGGTGGGCGGTAACGGGGAGGAACTGGCCATAGACATCCTTACCAGGTATACCAGGGACTTGCCTGCCCCGGTAGAGGCCTATGGCCGGGACACCAGTGTGGATTACTGCGTGGAGCGGCTGAGAACACTGGTCGAGGAGCAAAAAAAGAAGGCGGGAAGGGCTGGTGAGATTCGTGTTGTATAAGTTTAAAACCCTTACCGGTGAGGTAACCGTGGATACCGGAAAATGCCGGGATTGCCGGGAGAAACCTTGCATTGCGGCCTGTGCCCCAAAAGTCCTCAAGGAAGAAGACGGGCGGCCCAGTCTGGCCATGGAACCCGGGGAGGTGGCCAGGGGGAAGTGCATCGAGTGCCTGGCCTGCGAACTGGAGTGTCATTACCGGGGCAAGGGGGGCCTGACTTTTTCCCTTCCCCTGCCGCAAGTTGACTAAGACGGGGGTGGCTTCAAATGGCCATTTTGATAGATGCAAGCAAGCGGGTTCTGATTCAGGGCATAACCGGCCGGGAGGGGTCGGCCCGGGCCAAGCTGATGAAGGACTACGGCACCAACGTGGTGGCCGGGGTTACCCCCGGCCGGCGGGGAGACGAGGTGCACGGAATCCCGGTCTACGATTCAGTGGTTCAGGCCCGGGAAGATCGGGGCCACATTGATGTCAGCGTAATTTTCGTACCCGCCCCGCTGGTTAAGAACGCCGCCCTGGAAGCCTTCGACGCCGGGGTAAAGCTGGCGGTACTGGTGCCGGACCGGGTGCCCATTTATGACGTCATGGAAATTGCTGCCTTTGCCAGGGAGAAGAAGGCGCGTTTTATCGGCCCCAATACCCTGGGTTTGATCAGCCCGGGCCAGGCTGTTCTGGGCATGATTGGGGGGCGGGCCCAGGCGGCCAGGGAGTGGTTTCGGCCGGGCAATGTGGGGGTAATATCCAGGAGCGGTGGCATGACCTCGGCCATTTCATACTACCTGTGCAAGGCCGGCCTTGGCCTGAGCACCATCGTTCACGTCGGCGGCGACGCCATCATCGGCATGCGGGAAGCCGACGTGCTGAGGGAATTTGAAGCCGATAAGGAGACCGCGATGGTGGTGCTGTTCGGTGAAATCGGAACCAACCAGGAGGAAGAGGTGGCCGGGCTGATTAGGAACGGCGGGTTCACCAAGCCTCTGGTAGCCTACATCGGCGGCAGGGCCGCCAGGTCCGGCACCCGCTTTTCCCATGCCGGGGCAATAATCGAGGGCGGCTTCGGCACGTATGAAGGCAAGGTGCGGGCGCTGAGGGACGCCGGAGCCCTGGTGGTTGAAGCGTTCAGCGATATTCCGGCCGCCGCCGGGGCGGTCATGGAGGACCTGGAAGCGGGGAAGGCCGGATGAAATAACGCCGTTAACGGAATTGATTTTTAAGGAGAAGGTGTAAGTCATGTCGGAAAAATGGAAAACCGCCATCACCAAGGTGGAGCCCAACAAGCTGCTGATCCGCGGCTATCGGCTGGATGAGCTGATGGGCAGGCTGTCTTTCGCCGAGGTGGTTTATTTGATTCTCAAAGGCGAACTGCCGCCGCCGGCGGTGGCGCAGGTGCTGAACGCCATCCTTGTTTCCTCCATCGATCATGGAGCCACCCCGCCCTCAACCCTGGCGGCCCGGACGGTGGCTTCCACCGGGGCTTCCCTCAACGCTTCCCTGGCTGCCGGGGTGCTTTCCATCAACAGGCATCATGGCGGGGCCATAGAGAACTGCATGCAGGTGCTGAAGGAGGCCGTGGAACAAAAGCGGGACGGGGGGCTAACTGCCGGCGAGGCGGCCGCCTCATTGGTCAAATTCCGGCGCCAGAAGGGGCTGAAACTGCCGGGATACGGACACCGGGTGCACACCAACGACCCCCGCACCGCCAAGCTGTTCAGCATAGCCCGGGAGGCAGGGGTGGCGGGTGAATTCGTGGAGATGGCCCAGGCCATTCAGGAGGCCTTTGCCCGGGAAACCGGAAAGGAACTGCCCATCAATGTGGACGGCGCCATCGCCGCACTGCTGTGCGAGATGGATTTTCCCGTGGAACTGGCCAACGCCGTGTTCATTATTGCCAGGATACCCGGCCTGACCGCCCACGTTTACGAGGAGATGACCACCCAGAAGCCCATGCGCATAATCAGCCCCGCCGACCACCAGTATGACGGGCCGGCGGAGCGGAAGCTGTGGAGAATTAACAGTCCGGAAAGATAAAATCATGGTATTTTCTAAGGAGGCTCATAACAGATGCTGCTTCTGAAAAACGGCACCGTCGTAACCGGGGACGGGAAGACGATAATGGAGAAGGCCTCGGTGATCATCAAGGGCGACCGGATTGCCGAGGTGACCGACTGCCTTGACCCGTCGGTGGAAAATTACGCCGCCGAGGTTTTTGACTGTGCCGGAAAGGCCATTTTGCCCGGCATGATCAACCACCACCAGCACGGGGTGGTTTTCGGGCCGGTGTTTGCCAGCGGGGCGAAGCCCTACGAGCGGCAGCGGGTGATGGAACTGCTGGACAGGAACCTGCTTCAGGGCCACACCACGGTGATGAACGTTGACGGCTTCGCAACCATGGACGAGGTCAGGGAGACCCAAAAGGCTCACCCCATACGGATCAAAACTGCCACCACCCACACCCCGGTCAATTTTGAGGCGGCATTCCGCTGCGACGGGGCCGGGCTGGAAGAAAAGCATCAAGCCATGACAGTGGAAAAAATGCTGGAGGAGGGTGCCATCTGTATCGGCGAGGTGGGCGGCGGGCACACCCTGGGAGGGGGTGGCCAGGACTACCTGTACATTCCCCGGGCGGTGAAAAAGGCTACCGGCCGCGACATCGACTACTTGCAGGCCCGGGCCATGAAGCTATCGGTGCTGGGCCGGTACATGGAAGAGTCGTACTATGACCGGGACCGGGTGGCCCAAGCCCTTAAAGAACACGGTCTGGACGGCTTTCTCACCCCGGAGCAGACCCGGGAAATCGTCCTGCAGACCACCATGGCCTCGGTGAAGGTGGCCCTGGAAGCGTACCGGGAGGCTGCGGAGCTGGCCAGAAAGCTCAACGTCCCCCTTCTCATCCACAACGCCCCCACCTCCATGAAAACGGTCCACGAGGTGGCCCAAATGGGGGTGCAGCGCCTCATCGCCGCTCACTCCAACTACCTGTTCACCACTGAGGAGGCGGTGGAGAACACTAAAAAGCTGCGCCAGTACCCCGGGGTGATTATCGATGCCGCCGTGCACGACCCCTTCGGAGCCAAGCGGCTGGTGACCGTTCCCGACAACCTGTTCGCCTTCTTCAAGGAGGGCCTGGCCGATGTCATTTCCACCGATTTCGCCGCCGGCAGCTTCGATTCCATGCTGGAGGCCATGCAGCATGGGGTGGAGCGGAAGCTCATCGGCCTGGCAGAAGCCGTCGCCCTGGGGACCAAAAATGTAGCCGGGGCCATTCCCGGCATCGCACCCAACCTCGGCCTGCTGCAGAAAGGCTATACCGCCGATGTGATCATCACCGCCTACCCGGAAATCTCAAAGGTGGAAGCCATCTTCATCGGAGGCCGGCTGGTGGCCCGGGACGGCCGGCGGGTGTCGTAACAAGAATTACTCAAAGGTATTTCAAACCATTTGTCAAATTTACAGAGAAAGTCAGAGGTGCATCGGAGAAAAATGAAGGTCAGGAGAGTACTGTGCGCCGCCGGCCTGACCGGCTTTTACATGGACGACAAGGAAGCCATCAGGGAAGGCGCCAGGCAGGACGGTTTCATCTACCGGGGCCGGCCACTGACTCCCGGATTCAGCACAATCAGGCAGACCGGCGAGGCCGTTTCGGTAATCCTGGTCATGGAGAGCGGCGAGGTTGTTTACGGCGACTGCGCGGTCGCCCAGTATGCAGCCAGCGGCGGCCGGGAGGTCCCCGTCAGGGCCGGGGACCTGATCAAAATTATTGAAAGGGATGTGGTGCCTTGGCTGGAAGGGAGGGACCTGACCAGTTTCCGTAAGGACGCCGGCGAGTTTGACCGCCTGGAGGTGAACGGGGAGCACCTGCCGGCCTCCATCCGCTACGGTGTCACCCAGGCTATCCTGGAGGCGGTGGCCCGGGAGCGGCGGCTGACCATGGCCGAGGTGGTGGCCGATGAGTACGGCCTTGAGTTGGTTCCGCAGCCGGTGAAAATCAACGCCCAGTCCGGCGACGATCGGTACACCAACGTCGACAAGATGATTCTCAAGCAGGTGGGGATGATGCCCCACGGCCTGATCAACAACGTGGAGGAAAAGCTGGGTAAAAACGGCGAGATTTTCCTGGAGTACGCGGCTTGGGTGAAAAACCGCATCCTGGACATCGGGTCCCCGGATTACCGGCCCACCCTCCGGTATGATGTGTACGGCTGCATCGGCAAGGCCTTCAACAACGACCTGGACAGGGTGGTGGACTACCTGATCAAGGTTGAGAAAGTATGCTCTCCCTTCGAGGTTTTTATTGAAATGCCCATTGACCTGAAGACCGGTGAGGCCCAACTGGAGGGGATGAAGTACCTGCGCCGCCGGCTTGACGAAGCAGGGTCAGGGCTGAAGCTGATCATCGACGAGTACGCCAACACCCTGGAGGAGATCAGGGTTTGGGTCGACGCCAAGGGGGCCGACATGGTCCAGGTGAAGACCATCGACCTGGGCGGTATCACCAACATCGTGGAGGCGGTGCTCTACTGCAAGCGGAACGGGGTGCTGGCCTATCAGGGCGGTACCTGCAACGAAACCGACAAGTCGGCCCGGGTATGCGTCAACCTGGCCGTCGCCACCCAGCCCTTCGCCATGGCCGGCAAGCCCGGAATGGGCGTGGACGAGGGGGTCATGACGGTGTACAACGAGCAGGAAAGGATTTTGGCCATCCTGAGGGCCAAGAAGCGGGGCCTGATTTGACGGGCCCGGGACGGTAATGCAGCTTTAAACGCATTGCCCCCGGGGCCCCCCGGTCCCACCCGGGACAGTAAACCGAAGGGGTGACAGGTTATTGGAAAAAGTGGGGCTGTTTACGCCGATTAAGATTAACAAGCTGGTTCTGAAAAACCGCATTATGATGTCTCCGGCCTTTTCCAACTCGGCCGCCCCGGGGGGGTTCGTCACCGACTGGACCTTAAGGCATTACCAGAAGAGGGCGGCTGCCGGGGTGGGGCTGGTCATGGTGGAACATACCGGCGTGAGCGGCTATTACATCCACGGCGGCAACCGCCTCCAGATTTCCACGGACCTGCACGTTCCCGGCCTGGCCAGGCTGGCCCGGGTAATCAAGGAGGCTGGCGCCGCCGCCGGGCTGCAGATTGCCCATTCCATCCACGGCGTGGGGCTGAAGCCGGAAGACCTGCCTAAAAGGGTAATCCTGGAAATGATCCGGGAGTTCATCGAGGGGGCACGGCGGGCTTACGAAGCAGGCTTCGACGTGGTGGAGCTGCACTTTGCCCATACGTACACCATGGCCGATCTCCTTTCCCGCCGCACCAACAAAAGACTGGACGAGTACGGCGGGGATGTATACGGGCGGATGAAGGCCCATCGGGAAATAATCAACGGCATCAGGGAGATGATGGGCCCGGAGGTGACGCTGTTTGCCCGTATTTGCGCCGACGAGTTTGTGATCGGCGGAAACACTCTCAAGCAAAGCCGGGTTATCGCCGGGGAACTGGAGAAAATGGGCGTCGACTGCATCGACGTCACCGTGGGGGTGCGCTTCGACGACGGCGGCCTGAAGGGGTACAGCGACCTCCGGGGCAAGCCAACCGTGGAGTACGAGGACGGCCCCAACCTGTACCTGGCCGAGGATATCAAGCGGCACGTCGGCGTGCCGGTTATCGCCGTGGGCAAGCTGGGCAACCCGGAGTTTGCCGCCAGTGTTATAGAGCAGGGCAGGGTGGACATGGTGGCCATGGCCCGGCCGCTGCTGGCCGACGACAAGTGGGTGAAAAAAGTCCAGGCCGGCCGCCCGGATCTGGTCAGGACCTGCGTCTGCTGCAACAGTTGCCTGTACAAGCGCCGCCACCCCGACGACCCCATCCGGTGCATGGAGAGGGAGTGCGCCCGCTGCCTGGCCTGCCTGCGCAACTGCCCGTACCGCCTGCCCTTCATCAATGAAAAGGGCAGGCTGGAGTTCGGGAATGAGTGGTGCGACGAGTGCGGCATGTGCGCCGGGCTGTGCCCGGCCCGCGTGGTGCGGTTTCAGGCTGACCCCCAGTACGACTGGGTGTCCCGGCAGGTGGAACCGGCGGTTAAAAAGTTAAGCCCCGGGCAGCGGCGGGTGTTGGTGATCACCTGCGCTTCCGGCCCGTACCGTTGCGACGATAAATTTTTGCCCGGCGGCCTGGCTCACAGCGCCGCGCTGGTCAGGGTGCCCTGCCCGGGCCGGGTGGAGACCGTGCAGATGATCCGCATCCTGGAGCTGGGGGTGGACGGGATCCTGCTGGCCGGCTGCAGGAGTGAGGAAAATCCGGAATGCAAGTACCGGCACCATCATCCCTGGGCTCCCCACAGGGTCAGGCGGGCCGGGAGGATCCTGGAGGAAGCCGGGCTAAGCCATAAGGTAATCGCCCATATCAGCCTGACCGGCCTTGAGGCCCTTGACCTGGCGGGTGTGACCCGGAACTTTTTAAACGGCCTGGAAGTGAACAATAGGGTAGGTGAAGCCGATGATCATCGGCCAGAGGAAACCGCTTAAGCGGATCTTTGAAATGCTTGATCCATACGACCGGATTCTCATCGCCGGCTGCGGGTCCTGCGTGACGGTGTGCATGTCAGGCGGGCTAAAGGAAGCCGAGGAGACCGCAGCCGTTTTAAGGCTGCACAGGCAGGCGGAGGGAAGGCCGGTAGAGGTGCGGGCCCGGGTGGTGGAGCGCCAGTGTGAACCCGAATTCCTGGAGACCCTGGACGCAGATCTGCCCCACTTCCAGGTGGTGCTTTCCCTGGCCTGCGGCGTGGGAGTCCAGCGCTACAGCCTTTTCCGGCCCGGAAAGCTGATTCTGCCCGGCCTGGATACCCTGGGGTCGGGCTTGCCGGTAAGGCAGGGCCTCTGGGAGGAGGTTTGCCTGGGCTGCGGGGACTGCCTGCTGGACCAGACCGCGGGGGTATGCCCCATCACCCGCTGCGCCAAGGGTTTGCTGAACGGCCCCTGCGGCGGGTCCCGGAATGGCCGGTGCGAGGCAAACACCGAAAATCACTGCGCCTGGCAGATTATTTACGACCGGCTTGCCGCCCGGGGGGAACTGAACCTGCTGGAAGAATACCGCCCGCCAAAAGACTGGTCCAGGGGGCACTGGGGCGGGCCCAGAAGACTGGAGAGGGAGGACATGCCAATTGTCTAAGCCTAGCAATCTCCGGAAAGTGCTGGAAGCAGGGCACTTCGCCGTTACTGCGGAGGTGGGCCCGCCCAGGTTTGCCGACTTCGCGCCGTTGCGGCAAAAGGCCGAATTGCTGCGCCGGTATGTGGACGCCGTCAATATCACGGACAACCAGTCCGCCGTCGCCCGCCTTTCCAGCCAGGCCTGCTGCGGCGAACTGGCCCGGATGGGTATAGACGCGGTCTTCCAGGTTACCTGCCGGGACCGGAACCGGATTGCAATACAGAGCGACATCCTGGGGGCGGTGGCCCAGGGGGTGCGCAACATACTTTGCCTTTCCGGCGACCACCAGCGTTTCGGCAGCGACCCCCAGGCCAAAAGCGTTTTCGACCTGGATTCGGTGCAGTTGGTAAGGTTGGCGGCTGACATGACCCGCGGCCTGTTCCCCGGGGGACGGAAGATGGAGGTTTCCCTGGAGGCCTATGTCGGGGCGGTGGTCAATCCCTTTGCCGACCCCGTGGACCTCCAGGTAATCAAGCTTAAGAAAAAAGCCCGGGCGGGGGCCCGGTTCGTCCAGACCCAGTGCGTTTTCGACCTGGAACGGTTTTCCCGGTTTATGGAAAGAGTGAGGGAAGCCGGCCTGGACCGGGAGGTCGGCATCCTGGCCGGAGTCTCCCTGCTCAGGTCCGCCGGGGCCGCCCGCTTCATGCAGGAAAGAGTGCCGGGCGTGACTGTTCCCGAGGAGGTGGTCAGGCGCCTGGAACTGGCCCCGGACCCCGAGGAAGAAGGTGTTAAAATCTGCGTCGAGACCATCGACCGGATGAGGAACGTAAAGGGCGTGGCCGGGGTGCACATTATGGCCATAGCCTTGGAGGAAAGGGTGCCGGAAATCGTAAGGCGGGCGGGGCTTTTTCCCCGGCCCGATCCGGCGGGGCAAGCCCTTGGCCCAGTAAGCTGCCGGGAGGGAAACCGGGTTGATCAGGGTTGATGCGGAGAAATGCAGCGGCTGCAGGGAATGTGAAAAAAACTGCCCACTGGGCGCCGTGAGGGTGGTGGGGAAAAAGGCTGTGGCGGGTGCCGGCTGCTCGGCCTGCCAGGCCTGCCTGAAGGTCTGCAGGACCGGGGCGCTGACCCTGGGAGAACCGGTTCCCGGGAGCGTGACCTGCACTTTTTGCGGCGTCCGGTGTGAAATACCGCCCGGCCTTACCGGTGCGTGCAAGCGATTTACCAACACCGGGGGGGATCTTGTCCGCAACAGGCCGCTGCAAATCCCGGAGCCCTTACCCCCGGACATGGAAAGGGCCGTTTTAAGCCGGCCGCTGATTACCGCCGTGGGGGCCGGCGCCAGCTACCCCGACTGTCATCCGGCTCCGTACATTGTCCAGGACCGGGTTGGGGACTTCGACGTGGTCACGGTGGTTACGGAGGCGCCAATTTCCTATAGCTCCATGATTGTAAAGATCGACACGAATCTGCATATAGGTGACGAGGGTTCCCTGGTCAAAAGGGACGGAAAGGCGGTGGGCATGGTCACCGCCGAGCAGTACGGGTCCCACGTTCTGCTGCTGGGAGGCGTCAACCGGGTGAAGGGCCCCCACGGCCTGACCGTGGTCAGGACTATGGTGGAACTGGGCAACCGGGAACCCGTCCGCCTCAAAATCGACGGCGGATCCGTCCTGGACCTGCAGGTGGGCAGGCCGCCGGTGGTGAACGGCAGCCTGGACGAAAAAATGCGGGTGGGCTGCGGTGGAGCCTGCTGCGGCCTCTTTGCAGGCCTCCTGGCCGGGGTGGTGGACGAGGCCATCATCCTGGACCACCACATTACCGGACTTTTGACCCGCCACCCAGCCGGAGCGGAGCTTCTTCCGTATAGCGGCGTCGAGCCGGTGGGCCGGCCGGCCACGCCGGGACGCTATTTCTTCGACCACGGCAGCGGCTGGGGCGGCACCAACATCGAGGATCCCCGGCAGGCCATAAAGTCCGTAGACATGAATTACGCCAGGCCGGGCATGAAAATCCTGGTGGCCGAGACCACCTGGCGCAATGTGGCTCTGTTCGTGGTCAATGCGGACGGGGAGCCTGTGCGGGCACCCCTGCCCGAAGAGGTGGAGGAACTTCGCCGGATGCTGGCCTCCAACTGTGAGGAGGCCCGGGTTTCGGCCGTGTACTACGCCGGGGTGGGCGGCAGCGCCCGGGCCGGGGTGACCGTCAATCCCATTGAGCTTACCCGGGCCGTGCACCGGGGCGACGCGGTGCTGAGCATAGCCGGCGCGCCGGCCTACGTGATGCCCGGCGGCGGGATTACCTTTCTGGCCGACGTGGAACAGATGGTGGAAAAGCCGTTTACCTACACCACCTCCCCGGCCGTGGTGGCTCCGGTCGAATACACCATCCTGCGCCATAAGTACGCCGGGATTGGCGGCCATATTTCCTCAATCAGGCCGCTGAGCGAAGTAATCAGAGAAGGACGCTTTCAGTGGTATCCCAGGAGATAGAAAAAAGTGATTCCCGCAACGGTTTACGCGTTTCCCACCGGGGTGCTTCTCGTCGCCTAGTTTTGGTAAGGATGTGTGAACGTGTGGTTTGAAGGATTTTTAAACGCCATTAGCGGTACCAACCTGATCTGGCTGCTGATCGGAACGGGCATCGGGCTGATCGTGGGGGCGCTCCCGGCTTTGGGAGCAAATTTCGGGGTGGCCCTGATGCTGCCCTTTACCTTCGGCATGGACCCCGCCACGGCCATCATCTTTCTTTGTGCCATTCATGCCGCGTGCAACTACGGCGATTCAATCGCCTCAATCCTCCTGAACACCCCGGGCGGCCCCGGTACCGTGGCCACCTGCTGGGACGGGTACCCGATGGCGCGGCAGGGCAAAGCCGGAAAGGCCCTTGGGATA
This sequence comes from Desulfovirgula sp., assembly GCA_020725625.1. Taxonomy (GTDB): domain Bacteria; phylum Bacillota; class Desulfotomaculia; order Desulfotomaculales; family Desulfocucumaceae; genus JAILZP01. The sequence continues at coordinate 25,309 of DYET01000106.1, read as the reverse complement.
GCCACTTTAAGCTCATTTATCGGAGGGGTGGGAACCTGGCTGTTCCTGGCCCTGATGGTGGGACCGGTGACAAAGCTGGCGCTGTCCATCGGCGCCCCCGAGTATTTTGCCCTGGGCGTGATGGCCCTGGGCCTGATCTCGGTGGCCTCCAGGGGAGAAACCATGAAGGGGCTGATCATGGCCTGCTTCGGCCTGGTTCTCTCCACGGTCGGACAGGACGAGGTAACCGGCCTTACCTATCGTTTTGCCTTCGGCGTGCCGTCCCTGGAGGCCGGGATTCCCATCGTGGTTTCCACCCTGGGGGTCTTCGCCATCTCCCAGGCCATTGTCCTGATGGAGGAAGGCGGAACGGTAGCCAAGGTGATGCAGGTGAAGGACAGCGTGTTGTCGGGGTTTCCGGAGGTGGTAAAAAGGCCCCTTACGGTGCTGCGCTCCGGGGCGGTGGGCTGGTTTATAGGCATCCTGCCTGCAATGGGCGTGTCGCTGGCCGGCATAGCGTCGTACCTGGTGGAGAAGAAGTATTCAAAGGAAAGTTCCCGCTTCGGCCGGGGAGCCCCGGCCGGGCTGGTGGCGGCGGAGGTGGGCAAGGGAGCCTGCGTGGTGGGAGACCTGATTCCTTCTTTCGCCCTCGGCGTTCCGGGGTCGGTCACCGGCGCAATTCTCATGGCGGCCCTGATTATCAAGGGAATTGAACCGGGACCCCGGTTCCTGCTGGCCGGATCGCTGCCCTACACCATATTTGCCGGCCTTGTCCTGGCCCAGGCCACTTTTTTAATCAGCGGGGTAATCCTGGCCCGGTGGTTTTCACGAATCATTTACGTTCCCAATTACATCATCGCCCCGACAATCGTAGTGCTGATTTTTCTGGGAGCCTTTGCGGAGCGAAACAACGAGTTTGACATCTGGCTGGCCCTGGCTTTCGGAGTATTTGCCTATGCCCTCGGGAAATTGGGATACCCGGTGGTCTGCCTGGTGCTGGGGCTGATCCTGGGGCCGCTGGTGGAAGCCAACTTTCACCGGTCCCTGGGAATCAGCTACGGGTCCTACGATATATTCTTCACCCGTCCCATTGCCGTAATCTTCCTGGCGGTTACCCTCCTTTTCCTGTTCGGTCCCTACCTCGCGGAATTTGTCCGCAGCCGCTGGGGAGCTGCCGGGACGCCGGGGGAAACTGCGTCCGCCGGTGCCGGGGATCAGCAGCTTTGCAAGGGTGAACTGATCGCCCTGGCTTTCATGGCGGTTATCCTGGCGGTATTCCTGATTACCGCGCGGGGATACGGCTCCCAGGTCCGGATGTTCCCCGACCTGGTCTCCGCGACCGGGATGGCCCTGGTTGCATACCGGATTTTAGGCGTACTGAGGTGTTTGGGGACGGCAAGGTGGAAGTTCACCCGGCCCGGCCTCCTTTTCAGCGGGAGCCTGACCTGGCACTGGTCCGTCTCCGCCATGGCCGTGTTCGCCGTCCTGGTGAATATTCTGGGTTTTGTATTGACGAGCGCTGTTTTTACGGGCGGTATCATTTTGCTGACCGGCCGGCAAAAGTTGAAGCACGCCGTTTTAGCCGGCTTCCTGGTTGCATTGAGCGTCCTGCTGATGGCCAAGGCGGTTCACTTGATCCTGCCTGCGGGGTTGATAGGCATAAGGTTTTAACACGGAGGGGGGATTGGATGGAAATAGCATAACCTGCACGATCACGTTTGTCGGAAAAAATAAAAAATGGTACTTTTCATGAAGGCCCGCAAGTCGCGGCAGGGGCGGCTTGTGTGTTTCTCCAGGCTAAAAAAACGAGGAGGGTTTGTTATGTTAAGATTGGCCGACTTGAGAAAACTGTTCGCACCGGCTCTAATTCTGGCCATGTTGGTGCTGGCCGGCGGCTGCGGCGGGGGCGGTGACGCCAAGCAGCAGTCCAAGGCCCCGGACTGGCCGGCGCAGGACATAACCCTGATTGTGCCCTATGCGGCCGGCGGCGGTTACGACGTCGTGGCCAGGTCGACCGCCCCCTATATCCAGAAACACCTTCCGAAAAAAGTCAACGTGGTGGTGAAAAACGTTCCCGGCGCCGGCGGCAAAATCGGCTTGATGGAAATGGTCAGGGCCAAGCCCGACGGCCATACCATTGCGGTGATTGACCCGGCCGACGTGGCTATCCTGCAGGTAGGCGGGCAGCTGGAAGGTGTAGACTTAAAGAAGCTTACCTGGCTGGGACGTCTTGACAAACTTCCCGATCTTTTGACGGTGAGCGCGAAGTCGGGTTTTAAAACCCCCGCCGACATGAAGGGTAAGACAGTGAGGTTTGCTTCCATCGGGTCCGGGGTGGCCTTCAGGAGTGCCGTAATCGCCAAGGGGCTCGGTGTGGAACCCAAGTTTATCAGCTATGACGGCACCAGCCCGGCTTCCATTGCCGCTGCCCAGGGAGACATCGACGCCTTTGTGGTCAACTGGAGCAGCGCCATGCGCGCGGTGAACGCCAACGAGGGCAAGCTGGTTCCGATGTTTGTTGCCGCCTCGGAGAGGGTTCCCCAGATTAAGGATGTACCCAGCATGAAAGACCTGGGATTGAACCTTGAAGAATCCGTGCTGGGGTACTCCCATATACTGACCGCCCCCGCCGGTGTTTCTCCAGAGATTAAGAAAATCTGGGAAGAAACCATGAACAAGGTCTTCAATGACCAGGAGTGGAAGGATCAGATGGACAAGGCCAAGTACCCGCCGGCCCCGCTCAGCGGTGACAAACTGAATGCCGAGGTTATGAAAACCCTGGAAGGGGCCGAAAAGTTCAAGGATATTATTGCCACCCTGGGTAAATAGCCTTCAGGGCCCGGGGCGTGGTATTATCTTCATAGCGGGCTCGAAGGCTGGCCGAAGGGCCCTTCGGTATCCGCAAGACAAAGCGGTGTTTTCGGGGAGGCCGTTTTGAACCGATGAGATACCGGAATGACAAGCCGGTGGGGGATCCGACTGAATTCTTCCGCGTGCTGCGGCCGGGAAAGGTGCTGGTGGACCACGGTCCGGTGACCATGACCATCGAGGCCGGCCGGATGGGCGCTCCCTTCACGGAAGGTGCGGTTGCCGGGGCTGAGCTGGTGCCGGTCCTGCTGAACCAGGTGGTTGAATTCCTTTCCCAGGCCCGCAGGCCGGTGGGGGATCTGGACCCGGCAGCGGATCAACGCTTTCCGGAGGTCCTGCGGCGGATGATCCTTTCGGTGCGGAGGCTGGGAGAGGCCGACTTCACCCCCATGGCGGCGGTGGCAGGCACTTTTTCCGACCTGGTCATGGAGGCGGTAGTGGCCGCCGGGTCCGACCGGGCCGTGGTGAACAACGGCGGGGATATCGCCCTGCACCCGGGTCCGGGCGGCCCCCCCTTCCGGGTGGGAATCATCAGCGACCTCGCCGAGGGCAGGGTAACCCATGCCATCGACATCGGGCCGGGCACGGGAATCTGCGGTGTGGCCACCAGCGGGCTGGGGGGGCGAAGCCTGACCAAGGGCGTGGCCTCGGCAGTAACGGTGATGGCGGACACCGCCGGCCTGGCCGACGCCGCCGCCACCGCCGTCGCCAACGCCGCCAGCTGCGACCACCCCAACGTGGACAGGTGCCTGGCCGAGGAACTGGACCACCTGACGGATATCCGGGGCCACCTGGTTACCCGGGGGGTCGGCCCCCTGCCGGATGAGAGCGTGGAGGAGGCCCTGGCCGGGGGACTGGAAAGGGCCCGGAAGCTGAACCGGGAGGGAATGATCAAAGGGGCCGTGCTTTTCGTCCAGGGGCGGGCCGTGATGTGGCCCGAAGGGCTGGTCCGGCGGCTGTCCCGGGATTAGTATGACATTCGGCCTGACTAGGGGAGGTGGAACAGTGCAAACCAAACATTCGGCCGTCGGCCGGGACGCCGATTTTATCGATGCCGCGGAAAAAGTCACCGGACGGGCCAGATACCTGGACGACCTCAGCTTTCCCGGGATGCTCCACGGGAAAATACTGCGATCTCCCTACCCCCACGCCAGGATAAAAGGCATCGACATTTCCCGGGCGGCCTCCCTGGCGGGGGTGAAGGCGGTGATTACGTCGGCCGACTGCCCAGGCATCCGTTTCGGCCTGGATAACCCCGACGTGTACATGCTGGCGGTGGACAAAGTCCGCTACGCGGGCGACGAGGTGGCGGCGGTGGCGGCGGTCAGCGAGGAGGCCGCCGAAGAGGCGCTGTCCCTTATCGACGTTGAGTACGAACCCCTTCCGGCCGTTTACCATCCCGCGGAGGCCATGGTTCCGGGGGCTCCCCTGGTTCATGAGGATAAGCCGGGGAACATAGCAAAAATCTACGAAATAGTACGGGGCAACGTGGACGAGGATTTCGCCTCCTGCGACTGTGTATTTGAGGAGGAGTTCGGCACCTCTCTGGTGCAGCCCTGCTACCTGGAGCCCTTCGGCGTGATCGCCGACTGGGAGCCCAACGGCCGGCTGACCATTTGGACCGGCATCCAGTCCGCCTTTCACGCCAGGGCCGAAATTGCCAAGGCCCTGGGTATCGACCCCAGTTCGGTCACCGTCAAGGTGCCTTACATAGGAGGCGGTTTCGGCGGCAAAATCTGGATTCGCAACTTCCACCCCATCGCTGCGGTGCTGGCCCGAAAGACAGGCCGGCCGGTTAAAATCGTTCTTTCCCGGGAGGAGGAATTTATTGCCTCCCGGGCCAGGGTGGCTGCCGGTATCAAACTAAAGCTGGGCATGATGCGGGACGGTACCATGGTCTGCAAGGAGGCCGAGATAATCGCCGACAATGGCGCCTATTCCTGGGCGGCCCCCAAGATCCTTCTGAACATGTCCATGCGGACGGACTGCCTGTACCGGTTCAGGTCCAGCCGAACAGTGTCCCGCCTGGTATACACCAACCACGTGCCCACCAGCGGCTTCCGGGGTTACGGTAACGCCCAGATGCATTTCGCCCTGGAGTCAATGGTGGACATCTGCGCACGAAAAATGGGCCTTGACCCGGTGGAGGTCAGGCTGAAAAACGCCGTCCGCAGCGGCGACACCACCCTGCACGGCTGGAAGCTGCGCAGCTGCGGCCTAAGCGAGTGTATAGATAAGGCTGCGGCCGCCATCAAGGAGGGCAGGCTGCCCGGGGAGGAAGCGGGGGGCAGGATCAGGCGGGGTGTGGGGGTTGCCTGCATGACCCACGTTTCGGGCAACCGCGGCGGCGACAATTTCGACGGATCCTCGGCCATGGTCCGCTTCCAGGAGGACGGCAGGCTGCTGGTTTATTCCGGGGAGAGCGACATGGGACAGGGGGCCCGCACGGTGTTTGCCCAGATCGCGGCCGAAGCCCTGGGAATACCTCTGAGTGACGTTATAGTAATGCCGGTCGACACCGACGTCAGCCCCTTCGGCTACGGTTCCTATTCCAGCCGGGTGACCACCGTGGGGGGCAAGGCGGTGCTGCTGGCGGCCCGGCAGGTGCGGGATCAGCTGCTGAAGCTGGCCGGTAAACTGATGAATGAAAGTCCGGACAGGCTGGAAATCAGGGACGGGGTAATCTTCGACCGGCTGGACCCGGGCAGGCGGATGACGGTGGCCGAGGCCTGCCGGGCCGGCATCCGGACCAGGCAGGCCGCCGAACTTACCGCCTACGTCACCTACGACCCGCCCACCGAGGGGACCGACAGCGACTATTACGGCGATTACTCCAGCGCGTACAATTACGGTGCCCACGGGGTGGAGGTGGAGGTGGACACCGAAACCGGACAGGTCCGGGTGCTGCGCGTGGCGGCTGCCCACGACGTGGGATTCGCCATCAACCCCAAGGGCGTGCGGGGGCAAATCAGCGGCGGCGTCGCCCAGGGAACCGGCTGGGCGCTGTGCGAAAACCTGGTCTTGAAAGAAGGAGTTTTGCAGAATCCCAGTCTCAGTAGCTATATTTTGATGACCATCAAGGACATGCCTTCAATAAAACCCATTATCGTGGAAACCGACGACCCGGTGGGGCCTTATGGCGCCAAAGGGGTCGGTGAGCCCACGCTGATCCCCGTGCCGCCGGCTATTGCCAATGCCATTGAAGATGCAGTCGGGGTTCGCCTCCGGGATCTGCCCTTTACCCCGGAGAAAATATTCCGGGCGGTCAATCCGCAGCTAAAGGAGGCGGGGAAATGAACGTACAGGCCTATTTGACGCCCCGGACTGCGGAAGAGGCCCTGGAACAGCTGGGGCGCTACGGCGGAGAGGCCCGCCTGATCGCCGGCGGAACCGACCTGATGATCTGGTTGAAGCGGAAGAAATACACTCCCAGGGTCCTGATTGACATCACCGGTATCGATCAGTTCCGGCGGCTGGAGTTTACCGGGGAGAGCCTGGTCATCGGCGCCGCACTGACCCACGCCGAGGTGGCCCTGGACGGCGGGATAAGGAGCCTGGTCCCGGTGCTGGCCGAGGCCTGTGCCAGCGTGGGGTCGCCGCAGATTAGGAACATCGCCACCGTGGTGGGAAACGTGGTCAGCGCCCAGCCGGCGGCGGACGCGGCGGTAGCCCTGGTGGCCCTGGGGGCCGGAACGGAAATCTTAAGCCGCGACGGGCGGCGTACCCTTCCGGTGGAGGAGTTGTACGCCGGAGTGGGACGGAGCATTATTGACAGCACCCGGGAAATAGTCAGCAGGATAGTGGTAAAAGCACCCGGCCCGGGAAGTGGCAGCGCCTTCATGCGGATAGCACCCCGCCAGGCCCTGGCCCTGCCGGTAATTAACGTGGCGGTTGTAATTTCCACCGCCGGCGGCTTAATCACCGGTGCCCGCATCGCCATCGGGCCGGTGGCCGACAGGCCTTTCCGGCCGGAAGGGGCGGAAAAATTCCTGGCCGGAGTGCCGGTCGGGGACCCGGGCGCCTTTGCCGAAGCGGCCGGGATGGCCGGCCGGGAATCCAGTCCCAGGGACAGCCTGCTGCGTGGGTCTGCAGACTACCGCCGCCACCTGGTCAAGGTTCTGGTCCGGCGGGCCCTGGAAGAGGCCGCCGGCCGGGTTGACGCCTGCAAGGAGGGGATGCCGCAATGAAAACCGGCCAGGTTTTGAATTTCACTCTCAACGGGGAACAGGTGGAAGTACTGGTGGATCCCGCCGAGACCCTGGTCAACGTAATCAGGAAAAAGCTGCTGCTGACCGGCACCAAAAGGGGTTGTGAAGAGGGAGAGTGCGGTGCCTGCACCGTCCTGCTGGACGGAAAGCCGGTAAATTCCTGCCTGGTCCCGGCCATGAAGGCCCATGGAAAGGCTGTGGTGACAATAGAGGGAATCAGCGCCTCCGGCGAACTGCACCCCATCCAGCAGGCCTTCATCGAGGCCGGTGCAGTGCAGTGCGGCTTCTGCACGCCCGGCGTGGTGCTGTCAGCCAAGTCATTACTGGACAGGGTGACCCTGCCCTCGGAGGAGGAGATTAAAACAGAGTTGTCGGGGCACCTCTGCCGCTGCACGGGCTACGTCCAGTTCGTGGATGCGGTGCGGCTGGCAGCCCGCAAGCTGGGGCGCTTCCATGACCGGAGCGGGGGGGATGGCGGCGCCGGGCGCAGTGTTGTTTAGATTAACCTGGCCGGCGCGGCCGGGGAAATCATTGATGTGCTGATGAAGCTTATCAAGGTCGTGGCGAACAAATCCGGGCAGGGCACCTAAACTCAAACCGCAGGCAACTACAACCGGATAAGGGCCGGTTGCTTTCAATACGCCGGCCATTTTAACGCAGGGGCTGCCGCACATGGGAGGCAGCTTTTTTTCCCCTGTCGGCTTATATTTTGGACGGGAAGGCGGAATACTATTTTCCGGTAAAAAAAATCCGGAGGAGTGAAACGATTTATGCATCACCAGCTGGGAGCCCACGAAATCATGGAAGCCCACGAGGTATTGACGGACATCATCGACGGCATCAACCAGTTCACGCTTTACCGCCCCCATATCAGGGATCAGCAGCTGCAGCAGATCTTGGACAAGCAGGTCAACTACATGGAGCAGGAATACCAGAACATGGTGACCCTTTTGTCCCAGCAGCGGGGAGTCTCGGTGGAGCCCTACCAGTCCCGGATCAATGCCAGTATCAAATACGGGCTGCGCAATCCTTCCCCGGTTACCCCCCACGAGTCGGCCCGGCAGCTAAATGACCGCGACGTGGCATCCGGAATGCTCGGCTGCGCCAAAGCGTCCGCCGTTCTGCGCATGGCCGCCGGCCTGGAGTGCGCCGACCCGCAGCTCAGGCGAATGGTCATCCAGGGCGCCGTATCCAGCGCCGAAATGGCCTATGAAACCTTCAGCTACATGAATCAGCGGGGGATGTACCAGGTTCCCACCATGCCGATGAGGACGGAAAGCAATTTTCTCGGGACCTACCAGACCGGTAACATAACCGGCCAGGCCGCGCCCGTTCAGGGGCCCAATCCGAATTACATGACCTGATTCCAAAGGGGGGCGGCCTGCAAATTCGTCCCCGCCGCTAGCGGCCGCCGGTGGTTTTTTGTCGTGCCCGGGGACGGATTGCCTTTCCCGGGCACGGACCGCCGGCTGCCGGGACTTTAACTTTTACAGCAGGTTTTTTAATCCCAGGCTCCGGGCCAGGGACAGCGCATCCCTGTATTCCCCCGGGGTTATCCGCCTGCTCAGCTCCTCGTACCGGAAGGCCCGGTGGGCGGGGTAGTACTGGTCCATGATGTTGATGTAGGTGTTCTTTGAAATTTCTTCAGCCACAAACCTCAACACCCGGTCGGTACCGGCCAGGTTGCCCGGGAGAACCAGGTGGCGCACCAGAAGGCCCCGGCGTGAGATACCCCGGGCGTCCACCTCCATGTCTCCAACCTGCCTGTACATTTCCTTAACCGCCCGGCTGGCCACCGTGAAATAGTCCTTGACGCCCAGGTACTTTTCCCCGGCGGAGTCTTCCCCGAACTTAATGTCGGGCATGTATATGTCCACCACGCCGTCCAGAACTTGCAGCAGTTCCACCGGGTCGTAACCTCCGGTATTGTATACCAGGGGTACCTTCAGTCCTCCTTCCACCGCGGTAATCAGGGCTTCCATGATTTGCGGGACGTAATGGGTCGGGGATACCAGGTTGATGTTGTGACAACCATCGTTCTGCACGTTCAGCATCACTTTTCCAAGCTCTTCCGGGGTGACTTCCCACCCCTCCCCGCCGTGAGAAATGTCGTAGTTCTGGCAGAACACGCAGGCCAGGTTGCAGTTGGCAAAAAAAATCGTTCCCGACCCGTTTCTGCCCACCAGTACGCTTTCCTCGCCGAAATGCGGTCCGTAGCTGCTGATGCGGGCGTTCCTTCCCCCCCGGCACACCCCGGGCTTGTTTTCCAGGCGGTTCACCCCGCAGCTGCGGGGGCATACCCGGCAGCTTTCAAGCAGGGAAAGAGCGTGGTCAATTTTTTCTCTCAGCCGGGTCCTGGAGAGTTTTTCATATCCCACTGGTATCACCCCCGATCTGATCAAAACTTCAAATATTTAATATTGCCAGGGGGGTGGTTACAGATTACCGGAAATCATAGCCAGGGGCTGATATATCTTACAATTAGGCTTTCGGAGTCTGACCTCTCAGGGTATTATTTTAAATACCGGGGTGACCCCTTCTCCGGCGGTGTAGTTCATTTGGACCACCCTGTGTCCCACCGAGACCTTTTTCCCGATCAGGTCCATTCCGGCCCTGTCCGGGTCGACATCCAGGAGGTTCCCCATCAGCCAGGGCCCTTCTTCCAGTTCGGCCATGGCCACGATGTAGGGGGCCTGCAGGCCTTCGGGGGCTACCCTGACAACGGTGAAGGTTTTTATTTCACCCTTGCCGCTTAGCCCGGCCACCTCGGTGTCCGTTCCACCGCACCCGTCGCAGCAGGCCTTGGGCGGGACGGTGTAGCCGCCGCACTGCCTGCACTTCAGGCCCAACAGCCGTCCTTCCTTCAGGGCGTCAAAGTATTCCCTGTGGGTCAGTTTATAAAAGGACATTTATAACCCTCCTTAAACTCCCAGTATCAGATTGACAATGGTGCTGGCATCTCCGCCCAGAGTGTCGGTCATGCCTATTCTGGCGCCGTCTACCTGTCTGTCCCCGCACTCTCCCCGGAGCTGCTTGACTATTTCATAGGCCTGAGCGGCCCCGGTGGCCCCGATGGGGTGTCCCTTGGCCTTCAGGCCGCCGGACGGGTTAATCGGTATTTTCCCCCCAATGGCTGTTTCACCGGTCTCCAGGGCTTCGCTTCCCTTGCCGAACTCGAAAAACCCCAGGCACTCGCTGGCCACGATCTCGGCGATGGTAAAGCAGTCGTGCAGCTCGCATACATCTATGTCCCCGGGGCCCACTCCCGCCATTTCGTATGCCTGCCGGGCCGAGGCGACCCGGGACTGCATCACGGTATAATCTTTCTGCCTGCACAGGGAACCTGCGGACCCCTGGCCGATTCCCAGGACGTAGACCGGTTTTTGCACCATCTTCCTGGCTTTTTCCTCGGTGGTCAGGACCAGGGCCGCAGCGCCGTCCGAAAAGGGGCAGCAGTCGAACAGCTGGAGAGGGTCAGCCACCATGAAGCTGTTCAGCACGGTTTCCACGGTAATTTCCTTCTGGAACTGGGCGAGGGGGTTTTTAGCCCCGTTCTTGTGGTTTTTTACCGCCACCAGGGCCATTCTTTCCTTAAGCACCGGCAGCGGGATGCCGTATTTGTGGGCGTACATGTGCGCCAGCATGGCGAACACCCCGGGGAAGGTCAGGCCGCTGAATTCCTCGTACCTGCTGTCGGACGCCATGGCGAAGGTCCGGGTGGCCAGGGGGGTTCCCATGTGCAGAATTTTCTCGACGCCTCCCACCAGCACGGTGTCGTAAAAGCCCGAGGCCACCCACATGAAGGCGTCGCGGATGGCCACACTGGCCGTGGCGCAGGCCCCTTCGAACCTGGTGGCCGGCACGGAAGGCGGCAGTCCCAGTTCCGACGCGATAAAGCCGGCTATGTTGGCCTGGCCCTCGGCAAAATCCCCCAGGCAGTTGCCGACAAACAGCGCCTGAATGTCCCCGGGCCTGATGTTTGATTCGGTTATCGCCTCCATGGCGGCCTCGCTGAACAGTTCCACCAGGCTCTTGTCCGTTTTTCCGAATTTGGTCATACCCACTCCGGCCACAGCTACTTTTCTCATACCGGTTGACCTCCTCATAATAACATTTTGGGTGGGCCGTCGAAGGGCCGTTTCCGTTAGGCGGCCCTACAACATTGATCTAGTGATTTTATATAAAGCGGCCAAACCCTTCCGGGGATAAAGAAAAAATTTGCATATTTTTTTTCGGGAAGGGCCGGTTTAAAACAGGCCTTGCCTGGACGAACGCCGTATTTTTCCTGAAACGCCCGTTGCAGAAAACCGGGCTCTCTGCGGCTAGACTTTGTAATCCGTGGAAAAATAGTACCGATGACAAAGAAGAGGAGGATGTCTCGTGAATTACGAAAGAGCCCGGGAAATTGTGGCGTCCGAGGAAACCATAGAGGTGTTGCACGGGGGCAGGCCCGTATGGATTGAGAGACTCAATCCCGACGGTGAAACGGCCAGCGTGTCCGCCGGCGGGGACACCTATACCGTTCCGGTGGAGGAATTGTCTGAGTCCCACCCGGGTTGAAAGCGGTTTAAGCAAAAAACCTGCTGAAATCACAGCAGGTTTTTTACTGAAAGTCAATACCCGGTTTTCATGTCCCGTGCCGTCCCCGGTGCCCCGCCGGATCCGGGCGCATACCCTGCGGCCTTGCCGCGGGCGGTGCCGGGGCAACTCTGAGCGGTCTTCAGTCCGGCTGCCCTGGAAAGAAAATATTTCCGCCGGGAGCGGAGCCGGGGAAGGAATAGTGCCGGACAGGGAGAAGATAAAAAAGGTGACATTGTCAAAAGGAACCAACCTTGACGGGAGGTTGTTTTATGCGCCTGGTCAATGCTGCGGAAATAGCCGTATTTGAACAGATCAACAGGATTCTTCACCAGAGGGATATCTGCAAGTGTGAGAGGTGCAGGCTTGACGTCGCCGCCATCGTTCTGAACAATTTGCCCCCGAACTACGTGGTTTCCACCGAAGGGGAGGTGATCAGGGCGGTTAACCCCCAACTCAAGATCGACGTGCAGCAGGAGCTTGAAAAAGCCATAGCCAGGGTCTCAGCCCGTCCCCATCACCACAGACAGGAGTCTTGATTCTCAGCAACCTGCCGGTTTCCCATCCCGGCGACTGTATTTTCCCTGGCAGTGTTTTTTAGCCGGCAGGAAAATTTAAAACATTGCAGAAATTGGCAATAAAAAAACTGGAGGAGGGATTCGCCGTGGCCAACAGCGTGAAGTGGCTCGGTCACGCCGCCTGTGCAATCACATCGGAAGGGGGGAAAGTGGTTCTCGTCGACCCCTGGATTACGGGCAACCCCAGCTGCCCCGTGAAAAGGGAGGAGATCGGGAAAGCCGACCTGATTTTGGTTACCCACGACCACTTTGACCATCTCGGCAGCGATATACCGGACCTGGTGAAGGCAACCGGCGCCGTGGTAATTGCCCAGCCTGAACTGGCCAATACCCTGCAGCAGTCCGGGGTAAGCCAGGAAAATATCATTTTCGGCATGGGAATGAACATCGGCGGGCAGGTTGAAGTGGCGGGAATCAAGGTGATCATGACCCAGGCCTTCCATTCCGGGACCGCGGGGAACGCGGTCGGTTACATCGTCGTCCTGGAGGACGGGAAGACCGTTTATCACGCGGGAGACACCGGTATATTCGCCGATATGGAGATTTTCGGGAAGCTTTACAACATAGACCTGGCCCTATTGCCCATCGGCAGCGTATTTGTCATGGACCCGGTGCAGGCGGCCTTCAGCCTTACCCTTCTTAAGCCCAAAAAAGCCGTTCCCATCCATTACGGCACTTTCCCCATCCTTGTCCAGGACGCCGGGGAATTCGTCAACCTTGCCCGCACAAGGGCGCCCGAGACCGAAGTGGTGGTGATCAAGCCCGGCCAGGAAGTCGAGATTTAACCTTTCCAGGGACGCAATTAACCGGGAGTCAGGATATTAATCATTCTGACTCTTTTTTTATGCAGTATTTCCATTGCATACATCAATCGCCTACCAGCCCCTCCCCCCCGGCCTTCCTTCCACTGTTGCTTCAACCGGTGCACGCCCCGGCAAACGGTGAAGGTTTTGACCGGGTGATTTATGTGGTAGAATAAGCTATGGGAGGTGTGGTTTGGGGGAATGGCATTTTCTCTTAAAATAGCCCTGGCCCAGATGGAAGTGATTCCCGGCCGGCCGGATTTGAACACCCGCACGATGCTGGAGATGATCGGCCAGGCCCGCAGGTTGAACGCGGATATGATAGTTTTCCCGGAAATGGCCGTACCGGGTTACCTGCTGGGCGACACCTGGGAACAGCGCGCCTTTTTGAGAGACTGTGAGGAGTACGGCCGCCGGGTTGTTGCGGCCTCTGAGGGCATTTGCGTGCTGTTCGGCAATGTCGGTGTGGATTGGGACAGGATAGGCGACGACGGCAGGGTCCGGAAGTACAACTCGTTTTTTGCGGCCCGGGACGGAAGGCTGTGCGGCGGCGACAATTTCCCCTACCCTTTCAGGGTTAAGTCCCTGCAGCCTAATTACCGGGAGTTTGAAGACGACCGGCATTTTTACAGCCTGCGCAAGCTGGCGCTGGAACTCGGCGAAAAGGTGGAGGACCTCCTTCAGCCGGTGGTGATGAATGTCGCCGGGAACGAGTTGAGGATCGGCTGCATCCTGTGCGAAGACGGGTGGAGCGAGGACTACTCCTTCAAGCCCATGGCCGCCATCAGCCGCAACGGGCCGGTGCACCTTTTCGTCAACATATCCAGCTCGCCATTCACCCTGGGTAAAAACAACAAGCGAAACCGGGTTTTTTCCAGGCAGGTCAAGGACGCCTGTGTTCCACTGGTTTACGTCAACAATGTAGGCATCCAAAACAACGGCAAGACCGTTTTCACCTTCGACGGCTGCAGCACCGTGTACGATGCCGGGGGCCGTACCGTGGCCTGCTGTCCCCCATTTTCCCCCGTACTGGAAGTAGTCGACCTCGACCTGGCTTCCGGAGGCGCCGGTCTTTCCCCCGTCGGGGTTCCGGACGACAGGGACACGGGCAGTATTTACCGGGCCTTGAGCTACGGCATAAGCAGGTTCTTGCCTTCAATCGGCATAGAAAGAGTGGTCATCGGGGTCTCGGGGGGAATCGACTCGGCCGTGAGCGCCTCTCTGTACACCAGGGTGCTGGGGCCCGATAACGTACTGCTGGTGAACATGCCAAGCATATACAACTCGCCGACCACCAGGAGGCTGGCCGAACAGCTTGCCCGCAACCTGGGCTGCCCGTACGCCGTCGTTCCCGTCCAGGGGGCGGTGGAGTTCACCATCGGCCAGATCAGCCGGACCCCGGTTGTGAACCTCAGGGACGGCCGGCAGTTCAGTCTCGGGGTGACCCCTCTCATGGCCGAAAACATCCAGGCCCGGGACCGGTCCGCCCGCATTCTGGCGGCTTTGGCGGCGGCCTTCGGGGGCGGGTTCACCTGCAACGCCAATAAGAGTGAAATGACGGTGGGCTACTCCACCCTTTACGGGGACCAGGCCGGGTTCTTCGCGGCCCTGGCCGACCTCTGGAAGCACCAGGTCTATGACCTGGCCGAATATCTCAACCGGCAGGTTTATCAATGGGAGGTCATCCCCCGTGAAATCATCGGCCTGGTACCCAGCGCCGAGCTTTCCTTCGACCAGGCAGTGGACCAGGGAAAGGGCGATCCCATTGTCTACCCCTACCATGACTACCTGTTCCGGGCCTTCGTGGAAAACTGGAACAGGGCAACCCCCGAGGACATTTTGGACTGGTACCGCCGGGGCGTTTTGGAGGAGAACATAGGCTGCCGGCCCGGGCTGGTGAAAAGGCTGTTCGGTAGCCCGCGGGAGTTTGTCGAGGACCTGGAGCGCTGGTGGAAGGCTTATACCGGCATGGCCGTGGCCAAAAGGATTCAGGCCCCCCCGGTCCTGGCCGTGAGCAGGAGGGTGTTCGGGTTTGACCACCGGGAGGCGCAGAACGGCCCGTACTTTACCTCCCGGTACCTTGAGCTTAAAAAGAGCATCCTTGGTTGTTCCCAGGGGCAATGACCGGCCGGCCCTGCAATCTCTCGGCCGCAGAAGGCTGCAGGTCAACCGGCCAGCTCTATTTTCAAGGCAGGTAATCCTCCCTTACCGGGGCGAAGACCTCCACCGCCACCGAGTCTTCAACAGTTTCCACCCGGTGTTCCACGTTTCCCGGGATTGCCCAGCTGTCCCCGGGGCCGGCCACGTATTTTTCACCGCCGATAAAAAGAACTATTTTCCCGGAAACCAGGTAGCCCGTTTGCTCCTGGGGATGTTTATGTAACGGAAGGACTTTTCCCTTTTCCAGGCGGAACTCGGTCATCAGGGTGTTTTTACCGAAGACCAGGGTTTTCCTTTTTACCCCGTCGGCCATGTGCAGGTAGCCGCCGGGTCCGCTTTTGGCAAACATTCATCCATCTCCTCCTTCGCCGGTTTTAATATCGATTTGAGGGAATTGCCCGCCTGGCCGGCATGCCGCCTAAGGCCTGCCTGCCTGCTGGATTAGCTCGATCCTGGTCAGTACCGGCGGGTGACTGTAGCTGAACCACTGGATAAAGGCCGGCGGTGAAACGTCGGACAGGTTTTTGCAGGCCAGGTTGACCTGCAGGCGGACGGCCGCCGGGACATTTCCGGTCAGCTCCACCGCCACCCGGTCGGCCTCCTTTTCCATGGCCCTGGAAATGTGGTTTTCCACGGGGCTGCCGGCGAAGGAAAGCAGCAAAAAGAACAGCAGTACCGCTACCCAGAGGTGCGGTGGCGGCAGCCCGGGCGGTAACGGAACGGCCCCCCGCAGCAGCAGAAACAGAAGGCCCCAGGCCGTGAAGCTGCCCAGGATGCCCAGGGCAAGCCCCTTGAAGATATGGCCCCTGATCCAGTGGGCCATTTCGTGGGCCAGCACCGCCTCCACCTGGTCCGGGGGATAATCGTTCAAAAGGGTGTCGTAGATGACGATGCGCTTGGTCGGGCCCAGGCCGGCAAAATAGGCGTTGGCCTTGGTGGTGCGGCGGCTGGCGTCCATCACCAGCACCTGTCCGACAGGCAGGCGGGCCTTCCGGGAGAGCTGGCGGACCATGTCCGTAACCGCCGGGTCTTTGGCTGGGACAAACCGGTTGAAAAGAGGAGACACCACCACCGGCCAGATCAGGGTCTGGATTACCAGCCAGAGAGAGAAGAAGGCGGCCCCCGCGACCCACCAGGCGCCGGGCCAGCGGCTCATGATCCAGAATAGCAGAAGCACGCCGGCGGCCGACAAGGCCAGGTCCAGCCCGGTACCCTTGAGGTAGTCCAGCCACCAGGACGACATGGTCTGGGTGGAAAAACCCCAGCGGTGCTGCCAGAAATAGCTTCCGAAGAGGGTGAAGGGGAGATTGATTAGTCGCAGGGACAGCCAGACCGCCAGAAAAAAAAGGAACAAGCTTCCCCAGTAGCTTCCGCCGGTCAACTGCTGGATCCAGCGGGAAAGTTCGGCCCCTTGGCCGCGGAACAACAGCCAGGCCAGGAAGGCCGCCTGGGAGGCAAAACTCCCGATAAAGACCAGCCGCATTACCCGGTTGTACTCCCGGCCCCGGTTCACCTGTTCGGCGCTGAAATACTGCCCGGCTTCCGGTGCCGCCCGGCCGGGAAACAGGGCAAACCAGAGGTAGGCCAGGCTGAACACAAAGGCCAGTGCGATGATCGCAACCCACACGGCGTTTAATCTAAACTGCAAATCGGAATCCCCCGTTTTCCATAATAGAGATTATACGCAGCCTGAAAATTCAACTTCTTCCAGTGGATGCTAAAGCAACTGCCTGCCTGCCCGGGGTGACCCGGTCACTTTCGTCGCGGATTCAGGAGGTGGGGCGGTCATAGTAAATATTCTTGCTAAATGCGGAAACGGGTATACCGATGACCAGAAGGCCGTCGATCAGACCCATTTTCCGGGCCGCCACCCCGGCCCGGTAAAAAACCCGGTTGTCGGCGTTTAAAATGCTGGCTGTCTTGGCTGCCGAACCTACGGCTATGCCCAGGTCGATAATTCGCCAGGCGCAGAGAGGACCGGGGAATTCCCTGCCCTCCCGCTCGTCTGCCTCGGAACAGCTGTCCTGGCCGCAGGCCCCGCAGTTCAGCCCCACCTTCTTGTTCTCCTTGAGGGCGATGAGCAGGACGGCGTCGGACCGCCGGACATTTTCACCGTCCCGGTCAAAATTGATTTTGCCGGTTTCCTTCCCGTACCTGACCATTTCGTCGGCCAGCAGGCCCAGCTGTTCGCCCGTAATCACCTTTGTCTCGATACAGTCGTGGCCGTGGGCCTTGGGTGCGGTCCGGGCCGCCAGGGCCATGAGATTTGCCACCGTCACCAGGATGTCGTTCATGATCAATCCTCCTTATAAGGGCTGTTTAATCTTCTTGCAGTCAGAATTAAACGGCACTTCCTTATTATCCTTCAAACGGCCCGCCGATTTGTCCGCTTTTCAGGGACGTAAAGGGCGGCGGAGGCACATCCCGGAAATCAGGACAATTTGTTGTTTTAAAGGGACCCCTGGGGGTCAGGCTCCCTTCTTTTCAAGTCAGCCGGCTTTATTTTTCCGCCGCCATCCTGGCGGCCAGGCCTTCCAGCACCGCCCGGATGCGGTATGTCTCATTCACCTCCGCCTCATTTATCTCGGCCATAATATTAAACAACTATTGAGAGAATTTTGCAAGAAAAAATTAGACCCTTTTAATGCTTGACGTTGGCCTGTATAAATTTACCTTCCATAATGTGGATTGTAGCAAAGAACACTGCTCCACCGTAGAATATAGTGTCGGTTAAGACAGTTTGTTTTAACTAACTATGTTAGCTTTGCGCAACTTTTTGGGAAACACCGGTGCCGGGCAGGTCTGCAGCCGGTTGAACCCGGCGCCGGCTGCAGATTAACGGCAGTGTTTACCCGGCCTGCTGCCGGCCGTGACTGACTTTTTATTAATAGCGGGGAGTGATGGTATTTGCGTGAAAGGAGCCGTAATCCGGCGATGCCGGACGGTATAATCAGCCTGTACGACTTGCCGGTGGGCAGGTCCGGAGTGGTCAGCTCCATTCATGCCGACGGGTTGACAAGGCGAAGGATGATGGACTTGGGGCTTGTCCCCGGAACGATGGTGCATGCCTTAAGGCACAGCCCTGCGGGTGACCCCAAGGCTTTTAAAATCCGGGGCGCCGTTATCGCCTTCAGGAGGGAAGAGGCCGAAAAGGTCCTGGTGGAGATGAGAGAGGAGCGGGATTGATGGGTCTGACATACAGGTCCAGCGGGTTTGGGACCAACAGGACGGATTTTTTCAGGGGAAGCTCAACCAAGGCCGATTTTGTGGTTGCCCTGGCAGGAAATCCCAATACCGGCAAAAGCACGGTTTTCAACGCCTTGACCGGGTTAAAACAGCACACCGGCAATTGGCCCGGCAAGACCGTCCTGCGCGCCGAAGGAAGGTATATCTACCGGGGAATGGTTTTTAAACTGGTGGATCTCCCCGGGACCTATTCCCTTCTTGCCGGTTCCGTAGAGGAGCAGGTGGCCAAGGATTTCCTCTGCTTCGGAAAACCAGATGCCACGGTGGTGGTGGTGGACGCCACCTGCCTGGAAAGAAACCTCAACCTGGCGCTGCAGGTGCTTGAAATAACCCCGCGGGTGGTGATTTGCGTCAACTTGGTGGATGAGGCCAGGAGGAAGAAAATACACCTCGACATAAAATCCCTTGCGGAGGAACTGGGTGTTCCGGCGGTGGCAACCGCGGCAAGGGACGGGCACGGCCTAGACAGGCTGGTATCAGCGGTGGCGGACGTGGCCTCCGGCCGCATCAGGACTTCTCCCTGCGTTGTAAGGTACAGCGGGGCGATTGAAGAGGCCGTTTTAAAAATCGAGCCCCGAATAAGGGAGCTGGTGGGAAGTGAGTTCAGCAGCCGCTGGTTGGCCTTAAGGCTGCTGGACGGGGACAGGGCAGTGATTTCCGCCGTGAACCGGTGGCTGGCAAGGGAAGAAAAGGCCGGCAGAGTTACAGGAGGGGAGATTCTGGCATGAGCCGGGCACCTTTGGCCGCCGGCCTTGAGGAATTGATCCGGGAGGTTGAAAGGGTCAGGCCTATTGTGGCGCGGGACTTTAACGACCAGGTGGTGGGCCATATTTACGCGAGGGCGGAAAGTATCGCGCGTAAGGTTGTCAGCCAAAAGGAAAGACCGAAAATTGACTGGGACAAAAGGCTTGATGATATCTTAACGTCAAGGATGTTCGGCTTTCCTTCCATGATCCTGCTTATATCGGCCGTTTTTTGGATTACCCTGGCCGGGGCCAACTACCCGTCCGAATTGCTGGCTGCGCTTCTTTTCCGGGGCCAGGAGTACCTGGCGGACCTTTGCCTCCGGCTTAACGTCCCCTGGTGGGCGAAAGGCTTTTTCGTGGACGGGGTGTACCGCTGCGTGACCTGGGTTGTTTCGGTAATGCTGCCGCCCATGGCAATATTCTTTCCCTGCTTTACCCTGCTGGAGGATATGGGATACCTGCCCAGGGTGGCCTTTAATCTTGACCGTCTTTTCAAAAAGGCGGGGGCTCACGGCAAGCAGTCCCTTACCATGAGCATGGGCTTCGGTTGCAACGCGGCCGGAATAATTGCCTGCAGGATAATAGAGTCGCCCAGGGAACGTCTGATTGCAATCCTGACCAATAATTTTGTTCCCTGCAACGGCCGGTTTCCCACCTTGATAGTCCTGGCCGGCCTGATGGTCCTGGGGGCGTCCGGATCCCCGGCGGCCACGCTTGTTGTGGCGGGGATGGTGATCTTCGGGATAGGCATGACCCTGGCGGTGTCCTGGGTCCTTTCAAAGACCCTGCTGAAGGGCGTTCCGTCTTCGTTCACCCTGGAACTGCCTCCCTACCGGAGGCCCCAGGTCGGCAGGATTGTTATCCGGTCGGTGTTCGACCGTACCTTGTTCGTTCTTGGCCGGGCGGTATGCGTGGCCGCGCCTGCGGGCGGGCTGACCTGGATTTTGGCCAACGTTTACGCGGGCGGATTGAGCCTGCTGGGGCATGCCGCCGCCTGGTTGAACCCCTTCGGTAAGCTTCTGGGAATGGACGGGTTTATTTTGGTCGCTTTTTTACTGGGGTTTCCGGCTAACGAGATCGTGCTTCCCATACTGATTATGAGTTACCTGGCCACAGGCTCAATGACCCGCCTGGACAGCCTTGAGTCGCTGCACATGCTGTTTGTGGTTGAACACGGCTGGACCTGGCTTACTGCCGTCTGCATGATGCTTTTTTCCCTTCTGCACTATCCTTGCGGCACCACCCTCTGGACCATCCGGCGGGAGTCCGGCAGTGTCAAGTGGACCGCCCTCTCGTTTCTCATTCCCCTGGGCATCGCCTGTTTCGTCTGTTTTCTGGCGGCCCGGTCGGCCGTTCTGTTGGGACTGGCCTAGAACGTGCCGGGATCCGGCGGAAAGGTCCGGTGTTTTTCTATCCGGCAGAACTTCCTGTACTCCTCCAGCCATAGCGGGTACTGTTCGGTGAATTTGACGAAATTGATGATGGCCGTCAGGGTCGGCAGGGAAAGGTAGTGCTCCATGGCCTCGGCTTCGGCGGCCGGGTCGCATTCGGACCCGATAAGGTTTAAAAATTCCCTGATGATCCGGTTTCTTTCCACCAGGAAGCGCCCCAGGTCCTTTCCCTTGTCGGTCAGAACGATGTCCTTGTAGGGACGGTACTTTATATAATTGTTTTCAGCCAGTTTTTTAAGTGCGTTGGTGACCGAGGGCAGGCTGACATTGAGGCAGGCGGCCACGTCGGTCACCCTGATCAACTCGCCGCTTTCGCTGATACGGTAAATTTCTTCAAGGTAATCTTCGAGGCTCGGTGAAAGCAAAGGCAATTACCCCCTGCAAGGACCAACAACACCTTCTTAATAATATAAGGAAAAGGGCGTTTATATTACAGGGTTCTTTATAGAAATCCATTCGGGCGTGGTCAGCGTTTCCCCGAAATTTGGCGGATACCACGGGCTGATTTCACTGTTTTGCTGCAGTTTCAAAATGTCCTACCCCGCATTGAGTTTGAAGCTTCATTTTATCAGAATGCCCGGCAGGTATGTGGCTATTTGCGGGAAGGCGATCAGTATCGCGGTACAGGCGGCTATGGCCAGCAGGAAAGGCCATATTCCCTTGAATATCAACTCAAGGGGGATTTCCGGGGCTACTCCCTTGATAATGTAAACGTTCATGCCCACGGGCGGCGTAATTACGCCCATGGCCACCACCAGGACAATGATTACCCCGAACCAGATCGGGTCGTATCCCAGGGTATTCACCACCACGGGGTAGAATATCGGTATTGTAAGCAATACCAGGGCCAGGGCGTCGATAAAGCAGCCCAGTATCAAATAAATAAGCAAAATCATAATCAAAACAACGAACGGGGGAAGATCCAGCCCGCTGACCCAGTTGGCCAGTTCGAAGGGAACCCTGCTTATGGCCATGAAGCGCCCGAAAATTATTGCCCCGGCGACCATCAGCATGATCATGGCCGTTGTCCTGGTGGCATCCAATAGGGATTTGTTAAAACCCTCCCAGGTAAGGTGCCTCCAGATTAAAGCCGCTGCCAGAACGCCGGCGGCCCCGACAGCCCCCGCTTCAGTTGGGGTAAACCACCCGGCGAACAGGCCGCCCATGGATATGAGGAATACCAGGATTACCTCGCCCAGCCCTCCGCGGAGCGCCTCGAGTCTTTCTCTCCAGGCGGCCCTGGGCCCGGCGGGTCCGAGAGAGGGTTGGCGCACGGTGACAAAAAAGATGGCCGCCATGTACAAAAGCGTGAGGAGAATTCCCGGTGCGATGCCGGCCATGAACAGTTTGCCGATTGACTGTTCCGTGGCCATGCCGTAAATAATCATGATCACACTGGGGGGTATCAAAATGCCGAGAACCCCTCCGGCAGCCACGCTGGCAGTGGCAAGGGAGGAGTCGTATTTGTACTTTTTCATTTCCGGCAGGGCAATGGCGCCCATTGTGGCCGCAGTGGCCGTGTTGGAACCGCAGATGGCGCCGAATATGGCGCACGCCGCCTGCGTGGCTATGGCCAGCCCGCCGGGATAATGGCCGATCATTCTGTAGGCAAAAACGTACAGCCTGGAACCGATTCCGGAGTAATAGGCCAGAAAGCCCATCCAGACAAACATGGCGATGACGCTCAGTGAATAAGAAGAAAAGGTGGAAAATATTTCCTTTGCCACCATGTTCAGCGCCACGGACGGCGAGGTCAGGTAGCTGAACCCGGCAAAGCCCACGAAAGCCATGGCAAAAGCAATCGGCATGCGCAGGGCCAGGAGCGCAAAAAAAGCCAGTATGCCTGTCAGGCCGACAAGGAGTGAACTCATCTGTTAAAGGCCGCCTTCTTTATGGATTCTATCAGCCTGACCAGCAAAACCAGGCAGAGCGCCAGCAGCCCGAAAGCAACCAGGTACATAAAAGGATAAAACGGCGTCTGGGTGGTCGGCGAGACCACCCCGTTGTTTAACAGGCTTTTGGCGTACTTGCAGGTGTACCAGGCCGACAGTCCCCAGAAAGAAAGGGAGACGGCGCAGGTGAAGGCGTCGATTACCGCCTGTACCCTTGGTCCCAGCCGGTCCACCACGATGCTTATGGCGATATGGCCTTTCTGTACGGCGCAGTTCGCCAGGGCAAGGCCAATCGTTGCCGCGGTTATGAAGCCGACGTATTCGTAGGTGCCCAGAATGGGCCGGTTGAAGAGTGCCCGCAGCAGTATATTGACTGCAACAAGTGCCATCACGGAGACCATGCAGAACCCCGATATCCTGTCAAGCACCCGGCTGAGACCTTCAACCAGGCCCGAGAATTTTTTCATTGCCGGTTATACCTCCGCCGGTATTTAGCTTACTGGTTGTATTTTTCTGCGAGCTTCTTTACTGTATCGAGGACCAACTGCCCGTTGTGCCCCTTTGCATTCACACTGCTTATAAACTCGTCCTGAATGGGCTTGACAAGATTAATCCAGCGGTCCGCTTCCTCCCTGGGGAGAGTGATGACTTTCATGCCCTTTGTCTCGACCGCCCACTTAAGCGCATCCTCGTTCTGCTTGTCCCACAGGCCGCTGGCCACTTCTTTAAAGAACTTTTCATTGACTTCTTCAACAGCCCTTTGCACGTCCGGGGGCAGTGAATTCCACTTGTTGAGGTTCATGGTTATAAAGAACAGGGTGTTGTAAAGGAAGGGAGTCCTGGTTAAATAACTGGTGACCTCGGCGTGCTTCCAGCCCTTCAACACTTCGACGGGCGAAAGATTGCCCTTGACTACTCCCTTGGACAGGGCTTCATAGGCGTCGGACTGAGGCATGGCGACCGGATTTGCCCCCAGGGCCTTGAGCGTCTTGGCGCTCAGCCCGGTAGCCCTGATCTCGAGCCCTTTCAGGTCGTTCAGATTCCTCACCGGAACCTTGGTGAACAGGTCCCCGGGGCCGGTGGAGAAAACCATCATCAGTTTGGTGTCCTGGACTTCCTTGGGATTAAGCTGCCTGATACCCTCCCAGGCCACCTGGCTGGCCGCTTTTGAGCTATTATACGTAATCCCGGGCAGTTCGAAGGCTTCCAGTACCGGGAAGCGCCCCCGGGTGTATGAGAAGCAGGAAAGGCCCAGGTCGGCGATTCCGTTGACGACCCCGTCGTAAATGGCATCCGCCTGCAGCAGGGTCTGGCCGGGGTAACTGGTGATCTTGACCCGGCCTTTTGTTGCTTCCTCAACTGCCTTTTTCCAGGGCTGTATTAACTGTGTTTCGGCGGGGTGCGTGGCAGGGAAAAAGTGCGCCAGTTTCATTTCAACCGGTGCCGGTTTGTCTTCCTTGGTTTTCGGCGGCGGCGAGCAGCCTGCCGCAGCCAGTAGCAGGGCCGTCGCCAGGACGATTACCAGCGGCAGCAGAATCCCTTTTTTTCTCATTTTTTCTACCGTCCTCCCTTAATTTGATTTGAAAAAACAAAAAAACCCCCGTAGGAGCCTAAAGACTGCGGAAAACCCGGGGTACATGAAGGCGTGCCGCATTGACACCGGCATACTTACCGGAAAACCGCTGTTCCTATTCCTACCGTTCAACTGTTCTGCCTTTTCAGTTGAGCCGATCCGTCCTTCATAGTAAATAATAACCCCTGTTGGTACCGGTTGTAAACCGTTTTTTTGGATTTTTGTTACTTTATGAATTCACCCATCGGCGCAACCTCAATCCCCGCTCCTTTCAGGGCCCGGCGCAGGGCAATGATATGTTCGACGGCTCCGGGAGTATCGCAATGAACACATATCGAATCGGCCCTGACCGGAAAACTGGTGCCGTCGATGGCCTTAATCCGGCCGGTTGTGATTATCTCAGTCAACCTTGCCGCCGCTTCGACCGTATCCGTAATCACAGCCCCGGGGTGGCTCCTGGAAACCAGAGTCCCGTCGCCGTTGTAATGGCGGTCGGCAAATACTTCACTGGCGTATTTTAAGCCGACTTCCCGGGCGGCCCTTTCCATTTCCGAACCGGCAAGAACCATGAAAATCAGGTTTTTGTCCAGAGTATAAATGGCCTCGGCTACGGCCCTGGCGACTTTTTTATCGACGGCCGCGGTGTTATACAATGCCCCATGGGGTTTGACGTGCTGCAGCCCGGCTCCCCTGGCCCGGGCAAACGCCTGCAGTGCCCCGGTTTGATAAATAATGTAGTTTTTGATTTCTCCCGGCGTTGCTTCCATGTTGCGCCTTCCAAAACCCATTAAATCGGGATACGAGGGATGCGCTCCCACGGCTACACCGTGGGTTGCGGCCAGGTCCACCGTTCGCGCCATCACCTGCGGATCCCCGGCATGAAATCCGCAGGCTATATTGGCCGAGGATATGTATTTTACCGCTTCTTCATCCAGACCGATTTTGTAAGCACCGAAACTTTCTCCCATATCACAGTTCAGGTCAACCTTGGTGTTTATACTATAACCTCCTAATTTAACAAGTTTTTCCTTGCAGGCAGGTTGGTTGCGGGATTTATGCGCATTTTATCATGACTGCCACCTTCCTTATTTTTAAAGATAGATTTCTGTGACCTTTCCAAAATATACACCAATCCGGGCAGCGTTGCAACCTGCTGCAAAACTTCCGTCTGCGTCAAGATTTAGTAGGTAGAACTCCCAGTATTTTTTCTATTGTATTTAGAGATAG
>DYET01000105.1 GCA_020725625.1 Desulfovirgula sp. | reverse complement strand
CTTCCGTCGGTAATCAGGGCCACGTCCTTGTCCAGGCCTAACCCCATCACCGTGGCGGTGGGAGTCAGCATCTCCCTCATCCCGGGGCCGCCCCTCGGGCCCTCGTAGCGGATAACAATCACATCACCCTTGCGGATCTTTTTCCCGTTTAAGGCCTCCAGAGCCTCCTCCTCGGAGTCGAAGACCCTGGCCGGACCGCTGTGCACCAGCATTTCCGGGTCCACACCGGCCTTCTTGACCACTGCCCCCCCGGGGGCCAGGTTGCCCCGCAGCACGGCAATTCCGCCGCTGGGGCTGTACGGATCGTCGGCGCTGCGGATCACGTCGGGCCTCGCGATACTGCGGCCCTCTATGATTTTCCCCACCGGATCGCCGGAAACCGTGGGCAGGTCCAGGTGCAGGAGGTCTTTTCTGGCCAGTTCGGCCATAACGGCGGGAATCCCGCCGGCCTCGTCCAGGTCCTGGAGGAAGTGCGGTCCCATGGGGCTGAGCCTGCACAAATTCGGCGTTTTCTCACTAACCCGGTTGATCATGTCCAGGTCTATCTCCAGGCCGGCCTCCGAGGCGATGGCCGGCAGGTGCAGCACGGTGTTGGTGGAGCAGCCCAGGGCCATGTCCACGGCCAGCCCGTTTTCAAAGGCCCTCATGGTCAGGATGTCGGAGGGGCGCACCCCCGAATACACCAGTTCCACCGCCCTGATACCGGTCAGTTTGGCCAGCCTCCGCCTGGCCGAAGACACCGCCGGCACCGTGCCGTTGCCCGGCAGGGCCATACCTAAGGCCTCGGTCAGGCAGTTCATGGAATTGGCGGTGAACATCCCGGCGCACGACCCGCAGCCCGGGCAGGTGGCGTCCTCCAGATCGCACAGCTCCTCCTCGGTCATGGTCCCGGCCCGGACCCTGCCCACGGCCTCGAAGATGTTGCTCAGGGACACGTTCTGGCCCCTGAACCGGCCAGCCAGCATCGGCCCGCCGCTGATCACAACGGCGGGAATGTTGATCCTGGCCGCCGCCATCAACATGCCGGGCACCACCTTGTCGCAGGCGGTCACCAGCACCAGCCCGTCAAACTGGTGGGCCTCAGCCATAACCTCGATGGAATCGGCAATCAGCTCCCTGCTGGCCAGGGAGTATTTCATGCCGCTGTGGTTCATGGCGATGCCGTCGCACACGGCGATGGCCGGAAACTCCACCGGGGTTCCTCCGGCCAGCCTGACGCCGGCCTTGACGGCCTCGGTGAGTTCTCTCAAGTGCATGTGCCCCGGCACTATTTCGTTAAAGGAATTGACCACTCCGATCATGGGTCTTTCCAGTTCACGGTCAGTGTAACCCAGAGCCCGCAGCAAAGAACGGTGAGGGGCCTTTTCGATTCCCCTTTTTATTGCATTGCTGCGCATATTATCACCCCTGTTCGAAATAAATGATATCCAACAAAAAGACCCTGCGGATAAACCCTTTGAAGAGGGGAATCCATCCGCCAGGGTCCTTTTCTCCTAAAGTAAACCCATCAGCCGGATCTCTGTCTCCCGCCCCGGTCCCCGTCCGGGGGCCGAATACCGGGCGCCGTTCCCTCTGGCCTTATTAACTTTTTCAGCCTGGTAATTCGGATAATCAGCAGGTCATAAAGCATGACAAAATTTAACCTCCCGCCCGGCAGTCGGCTAAACTGCCAGGGACGAGAGGTTTGCTCACGCGGTACCACCCTGATTGCTCCCCACCTCGCGGTGAAAAGCCACTCGACGTGTCCCCACCAGGACACAGCTTTGGTAACGGGTGACTAACCCGGCACGGCCTAATCGGGTCACCTTTTCAGCCTGCAGCTCCGGGGCGATGTTTTCACCTGGGCCGGCGCCGGTTTCCAGCTTTCCCGGCTCTCTGGGGCCTGGGTACCCGGTTACTTGTTCCCCTTCACAGCCTTTATCATGCTTTACAGTATACAGAATCCGCCATCAGGTGTCAAGAAAATATTGCTTTAATTCGGCCCCGGTTGAGCCGGCCTTTTCAAGCTTTTTCAGGTCCTTTCCTTCACCCCGGACCGCCGGATGGCTTCCCTGACTGACTCAGGGGAGGGTCCGCCCAGCACTTTCCTGGCCTCGACGCAGCGCTGTACGGATATGCTTTCGTACACGTCCTCCTCCACCAGAGGGCTGAATTGCCTGAATTCCTCCAGCGAAAGCCTTTCGAGAGGCTTGCCGGCCTGCAAACAGTAAAGCACGGCCCTGCCTACCACGGCGTGGGCCTCCCGGAAGGGCAGCCCCTTGCGCACCAGGTAGTCGGCCAGGTCCGTGGCGTTGGTGAAGCCCCCCCGGGCGGCCTCCAGCATGTTTTCCTCCCTTACCCTGATGTTGGCCAGCATGGGCGTGAAAACGGACAGGCACTTTTTGACGGTGTCCACGGCGTCGAAAAGGGCCTCCTTGTCCTCTTGCATGTCCTTGTTGTACGACAGGGGAAGCCCCTTGAGCATGGTCAGCAGCGCCGCCAGGTCCCCGAAGACCCTGCCCGCCTTGCCCCTGATCAGCTCGGCAACATCCGGGTTTTTCTTTTGGGGCATCATGCTGCTGCCGGTGCTGTAAGCGTCGTCAAGTTCGATGAAGGAAAACTCGGTGCTGGACCAAAGGATGATCTCCTCGCAGAACCTGCTCAGGTGGACCATAATCAGAGAGGCGGCGGCCGTGAACTCCACCGCGAAATCCCTGTCGCTGACGGCGTCCAGGCTGTTTTGGGCAACCTCCTCAAAG
Source organism: Desulfovirgula sp. (assembly GCA_020725625.1). Lineage (GTDB taxonomy): Bacteria > Bacillota > Desulfotomaculia > Desulfotomaculales > Desulfocucumaceae > JAILZP01. The sequence goes on along the minus strand of DYET01000105.1, from coordinate 6,202 downwards.
CCCAGACTGTCGGCCACAGACCGGGGGTCCAGAGGGAAGGTTGTGCCGGCCAGGGCCCCGGCCCCCAGGGGCATCACGTTAACTCTCCGCCGGCATTCCAGCAGCCTTTCCCGGTCCCTGCCGAACATCTGTACGTAGGCCATGAGGTGGTGGGCCAGGGTCACCGGCTGAGCCCTCTGCAGGTGCGTGTACCCCGGCATGACTGTGTACAGGTGTTTTTCGGCCATCTCCACCAGGATTTTCCGCAAATCGTCGATTAGCCCCACCGTCTCGTCAATCTCGTCCCGCAGGAACATGCGCACGTCAAGGGCCACCTGGTCGTTTCTGCTCCTGGCGGTGTGCAGTTTCTTGGCCGTCACGCCGATTTTTTCGGTCAGCATTTGCTCCACGTTCATGTGAATGTCTTCGGCCTCTACGGAAAACTCCGCCCGGCCGTTCTCAATGTCGGCCAGGACCTCCTCAAGCCCGGACACGATGGCGCCGGCCTCCTCCGGGGTAATAATCCCGGTCCGGCCCAGCATCTCGGCATGGGCAATGCTTCCCTCTATGTCGTAGCGGTACAGCCGCCAGTCAAAGGATATGGAAGAGTGAAAGTCATCCACCGCCGCGCTGGTCTTCTTCTTAAATCTCCCGCCCCAAAGCTTGGCCATCTCACACCCGCCTTAAAATTATTAAACTTAAAAAAATAATACCATGAATAAAACTAAGGTGGAAAACCTGCAGTGCAACGGGACACTTCGCCCGAACAGTTGACAAATTACCCTCAACAAACGCGGCGAACATTTCCAATTATGGCAGGAACACCACCAATGTGTTATAATATACCCCGAATTATACTTTACAATTTTTCCTGCGATGGAGACAGTCGCCATGGCTCTCAAAATAATGGGTTACGCCATAAAACAGAGCCAGAAAATACTTGTATCCAGGAACAAGAACGACACCCTGGAGTTTGTATCATCCATTGAATATTCCGGCCCCCGCGGAATAAGCATCACCCTGCCCCTGCGCAACCAGATGGCGATGGAAGTAAAGCGGGGGGAGGAGGTTTACCTTAAAGTTCCCGCCAATTCCTTCATCATGGGATTTAAGGCCCGGGTCAGGTCCTTCACCTGGGATAACGTTGTCCTGGTCAACCTGGAACAACCCGCTGAATTTGAGAGAATCCAGCGGAGAAGCCATTTCAGGCTGAAGACACTGTTAAACGTTGAAATCGGACCGTTTTCCGAAGACGGGCAGGATCCCGGGTTCACTCCCGCCACCGCCCTGGATATCAGCGCGGGAGGTATGGAAGTGATGACAGCGACCCCCTACCAGAAGGACTCCTTTTTAATCGTAAAATTTAACCTTGAACTGAATCCGAAAACCGTGTATAACTTCCGCTTAAAGGCCAGGGTCCGGAGGTTCATTCAGGAATCGCACAGGAAATTCAAGCTGGGCCTTGAATTTGTGGACTTGTCCAGAAGCGACAACGACCGGATTGTCAAGTACATATTCAGAAAGTCGGTTGAAAAGGAATACTGGAGAAAATAACACCCCTTGCCGCAATCAGCCCTCCCGGTGAACTTGCCTCAGGCCGGACTGCTTTTCCATCAGGGCCCTTACCTTCAGCGGCAGGCCGAAGAGATTGATGAAGCCCTCGGCGTCCTTCTGGCTGTATATTTCATCCCGGCTGAAGGTGGCCAGTTCCTTGTTGTAGAGGGAATAGGGCGAGGTAACCCCGGCCGGGGTGCAGTTGCCCTTGTACAGCTTCATCCTGACCTTTCCGCTCACCGTCTTCTGGGTGACGTCCACGAAGGCGTCCAGGGCCTCCCGCAGGGGCGTGAACCAGACCCCGTCGTAAACCAGTTCGGCGTACCGGGCCGCCACCATTTCCTTGAAGTGCATGGTTATCCTGTCCAGGGTCAGCCGCTCCAGTTCCCTGTGGGCCAGCCACAGGATGGTCCCCCCCGGTGTCTCGTAGACTCCCCTGGACTTCATGCCCACCAGCCTGTTTTCCACCATGTCCACGATGCCGATGCCGTTGGCGCCCCCCACGGCGTTGAGCCTTTCCACCAGGGTAACCGGGTCCACCTCCTGCCCGTCCAGGCTGACGGGGATGCCGGCCTCAAAACCGATTTCCACGTAGGTGGACTTGTCCGGCGCCTTTTCCGGCGAAACCGAGATCATCAGAACATCGTCGGGGGCCTCCAGGGCCGGGTCTTCCAGGTCGCCTCCCTCGTGGCTGAGGTGCCAGATGTTCCGGTCCATGCTGTAAGGCCGGTCCCTGGTCACCGGCACCGGAATCCCCCTGGCCCCGGCATAGTCGATGGCGTCTTCCCGGGAGCGGATTTCCCATTCCCGCCAAGGAGCGATAATTTTCAGGTCAGGATTCAAGGCCTTGACGGTCAGCTCAAAACGCACCTGGTCGTTGCCCTTCCCGGTGGCCCCGTGGGCGACCGCCTCGGCCCCTTCTTTTTCGGCCACCTCCACCAGTTTCTTGGCAATCAGGGGCCGGGCCATGGAGGTGCCCAGCAGGTACTTGCCCTCGTAAAGGGCCCCGGCCCTCAGGGTCGGGAAGACATAATCCTCGATAAACTCCCTCTTTACGTCCTCGATGTATATTTTGGCAGCACCGCTTTTGATGGCCTTGGCCTCCAGGGGATCCAGTTCCTCCCCCTGGCCCAGGTCGGCCGCCATGGCCACCACCTCGTAACCATAGTTTTCTTTAAGCCAGGGAATAATGATGGATGTGTCCAGTCCCCCCGAATAGGCCAGCACTACTTTCTTCATTACTGTAATCTCCCTTCGCATCAGTTGTTAGCTGTAAGCTATTTAGATTGTCGGTATTTCCCTAACCCCTTTCACATTACCAGCGCCATTACCGCCTTCTGCACGTGCAGCCTGTTTTCTGCCTCGTCCCAGACCGCCGAATGAGGCCCGTCGATTACTCCGTCCGTAACTTCTTCCCCGCGGTGGGCGGGAAGGCAGTGGAGGAATATAAAATCTTCCCTGGCATGCCTTACCAGTTCCTCGTTGACCTGGTACCGGGCAAAAACCCGTGCCCTTGCCTCCTGCTCGGCCTCCCTGCCCATGCTGGCCCACACGTCGGTCACCACCGCATCGGCGTCCCTGACCGCCTCCACGGGGTCGGTGACCACCCGGATTACCGCCCCGGTTTCCCGGGCGTCCTGCACGGCCAGCGACACGATTTCCGGGCTGGGCTTGTACCCCTCCGGAGAGGCCACGGTGATGTTCACTCCGGTCTTGGCACAGCCGAAGAGCAGGGAGTGGGCGATATTGTTTCCGTCTCCCACGTAGGCCAGCTTAAGGCCCGCCAGCCGGCCCTTAGCCTGCCTGATAGTCTGCAGGTCGGCCAGGATTTGGCACGGGTGAAGCAGGTCCGTCAGCCCGTTAATGACCGGGATATCAGCGTAACGGGCCAGTTCCTCCACGTCGGACTGGGCGTAAGTCCTGATCATGATCCCGTCCAGATACCTTGAAAGGACCCTGGCAGTGTCCGCGATACTTTCCCCCCGGCCCAGCTGGAGGTCCGCCGCGCTGAGAAACAGGGCGTGACCTCCCAGTTGGTACATACCCACCTCGAAGGACACCCTGGTCCGGGTGGAGGATTTCTGAAAAATCATGCCCAGGGTCTTGCCCTCCAGGTAACGGTGCGGTTCCCTCCTTTTCAGCTTGTCTCTGAAGGCATCGGCAGTATCCAGAATCAGGCTGATTTCGGACGGGGTAAAGTGGTGGAGGGAAAGCAGGTCCCGCCCGCGCAGCAGTTCGGGCAATTTTTCCAAGTCTATCACCCCTATCTCAATGTTTTGGAGCCATACTCGTATCAAATCCAGTCAAGAGGTTTGGCAGCAGCGGTTGCGGCGCTAGCCAACCGCCTCCAGGGCGGGCGGACCGGTGAACCGGCGCATGTTCACCGGTTCCGGCTCCTCGCCCCGGGCCAGGCTTTCCAGCACACCCGCCAGCGCCCGGGCCGTATCCAGGGAGGTCAGGCAGGGAACCCTGTATTCCGAGGCCGTCCGCCTGAGGTTGAAACCCGGTCTTCCGGGAATCTTGCCCCTGGTGGGCGTGTTGATTACCAGGCTTAAAGCTCCCGACCTGACCAGGGCGCAAGGGTCTCCGGCCTCCTCCACGCCGAACCCGGCCGCCGCCAGGGCCCCGGCCGTCCCGGAAGTGGCGTGCAGATCGAACCCCATGTCCCGGTAGCGGCGGACAATGGGCAGGGCCTCTTCCTTGTCCCGGTCCGCCAGTGAAATCAGCAGGGCCCCCCCGGGAGCTATTTTCAGGCCGGAGGAGACCATCGCCTTATACAGGGACAGGGGGAAGGTCCGGTCAATCCCCATGACCTCGCCGGTGGACTTCATTTCCGGCCCCAGGGAAGTCTCCACCAGGCCCAGCTTGTCGAAGGAAAACACCGGCGCCTTGACGGTAACCAGGCTGGGCTGGGGGCCCAGCCCGCAGGGATAGCCCATGGACTCCAGGCTGCGCCCCAGCATAGCCCGGGTGGCCACCTGGACCATGGGGACGCCGGTGACCTTGCTCAGTATGGGCACCGTCCGGGAGGCCCGGGGGTTGACCTCGAGCACGAAAATGCCTTCCTCCCCCACCACGAACTGGATGTTAATCAGTCCGCATATCTTCAGGGCCCTGCCTATTCTTAGGGTGTAATCAACAATGGTGTCGATTTCTTTTTTATCCAGGGACTGCGGGGGATAAACCGCTATGCTGTCCCCCGAGTGAATCCCCGCCCGCTCCACATGTTCCATAATCCCGGGGATGAAAATGTCCTTTCCGTCGCCGACGGCGTCCACCTCAACCTCCTTGCCCCGGATGTACTTGTCGACCAGCACCGGGTGCCTGGGCGACACCTGGACCGCCGATTCCATGTATTTCAATATCTCCTCGTCGCTGTGGACAATCTCCATAGCCCGGCCGCCGAGCACGTAGGACGGCCTCACCAGGACCGGGTAGCCCAGCCGGCGGGCTATCTCCAGGGCCCCCCGGACGGTGAAGGCGGTGCTGCCCTCGGCCTGGGGAATATCCAGGCGGCGCAGCAGTTCTCCGAACTTTTCCCTGTCCTCGGCGGCGTCTATGTACTCCACCGGGGTGCCCAGGATGTGAGCGCCGTACCCGGCAAGGTCTCCGGCCAGATTTATGGCGGTCTGGCCGCCGAACTGGACTACCACCCCGTCCGGCCTTTCCTTGTCAATTATGTTGGCCACATCTTCCAGTGTCAGAGGATCGAAGTAGAGCTTGTCGGAGGTGTCAAAATCGGTGCTCACGGTTTCGGGGTTGTTATTGACGATGATGGACTCCACTCCCTCGGCTTGGAGACCCCAGACCGAGTGCACCGAGCAGTAGTCAAACTCTATTCCCTGGCCGATCCTTATGGGGCCGGAACCCAGAACCAGAACCTTTTTCCGGTCCGAAGCCGTCACCTCATCCTCGGCCTCATAGGTTGAATAATAGTAAGGGGTCGATGCCTCAAACTCGGCGGCGCAGGTATCCACCACCTTGTAGGCCGGGACCAGGCCATACTTCTTTCTCAGGGACCTGACGTCGGCCGGGCTTACCCCGGCCAGCCGGGCCACCTGGCTGTCGGAAATGCCCAGTTCCTTGGCTCTCCTGATCATTTCCGGACTTGGCGGCCAGTCTGAAGTCTTCAGTTCCCCTTCGGCAACCACGATATTTTTTATCTTTTCCAGGAAAAAATAGTCAATTCCGGTGAGCTGGAAGACCTCCCGCATCGCCCAGAACCTCCTGAAGGCTTCGGCTATGGCGTAAATCCTCTCATCGTTGGGCCTGCTCAGCCTGGTCTCCAGCTCCATTTCGCTCCAGCTGGCCGAACCCTTCAGCTGCAGGCTGTCCACCCCGATTTCCAGGGAGCGTACGGCCTTCATCAGCGCCCCCTCGAAAGTCCGGTCGACGGCCATAACCTCCCCGGTGGCCTTCATCTGGGTGCCCAGGGTGCGGTCGGCGGTGTCGAACTTGTCGAAGGGCCAGCGTGGAATCTTCACCACCACGTAGTCCAGGGCCGGCTCGAAACAGGCGGTGGTCTTGCCGGTAACCGGGTTGGTGATCTCGTCCAGGTTCAGCCCCACGGCTATCTTGGCCGCCACCTTGGCAATGGGGTAGCCGGTTGCCTTGGAGGCCAGGGCACTGGAACGGCTTACCCGCGGGTTGACCTCAATGACGTAGTATT
>DYET01000104.1 GCA_020725625.1 Desulfovirgula sp. | reverse complement strand
CTATCTCTAAATACAATAGAAAAAATACTGGGAGTTCTACCTACTAAATCTTGACGCAGACTTGAGATTGTTTAAAATGGGAAGAAAATTGCCTATTTTTATATAATATTCGTATTCATACTCCCAGCCGGCCATTGACGTGTTCGCCCGGGGTGTGTGATAATTATTATGTTGCGCGCCGTGTATTTTGCATACCGGCGGGACAGGCCCGGGGCCGGCTTGACGGGACCGGCCTACAGGTTTTCATTTCTGGACATAATATATGGTGGTGATTTTTCCCGGTTTTTTCATTGAAAAGGCGGCAAAACAGGCTTTATGAGTCAAATTAAAGGAGGATTCCAAGTTAAATGAGCATTCAGGTGAAAGCCCCCATGGTGGGGAAACTGGTTTCCGTGGACGTCAAGCAGGGCGACAAGGTCAAGCAAAACGACGTGGTGGCCACCATCGAGGCCATGAAAATGTTCGTCAAGATTTATTCCCCCGGTGATGGAGAAGTCAAGGAAATAAAAGTCTCCCCCGGTGACGTGATCAACCCCGACACCGTGATCATGGTCCTGGAGTAGACTACATACCTGAACTTCGGAAGGTTCAACCCGGTACGGGCTTCCCGTCCGGCCCTGGTTTTAATAATACCTGTGTATACTTTTTTCCATGCCGCAACCCAACAGTACCTTTTTTGCCGCCAGTTTCGCGCCCGGGCCGCGCGGGCGCAAACGGACACAGACCGGAAGACAAAAGGGCTTTCAAGCCTCATATGCCTGATCATGGAAAAGCCTTCTCGTTCGGGAATCGGCAACCGCCCGGTACCAAAGGGCGGTTTTTTTATTCGGCGGACGGATAAAGAACAGTTCGGCACGGGGAAAATAATGGCCAGAGGAGAATAAGCGGCCTAATCAATCACTCCCGGCCCCTCTTCCAGAAGTTTCGACACCGTCACCAGTTCATACCCCCTGGCCTTCAGCCCTTCGATAACCCTCGGCAGCGCCTCGGGAGTCTGCAGACAGGTGTCGCTGGCGTGCATCAGGATTATTGCGCCCGGATGCACCTTTTCCAGGACCCTCTTAACGATGGCGTCGACGCCCGGCTTTTTCCAGTCCAGGGAATCGGCGCTCCACTGGATGACCCTGTAGCCGAGCCGGTCCGCCACCTCCAGGACCATTTCGTTCCAGGCCCCGTTGGGAGTCCTGATCAGGCTCGGATCCACCCCGGTGACTTCCTTTATTAACCGGTGGGCCGCCATGATCTCCTCCCTCACCGTTTCCCTGGACTCCCGGTCAAGGTCTATGTGCCTGTTCCCGTGGGACCCGATCTCGTGACCCTCTTGCGCCAGACGCCGGGCGAACTCGGGGTATTTCACAACCCACGGCCCGGAGAGGAAAAAAGTAGATTTAACGTCGTATTTTTTCAGCGTATCCATAACCGGCCCGGGAACCTTGGTGCCCCAGCTGATGTCAAAGGTCAGGGCCGCCACCTTGCGGTCGGTCTTCACCTTGTATATGGCATGGGGCTTGGGTTTTGTGGATACAGGCCTGGGGCTGTCGGTAAGGATCAGCCCGGCGAAAACCAGCCCGAGGCCAGCCAGTACCGAGGCCAGGACCAAGTTCCGCCTTGCTTTTTTAAAATTAAAGAAATACACCTGCATAACTTATGCCTCCCCGTGGATTGCTAGCAATTATTACCTGGTATAAGCATATTGTCCTGCATTTGCCAATATGCGGGAATTATTCCGGGGAAAAGAAAAAGTTTCAGCTAATATTAACCCCGTTGCCGAGGCAAAATAACACTCGTGCAGTTCGAAAGCAGCCGTCCCGAGGTGATTGGATGAGCCCCGCGGGAAGAATCGCAGCGACCGCTTGCCTCGTGTTTCTCATCTGCCACTGCCCGGCCGGGCTGGCCGCCGCCGGGGTTCCCCCGGTTACCGCCCGGTCGGCCGTTCTTATGGACGCCGGGACCGGCCGGGTCTACTTTGAGAAAAAGGCCTCCCTCAGGAGCGAGCCGGCCAGCCTCACCAAAATCATGACCGCCATACTGGCCCTTGAATACGGCCACCCCGAAGAAACAGTCACGGTCAGCGGGAAGTCCGCCGGCATTTGCGTGGGACAGGAGCTTGGGCTGGCCCGGGGGGACCGCATCACCCTGGAAAACCTGATCAAGGCGGCCCTGATCCACTCGGCCAACGACAGCACAGTGGCCATAGCCCAGCACGTGGCCGGAACCGAAGAAAGGTTTGTCGACCTGATGAATGCCAGGGCACTGGTACTGGGCGCCCTGAACACCCGCTTCGCCAACACCAACGGCTACCACCACCCCAACCACTACAGCACCGCCCACGACCTGGCCCTGATTGCCCGCTACGCCCTCACCAACCGGGATTTCGCCCGGATCGTGGGCACGCCTCAGGACACCATTACCTGGGCGGACGGAAAAAAACACAGGGAAATAAAAAATACCAACCGGCTGGTAAGGAATCAAAGCTATGAGGGCATAATCGGGGTGAAGACCGGGTCTACTGCCAGGGCCGGCAACTGCCTCATCGCGGCCGCCAGGAGGGGCGACAGGACCCTCATCGCCGTGGTGCTGCACAGCCGCAACCGCTACGGGGACACCGTGAGACTACTGGACTACGGCTTCAACGAAGTCGGCCCGGCAACCCTCTGTGGCGAATCCGAGGAATTCGGACGGGTGCTGGTGGAGAACGGGGTCGGGGAAAGCGTGAAGGCCGTCAGCGAGCGGGCGGTGGAGGTCTGCCTGGACGCCGACGACCGGGACCGGGTGAAAAGGCGGGTCATCCTGGCCAAGTCCCTGCCGGCCCCGGTTTACGCCGGCCAGAAGGCGGGCACTGTAATCTTCACCCTGCGGGGCGAGGAGTTGGCCCGGGTCGACCTGGTGGCCGCCGGGGACGTCCCGGAGCAGGGCATTCTTTACAAGATCAGGCGATCAATTTTAAAATGAAAAAGGCCTCAGACCCGTCCCTGCCCATTAACCAGACAGCCAGCCCGTCCAACAATTACCGCCCCTTTTCGGTGGATCCCCTTTTCGGTGGATCCCCTGTCAATGGACTGAGAAAATGTCACCCGAAAACACGT
>DYET01000103.1 GCA_020725625.1 Desulfovirgula sp. | reverse complement strand
TGTCAGCAATTCCTGCTTTGTTTTCCGAGAGACTACAAAATTATTACTTAAGTAAACTTGGCAGCCATAAAATCAATTCCGGAAGTATTAAACAGATTATTAATCCAACTGCCTGGCAACATAAAAACGGAATTACGCTGCGCCAGATTTCTCCCATTGTTACATCGGCGGGCGCGATTCCCTTGACGAAAAACAGCGCATAACCGAAAGGGGGGCTGAGGAAGCTTAACTGCATATTTAACATGAAAACAACTCCAACAAAAACAGGGTCAAACCCCATGCTTAATAAAATAGGCGTAAATATTGGAACAATGAGCAGGCAAATACCTATCCAGTCAACGAACATGCCTAAAATAACATAGACAACCTGGGTGAACAACATGACCCCCCATCGTCCCCCGGGCAAATTCGACAACAATGAATTTGCAAATTCCTGGCCGCCGCCCATGGCATACGCGCCGACAAAACAGGTGGAAGCAAAGGCTATCCACATGGCCATTCCGGTGGTGGATATTGTTGAAAGCAGCGACTCCTTAACGGTTGTCCAAGTCAACTTTCTCCGTACGGCCAGCATCACCGCTACCGCAAAAACTCCCACACCCGCCGCCTCTGTCGGGGACGCTATTCCCGCCAGGATCACCCCGAGCACACAGCCAATGATTATGGTAGGCGCGATCAAATTTTTGCCCAGGGCCATTTTTTTCCAAAAGCCTTCAATTCGTTCTTCTTCTGTAATGATCGGAGCGTACTCGGGCCTTCGAAGAGTGGTGACAACTATGTAGAAGGAGAATAAAAGACCAAGCAGCAGGCCTGGGATGATGCTGCCGGCAAACAGGTCTATAACCGAGGTCTGGGTTACCGAAGAGTAAAAAATCGGCATAATACTGGGGGGAATCAGAATTCCAAGGGCGCCTGCCGCACAAACAGTTCCCAGCGCCAAATTTCTGTTATATTTCCTTTGAAGCATGGCAGGCAGGGCAAGAAGCCCCAAGGCTATTACCGAGGCGCCAACCACCCCGATCATGGCCGCCAATATAACTCCGGTGATAACGGTGGCGATGGCTATCGATCCTCTGATCCTGCCGGACCACTGAAAGATGGCACTGAATAGTTCCTCGATAACCCCGCTTCGCTGCAGCAGGTTGGCCATAAGGATGAACAGGGGAACTGCAACCAGGGAATAGCTCACCATAAGATCGTAAACGCGCATGGCAAACATTGGCAATACTCCCGGTCCCCCAACGATTAAACCAAAAATAATGCCTAGCGCGCCAATAACAGCAAAAAGAGGCGCTCCGCTGATCAGTAAAGCTATCAACGAGCCGAACATGGCCACATTAAGCAAGGCAGGGCTCATACAGGACCACCACCTAACTTCTTCAGGTCATTCAGGTCGCGTATAAAGTTAGATATTGCCTGGAGGCCCAACAACACACTGCCCACCGGAAGCATTAGTTTAACCGGCCATATGGGAGGCGCCCAGGCGGTATAGCTGGTTTCCCTTAGGGCTATCGACGTCACTGCATATTCAAATCCTATATATGCAAGCCCGCCGGACATAATTAAAATAAGCGGAAATACGATTACCAGGTTGATAATTGTTTTTGCCCTTTTGCCAAGTTTCAGGTAGATCATGTCTACGCTTACATGATTCTTGTGTAAGAGAACATAGGCGCCCACCAAAACGTAAAGGATTCCGCAGGAAAACATTTCAACTTCAAAAGACCACGTCGTAGGCGAGTTAAAAATATATCTTGCCGCCACTTCAATCACGCAAGCAGCCACGGTTATAATCAGCACATAACTTACTATCTTACCTATCAAGTCATTAATCTTATCTATGACATCTGAAAACCTTAACATTTTATCGCTCCTATCTAATGGATAAAAAAATAACGAGGGTGGGATACCGTAATCAAAAACAGTATCAACGTGTTTTGCAAAGGGGTCAGGAGGGTATTCCCACCCGATATTCAAATATAAACTAAATAAAGCAAGGTCATTCCCGGAATATTTTCTCCCCCAGGTTAGTCAAGAAGACCCAGTTCCTTCATCACTGCCACCTGGCTGTCCAGTATCTTCTTGCCGAGTTCGGTCTTTTTGGCTTCTTCATTCCAAATCTCCAGAGCCATTTTTCTTAATTGCTTGACTTCAGATTCCTGCAGCTTATATTCCTTGAGCCCCCCGGCTCTCATCTTTTTTAGAGCTTCAAAATCTAAATCTAAGGATTCACGATAGCATCTCCAGGCCAGTTCGTAAGATTCCAGTTCCAGAATTTTCTTGAGGTTATCGGGAAGTGATTTCCACAAATCCATATTTATTGCTAACTCAAGGGCGGAAGACGGCTGGTGGAAGGAAGGCCGGAGCATATACTTTGCTACCCGGTCGGCCCCTATGGCAGTGGTGGTGCTTGGAATTCCAATGTCTCCGCCGTCGATTACGCCTCTTTCCAGGGCCGTAACACGTTCAGCCGTGGGCATAAATACTGTTGATGCCCCGAGCTTGGTAAAAAGCGCATGTGGCATGGAACCTGAAAAAACAAGCTTCTTCCCCTTAATGTCCGCCAACGATTGAATGGGAACGCGGGACATCAGGTATTCCGGCGGGTAGTATGGAAGGGAAAGAAGGTATACATTGCTTTTTGCGTATAGTTCCCTGATAAGTTCAATCCCGCCCCGCTTATAGAGCCAAAAGTCATGTTGTTCCGGGCTTTCAAAACCGCATGGAAGATACGTTACAAAGGCGTAGGCAGGGTCTTTTCCGGCCCAGTATTCGCCGGTGGAAAAGTTCAGTTGAATTACACCCTTACCCAGGGCTTCAAGCGCTTCTGTGGTGCCGATGAGCGAGCCGGGCGTGTGCAAGGAAATGTCGAGTTGCCCGTTGCTTGCCTCTTTGACCCGTTTGGCCCATTCCGTCCCTGCCTTCCATATGCCTGTCCCAGGCCCCAACACCATGTTGCACTTTAACTGATATACTTTGGCTGGTTGGGACGCCGATTTGGTGTCTTTTTTGGTGTCTTCGGCGGGCTTTTGGCCGCAGCCGGTTAAAGCAAAGGACAATACCACAATCAAGAGGATCGAAATCAAGACTAACCCTTTTTTAGAACTTTTTGTCGTAACCATATTTGCTCCCCTTTCTTTTAGTAATATTCTTAACATTGCAAACTTTTAGCCGATATCCACGTAAAGGTGTACCGGCACTTGACTTTGTAAATTACCCTCCTTTCTCTTCAGGTAGTCTCCCGGGAATCCGAAAGAGGCCAAAATTATTATAAAGCGGTGAGGTATAGACCAATCTGTCTTATATATCTTAAATTGAAAAATTTGCCGAATCAAGCTCCCTCACCTAATTTTTCAGCCAATGGCTGATCTAAATCACCTCATTCCTTAAATATTATTGCAAATTATTTGCCATAAATAAAAGAAAAAATACACATGTTTTATAAAGCTTCTACGAGTTTACAGCAAGATCATGGAAGTAGCGTTCAGAGTGGGTTGGCATATTTTCTCTGTTTATCTTGCGATTATGCAAGAAACTTGTAATTATGCAATTTTCTTATTGTACCGGTGTAGATGGTACAATACAGGCTTATAGGTGTACAGATGCTTTAAGGGAATTTATGGCGAAGAAAGTGGACGATGAGGAAAATTTTTCACGTTCTATTCACATTCAAGCTGACGGGCGGCGTGCATAACCGCTATTCTGGTGTAGTGCCGGGAAAGCCCTCCCTGCAGGTAAACGGCATAGGGATCGCGCATGGGGGCGTCGGCGCTGAGCTCCAGGGACGCCCCCTGGACAAAGGTGCCGGCGGCCATGATCACTCTGTTTTCGTAGCCCGGCATGTCGCAGGGAACGGGGACGGCCGCGGAGTCCACCGGCGAGGCCGACTGTATTCCTCTGCAGAACTTGGTCACCTTGCCTTCGGTGCCCAGTATAATGACCTGGATAATGTCAGTCCTGGGGGCGTCGTAGGAAGGCACGGTCCGGTAACCCAGTCTTTCAAAGAGCCTGGCGGTGAAGACGGCCCCGTGGAGGGCTTCGGCCACGCAGCGGGGAGCCAGGTAGAGGCCCTGGTAGAGAAGCCTGACGTAGTCCGGAGAGGGACCTATTTCGGCCCCCACCCCGGGGGCGGTCCACCTGGCGGCGGCCATCTCCACCAGGTTTTTTTTACCGGCCACATAGCCGCCGGAAGGGGCCAGGCCCCCGCCGGGGTTTTTGATCAGCGACCCGGCCACCAGGTCCGCCCCGACCTCAATGGGTTCCCGGAGCTCCACAAACTCGCCGTAGCAGTTGTCCACGAAAATCACCAGGTCCCCTTTGCATTCCCTGAGAAAGCGCACCAGGTCGGCGATTTCCGCTATGCCGAAGGAGGGCCTTAGGGAATACCCCCTGGACCTCTGGATGAAGACCATTTTCGTGCGGCTGTTGACTGCTTTTTTTATTCCCTCTAGATCGGGCCTCCCGTTCTCCAGGAGGTCGACCTGCCTGTAGGTCACCCCCAGGTCCTTCAGGGACCCGCTTTCGCCGCCCTTCAGGCCGATCATCCTGACCAGGGTGTCGTATGGGTCGCCCTGCACCGACAGCAGCTCGTCACCCGGCCGCAGCAGCCCGAAGAAACAAAGGGCGATGGCGTGGGTGCCGCTGACGATCTGTCCCCTCACCAGGGCGGATTCCGACCTGAAAACGCCGGCATAAATCTCCTCCAGCTTGTCCCGGGCGGCATCGTTGTACCCGTAGCCCGTGGACCCCTTGAGGTGGTAGTCCGTCACCCCGGCCCCTATGAATTGTTCGATTACTTTTCTGTGGTTGGCATACGCTTTTTTTTCAATCTGGCGGCAGATATCCTGGATTTCCTTCTCCACCTCTTCCGCCAGCCTGTCCAGTTTTTCCGGAGTAATAATGTTCTTCAACACCTGCCTCGCCGTTGTTATTCGCCCCGGACCTCCTTAAAGATCGTCCCGGGCCTTAATCATATCCTCCCTGGTTATGGTCATCAGGTCCTCCCGGGTAATCTCCCGCCTGCCGATCAGCCTTACCGCCTGCCGGCGCATGGACCGTTCAATGACGTTCCTGACCAGGCGGGCGTTGCCGTTGTGCTGGTGCGTTTTGGCCTTCGTTTCGATGATCAGCCTCAGTTCATCCCGGGCCGCCGTGGACAGGACGTACTGGCGGTTTTTGAGCATCATGTCGGCTATGTCCAGCAGTTCGTCGGTGGAGTAATCCGGGAAGGCGAGGTGGATGGGAAACCTGGATCTCAAGCCCGGGTTTGTTTCCAGAAACCAGTCCATTTCCGAGGTGTAACCGGCCAGGATCAGAACCAGGTTGTCCCTGTAGTCCTCCATGCCCTTGCAAAGGCAGTCAATGGCCTCCTTGCCGAAGTCCTTCTCCCCGCCCCTGGCCAGGGAGTAGGCCTCATCTATGAACAGCACCCCGCCCTGGGCCTTTTTGATCTGCTCCCTCGTTTTCTGGGCGGTGTGTCCGATGTATTCCCCCACCAGGTCGGCCCTTTCTATTTCAAGCACGTGTCCTTTCTGCAAAACACCTATTTCCTTGAACAGCCTGCCTATGATCCTGGCCACGGTTGTCTTTCCTGTGCCGGGGTTGCCCTTGAAAATCATGTGCAGAACGGTGTTCTCCCAGGCCAGGTCCTCTTTTTGCCTTTTCTTTTGGATTTCCACAAAAGCATATATTTCCTGGATCAACTGCTTGATCTTTTCAAGTCCCACCAGGGCGTTGAGCTCCTGGAAAATTTCCTCCACTCCCTGGCTTCTTTTACGGTCGGCCGTCGACGATGTCTTTTCCCCCGCCCTGGGAAACTGGGCCGGCCTTTTTATTTCCGTCCTGTGATCCGGAAAGCCGATCCTTCCGGGCGGAGCGGCGGGAGGCCTTTGCCGCATGTTTATCTTCAAGTCTCCACCCCCCTTATGACCTATAAGATATTTATACGCGGGGACGGTGGAAGGTTTGCCTTGAAGGGTTCCGGGATTTTTCGGCCGGAGCGGCCTTAAAAAAGAAAAGCCTCCCAACAGAGAGACCATTCTTTGGAGAAGGACTGCTTTCCTACACCTGCTTCGGCTCCGAAAACGACGTGTTGACGGGCCGCATGGGGCTTACGGTGGAGATGGCGTGCTTGTATACCATCATCTGTTTGCCCTCGCTCTCGAGGATGACGGTAAAATTATCGAATCCCTTGACCATTCCCTTGAGCTGAAACCCGTTCACAAGGAAGATGGTTACGGGTATGTTCTCCTTTCTTACCTGGTTGAGGAAAGCGTCTTGTAAATTGATCTGGGTCTTTGACATGTTGGTCCCTCCATTGGCATTTTTTTCTACTCAGTCCTTTTTAAAGTCATTCGACACCGCTTTGAATACTCCTTCTGCCCTGGAAGTAATTTCTGCCGCTACTTCATCTACCTCCTTTTTCCCTACGTCGATCCAACTGATCCGGGCGTCCTTGCGAAACCAGGTGAGCTGCCTTTTGGCGAAACGCCTGGTATTCCTCTTCAGGAGATCCACGGCTTGATCAAGTGTCAGTTCTCCTTTGAGGAAAAGGATGATTTCCTTGTAGCCCAAGCCCTGCATGGACGTGAGTTCCGGCGAGTACCCCCTGGCCAGAAGATCCCGGACCTCCTTTACCAGTCCGGCGGCCATCATTTTGTCGACTCTTTTCTCTATCCGGGCATAAAGCTTTTCCCTGTCCATGGTCAGCCCGTACATGACCAGGTTGAATGGTGGGTTTGTCCCCCTGCTTGCGCTGCCGGATAATGTCCTTCCGGTCAGGTAATAAACCTCCAGCGCCCGGATGACCCTTTTGACGTCGTTGATATGCAACCGGGAGGCGGTGCAGGGGTCGACTTTTTTCAATCTTTCGTGCAGGGCGGCCCTGCCCATGGTACTGCATTCCTGCATCAGCCTGGCCCTCAGTTCCCGGTCGGTACCGGCCTCGCTAAAGTTATAGCCGTCCACCACAGCCTTGACATACAGCCCCGTGCCTCCTGCCAGCAGCGGCAGGTTCCCCCTTTCCCTTACGCCCTTCAGGACCTCCTTAACCAGCCGGCTGTATAGCGCCACGTTGAACGCTTCGCCCGGGTCCGCCACGTCGATCATGTGGTGTAGAACCCGCCCCATTTCCTCCGGGGTGGGCTTGGCGGTCCCGATGTCCATGCCGCGGTACACCAGCATCGAATCAGCGGAAATGATTTCCGCTCCCAGGTTTTCCGCCACCCGCAGCGACACTTCGGTCTTGCCGGTGGCGGTGGGGCCCACTATGGCAAGGAGCGGCGTTCTTTCCTCATCCCGGTAAATGCCAGCCACCCCTTTTTTCTATTATTCCGTACGCCACAGGGGAATGCTTTCCTCCAGCTATGAAGTCTATCCCCAGCCTGGAAAACTCGGGGCTGTTCCTGGCCTCCTTGACCACCACGCGTCGTCTGGCCACCCGCAGTGCTTCCCGCAGGGCCTCCGGGGACAGGGGGGAGCGGTCCGCCAGTGGCCTTAAGGCCTCGATGGCACAGGACTTGTTCCCCGGCACCCTGAACATGGGGTCGAAGTAGACAACGTCCGTGGAACGGTCCGGCCGGTTTTTCAAATAGTCGGTGTAATCGGCGCAGATTACCTTTATCCTTCTCATTGCCCGGATCAGCGCACCATCGGCTTCCCCGCCGTAAGTCGACAGTCCTTCGCCGACAATCAGGCTGATTAAAGGGGATTTCTCGATTCCGGTTACTTCTCCACTCTCAATGAAAAACGAGGCCACTATGGCATCGGATCCCAGGCCCAGGGTGCAGTCAAGGAAGGAGTCGCCCGGTTTCAGATCCAAAGCTTTGATCATTTGGTCAGTTTTCCCTTTTAGGATTTCATTTATACGCAGCTTGGCCATGCCGGGATGGAAAAAAAACTCCCCCCCGGGATGCACGTAGGAAAGCCTTTTCTTTCCCACCACCAGGACTCCGTGGAGTTCCCCGGTCCGGATTATCTCTTCGATGCTCCGGTTGTTCCTGGGCAGGAACGGGACGCCAAGCCGGACGCTTATTTCCCTGGCCTTCCGGGCCAGGCCGCCTTCGTCCCGCAGTATGGTGGTAACCGCGTACATCAAAACATTCTCCATTTCCGCGCCTTGGGTTCAGGCAAAGACTCCCCCCAAACGCCCCTGCCTGCAGCCGGGGCCGGTTACGTCCTTTTAAACTTCGCCTTCAGCTCCTCTTCGCTGATGCTGATTACCGTGGGCCGGCCGTGGGGGCAGGTGTACGGCACACCGGTTTTCCTGAGATCCCTGATAAGGGCCCGGGCCTCTTCCGGGGTGGACCTGGTGCCTGATTTTACAGCCTCCCTGCAGGCCGCCGAGGCCGCCATCCTCTTGGCCAGGTCCTCCCTGTGCGGCGTGCCTCCGGGTTCCAGCAAGCTTTCCAATAGGTCCCTGATCAGTTCCTCGACTGATCTCACCGGCAGCCCGGCAGGAATTTCCCTGATCACCAGGGCTCCCGGCCCGAAGCTGGCGGCGTTTATTCCCAGGGAGGCCAGGGTTTCCAGGTTTTCCTCGGCGGCCTGGTACTCCCGGGGACCGACCTGTACCACCGAGGGGACAAGCAGGATTTGGGACTCGACCCTGTCCCGGGAGAGCAGGTCGAGGAATTTTTCGTAAAGTATCCTTTCGTGGGCGGCATGGTGATCGATGATTACCAGACCGCCGCGGCTTCCGGCCAGGATGTAGGTGGGAGGGAGAAATCCTATGGGGTAGGCGGTGTCCAGGATCTCCCCGGCCCCGGTGTTTAAGGGGCCGCCGGGGTCCGGAGAGGATTTTTCCTCCCCCTCCGCTAACAGAAGAACCCTGTCATCGGCTGGGGCCAGGTGCCGGGGAACCGCCTCGGACAGCAGATCCGGGACGGGTTGCGGCCGGTTGAGGCCGGCGGCCGGGATCCCGCCGCTGTGTTTAGGTACGCCGGGCGGGGGAGCGAAGGCAGGGATTACCCTGTCGGTGCGCAGCGCCGCCGCCACCGTCCTTCTGACCAGGTTGAAAAGCTTGTTTTCCCCGCTGACCCTGACCACCATCTTGGCGGGGTGAACGTTGACGTCCACCAGCCCGGGGTCCATTTCCACCACCACCACTGCCAGTGGAAAACGCCCCTTCGGCATGAGGGTGCCGTAGCCTTCTATAATGGCTGAATTGACCAGGTGGCTGGCGACGAAACGGCCGTTGATAATCACCGTCAGGTGGCGTTTCGAGCTGCGGCTGACCGACGGGGGGGCGATTAGACCCCTGACCGCTATTTTTTCCTCCGCGTTTTCCATGGCCAGCATCACCCTGGCGATGTCGGGTCCGTAAACCGCCGCCAGGGCGTCCGGCAGGTCCCCGCTTCCCGGTGTGTGCAGGCCCTGCCGGCCTTCGATTGAAAGCCTTAAGGACACGGCAGGCCTGGCCAGGGCCAGCCGGAGGACCGTGTCGCCTACCTGACCGGCCTCGGCAGACCTTGATTTCATGTACTTCAGCCGGGCCGGGGTATTGAAAAACAGTTCCCTCACGCTGATCGAGGTGCCCGGCGGGCAGCCCGCCGGGGATACCGATAATACGCGGCCGCCCTGGATCTCCAGCCTGGTACCGCAGACTGCCCCGGGCGGCCTGGTCATGAGAACGGTTTTGCTTACGGCGGCAATGCTGGGCAGCGCCTCGCCGCGGAAACCCAGGGAAGATATCTCCTCCAGGTCGGAGATGGATCTGATCTTGCTGGTGGCGTGCCTCTTGAAAGCCGTAACCGAGTCGGCCTCATCCATCCCGCAGCCGTTGTCCACCACCCTGATTTCATCCAGGCCGCCTCCCTTGATTTCCACGCTGATCCTGGTGGCGCCGGCGTCAAATGAATTTTCCACCAGTTCCTTGACCACCGACGCAGGCCTCTCCACCACCTCCCCGGCGGCTATCCGGTTGGCGGTGGCCTCATCCAGCAAGATTATCCTGGGCAATGGCTACACCCCCGGTTTTGGTCCCTCGGACTTCCATTCCTGCTTTTTGTCCCGGTCGTAGGACAGACAGGTGTCGGTGGATTTGTCCTGCAACTTGACGAAGTTGTACTGTCTCTTGTCCTGGATGCCCCGGTCGTACCAGGAGTAAGCCTCGGTCTGGCAGTTCTGGCAGGCGTCGATGGGGATGGAAATGGCCAGCACCCTGGCGGGTTCGCCGTAGCCCCTGTGGGCCTTGGATTCAATGATCAGGTAGCCGGGGCAGGCGCCGCAGATTCTCACCTTTTCAAATTGCTCCTCCTCGATGTAGTCGGTATCGTAATAGATGTATTTTTTCCGCTGGTAGAACTTCCCGCCGCCGAAAATTTTCTCGATGTCGGTCTGGTCCCTGCGCTGCCAGACGGCCAGCAGTTCCTCCACCATTCGCTGCACCTGGGCGAACCTGTCGGGATTCTCCTTGAAGCTGTTGCCGGCAAGGTCGGGCTCCCGGACGTTGGAGAAGTTGATTCCGGCCAGGGCCATTAAAATCGACATGTTGACGTAGGGCAGGGCGGTTTCTATGGCGTAGCCCCCCTCCAGCACCGCCAGATGGGGGTTCAGCTTCCTGGTGAACTCGGCGTATCCCTGGGCGGTAAATTTCATGCTCCCCAGAGGGTCGGTATAATGGTTGTCCTGCCCGGCGGAGTTGATTATGAATTCCGGCTGGAAGTCACTGATTACGGGCAAAACCAGGTTATCCACCACGTAGTGGAAAGTCCTGTCGGTCATTCCGGGGGGCAGCGGGATGTTGATGGTGCGGGCGAAAGCCCCGGGCCCTCCAAGTTCGTGGGTGAAGCCGCTGCCCGGATAGATGGTGCGGCCGTCCTGGTGGAAGGAGATAAACAGGACGTTGGGGTCATGGTAGAAAATCTCCTGGGTGCCGTCCCCGTGGTGGACGTCGGAATCCACGATGGCCACCTTTTTGATGCCGTACCTGCGCCTCAGGTACTCCACCAGCACGGCCTCGTTGTTGATGTTGCAGAAGCCCCTGTTGCCGTGCACCACCCTCATGGCATGGTGCCCCGGGGGGCGGACCATGGCGAAGCCGTTTTTGATTTCCCCCTTTATTATGCTGTCCCCCAGGGACAGGGCGGCCCCGGCGGCGATCATGTGGGCCTCGGTGACCTGGCTCTGGACCCTGGGCACGCAGAAATGGACCCTGGCTATATCGTGGATGGTCGCCAGCTTGGGCGGGAACTCCGCGATTTCGGGCATGTCCAGGAGCCCCTCCTCGAATATCTGGTCCCTGGTGTACAGGAGCCTTTCCTCCCTTTCCGGGTGGGTGGGTGTTATCGCCCAGTCGAAGGCCGGGAAAAAAATCACTCCTGTCTGCTTATTTCTCACCCTTGTCCACCCCCGTTCCGATGTAGTGGAGGATTCCCCGCTTGGTCTGGACGGAAACATCGATCAGCTTGCCCCGGGTAACCCAGTCCCTGACCATGTTGAAGACTTCCTTCCTGATGACCTCCACATCGCCCAGGTTGTCTTTCAGGCCGTACTTTTCGGCCCTCTTCCAGAGCCACTTCCTGGCCAGTTCGAGGGCCTTGTCCTCGTTGAAGGGAGCATCTTCGATGGGTCCCTGGAAGCCTTCCTCCTGGATGCTGAAGGTGCCCTGCTCGGTGTCCGCCCGCAGGCTGACCTGCAGCGTGGGCCTGGCCACGGCCGCCCCGATGGCGTTGGCGACCCGGGCGTAGGGGGGGATCACCGGGTAGCAGTCAAGGGCGGCCGCTATCTGAGTAAGAAAGCCTGAGGCTGCCCCGCCCACACCCACCACGGTGTCGGGGCGGACCTTTTTCTTTTGTAATACTTCCCACACCCTGTAGGCGGGCTCCTGCTCCCAGCTTCTGAACATGCCGGCGATCTCCGAGGTGATGGTTCCCGTCACCAGCATCATTATCCTGGCGGCTACCTCCCATTCCCGCATGCCCAGGGGGCCGCCCAGTATCTGCATGGCCTCCTTGGCCCTGTTGAGGTCGCCCAGCCTGGTAAGGCCCAGCACCTTCAGGGCGTCGGTGGGGGTGGGCATGGGCCCTCCCATGCAGTAAGGAGGGCCGATCCTTTCAGACAGGAGGATGATCTCCCTGCCCACCCGTTCCACCACGCTGTCGCCGCCCACCGGCACGGATTTTACCGCCAGCGCCCGGACGTGGGTCATCTGCCCGTCTATGTTCGCTCCCTTGGAAGACAAGAGGGGCTGTCCGCTCAGGATCAGCGCCAGGTCGGAGGTTGTTCCCCCGATGTCGACCACAACGGCGGTCTCCCCCGGGGGAATCAAGGCCTGAACGCCCAGGATGCTGGCAGCCGGCCCGCTGAAGATGGTCTCCACCGGGGCGGCCAGGGAGGTTTTGAGGGGCATGGTCCCGCCGTCCGCCTTGAGGATGTAAACCGGACACTTTATCCCACGGTTGTCCAGGGCGGCCAGGACGGAGTCGGTGAAGAACTGGTACTTGTCCCTGGTGGCGCATGTCAGCAGGGTGGACATCACCCTTCTCGGGAAGTTCAGCTGCCCGGCCACCTGGTGTCCCATCTCCACCTGCCAGTCCAGGTTGGCCTGCTGAATTCTTTTGAAGACTTCCTTCTCGTGCTTGTTGTTGCGTGAGGAGAACTTGCCGATTACGGCCACCTTTTTGTAGTTCAGGGAGGCCATTCGCTCCAGGGCCCCTTCGACCTCCCCGGGCGACAGGGGGACGATTTCCCTGCCCCGGTAGTCGATGGCGCCGCTTAGGATGCAGGTTTCGGTGTTGTAATTGTAGTGGCTGTGGTCCAGTCCCGGACCGGGAATCAGAATGAGGCCAACCGGGTCGTATTTTTTTTCCGCGATCAGATTGGTGATCATGGTGGTGCTCAGGACGACCCTCTCGATCAGGTCTGCGTGCACCCCTGTCATTATCATGTCGAAGGACTCCAGCAGGGATGTCAGCAAATCCTGCCTGGTAGGAACCTTGGACCAGGCGCGCACCTGCCCTTTTTCAAGCAGTACCGCGTCGGTGTATGTTCCCCCGACATCCAGACCGATATACAACCCGTACACCTCCTGATAGTTTAGAAATTGAAACCGGTATTCGGGCTCCTTGCCGGAATGATCCGGCCTGAACGGGGCTTTTATCGTCCCGCCCCGGTTTGATGATTTCTCGCCTCAAGCTTTGCGGTTATCTGATCATCGACTGCAGTTTGGCCAGCAGGTTGAGGGCGGCCAGCGGCGTTGTGTTTAATATGTCTATCCGCTTCAGCTCCTTGACAATTGAATCTTCTTCCCCGCCGCCGCCGGGGCGGGCGAAAGGCGGGGCATCGCAGGAGGAGGCCGCGGCCGCCACGTCTGCCGCCGCGTCTTTCAGGCTTTCCAACCCAGCCAGCACTTCCCGGGCCCTCTGGATGACCCCGGCGGGAAGGCCGGCCAGGGCGGCCACGTGAATGCCGTAGCTGCGGTCGGCCTTGCCGGGAATCACTTTTCTCAGAAAGATTATGTTTTGGTCCTGCTCTTTTACCGTGATGGTGTAGTTTTTCACCCCGGGCAGCGCATCCAGGTCGGTAAGCTCGTGGTAATGGGTTGAAAAAAGGGTCCTGCATTTGAGGTTTGTGACAATGTATTCAACCAGCGCCCTGGCGATGCTGATGCCGTCGTAGGTGCTGGTGCCCCTGCCCACCTCGTCCATGATCACCAGGCTTTTTTCAGTGGCGCCGTATACGATGTTCCTGCATTCCATCATTTCAACCATGAAGGTGCTCAGGCCTCCGGCGAGGTCGTCGGCCGCCCCTATGCGCGTAAAGATTCTGTCTACAATTCCTATTTCGGCCTCCTCGGCGGGTATGAAGCTGCCTATCTGGGCCATCAGCACCAGCAAGGCCGCCTGGCGCATGTACGTACTTTTCCCGGCCATGTTGGGTCCGGTCAGGAGAATTACGCTGTCATCCCGGCTCATTATTATGTCATTGGGAACGAAATTGCCGCTGCCGATTACCTTTTCAACGACCGGGTGCCGCCCCTCCTTGATAAAAATTTCTCTATCCGTAGAGATTCTAGGTCGATTGTAATTTTCCTCTACGGCTGCCTCAGCCAAGGAAAGAATTGCATCCGCCAGGGCGACGGCCCCCGAAGTTTTCTGGATCCTGTCAACGGCGCCGGAAACCCTTTCCCTTATTTCGCTGAAGATGCTGTATTCCAGCTGGACCAGCCTGTCGCCGGCGGAAAGGATCTGGTCCTCCAGTTCCTTCAGCTTGGGGGTGATGTATCTCTCGGCGTTGGCCAGGGTCTGCTTTCTTATAAAATGTGAGGGTACCAGGTTGAAATTGGCCCTGGTGACTTCCAGGTAATACCCGAAAACCTTGTTGTAGCCTATCTTAAGGGACTTAATCCCGGTGTTCTCCCTCTCCTCGGCCTCAAGTTCGGCCAGCCAGGATTTGCCTTCGCTCCGAATCTTTCTCAATTTGTCTACTTCCGGGTTGTACCCGTCCCTGATAATTCCGCCGTCCCTGACGGTTGCCGGGGGGTCTTCGGCGATGGACCGCTCCAGCAGGTCGGCAAGGTCGGACATAGGGTCGATGTCTTCGGCCGCCCGGAGTAGAATGGCGGATTTCAGTTCTTGCAGCTTTTTTTTGAGAGCGGGCATGACCCGGAGGGAGTTGCGCAGGGCCAGCAGGTCCCTTGCGTTGGCCGTGCCGTAAACCGCTTTCGCCGAAAGCCTCTCCAGGTCGTACACCCGGGTCAGCATCTTTTTCAGGTCGTGCCTTAAGATGATTTCGCCCTTCAGTTCCTCCACCCCGTCCAGCCTGGCGTTTATCTGGCCGGGGTCGGTCAGGGGCTGGTCCACCCAGGTCCTGATCAGTCTCCCGCCCATGGCGGTCTCTGTCCGGTCCAGGACCCAGATGAGTGTTCCCCAGCGACCCCCGTCCCGGAGGGAGGCGGTGAGCTCCAGGTTCCTCCTGGTGGACCGGTCGATCATCATGTACTGGGAGTTCGAGTACAAAACAATGTTCCTGATTTGCCCGGCGTCTTTTTTCTGCGTTTCGTGCAGGTACCAGAGCAGTGAACCGGAGGCCGATACGGCCAGGGGGAATCCCTGCAACGGGTCCTGCCAGCCGCTTCCCAGTACGGCGTTGAGTTTCTGCACGCTCTTTTCCCTGCTGAAGTACTCGTCCCCATAGTATGTAATGCTGGTGTTGTTGCAGTTCCTGATTTCCTTTAAGAGATCGTGGCCGGCCAGCGACCGTGGGACGATTACCTCCGCCGGATCCAGCCTGGCCAGTTCGTCCACCAGCAGGGGTCCCCCGTCCGGGCCGGTGAACTGGGTGCACTGGAAGAGGCCGGTGGAGATATCCGTCAGGGCCAGTCCGAACCCCCCGTCCCCGGCAGAAATGGACACCAGGAAATTGTGGCTTTTCTCCTCCAGGGACGAATTCTCCAGCACCGTTCCCGGTGTAATGACCCGGATTACTTCCCTTTTTACTATTCCCCTGGCTGAGGAGGGGTCCTCCACCTGCTCGCAGATGGCCACCTTGTATCCCTTCTGAATGAGCCGGGCTATATACGTTTCAGCCGCGTGAAAGGGAACCCCGCACATGGGAACCCTTTCGGGCCGGCCCGCGTCCCTGCCGGTGAGGGTTATTTCAAGGACAGACGACGCGGTTACGGCGTCGTCGAAAAACATCTCGTAAAAATCCCCCAGACGAAAAAAAAGGATGGCGTCCTCGTACTGTCTTTTTATTTCCAGGTACTGGTTGATCATTGGCGTGTAGCTCAACGGAAGCCCTCCCTTCATCCATTATATCATATTAAATTTCCCGGAAAAAGGAAAACCCCGGCCGCGCGGGGTCAGGTCGGCGGTGGCCTTTAGGGGCTTTAGGAACAGCCGCTGCAAGAACTGCAGCATTCCTCCGGGCATGCGGCGTCCCCGCCGGCGATGGCCCGGGCAATAATCTCATTTATTTCTTCGATGACTTTTTCAAACTGATGCTGCTTTCGGAAGAAATCCACGATCAGGGGATTTTCCATTACCCTTCTCTCCAGGTCTTCAACCTCCCTGAGCTGTTCACCGGTTAAATCGATTCCCCTTGCCTTCAAGTCCATGAATTTCCTCTGCTTTTCATTGAATTCACCGACCAGCCGGCTTGCCTCGGGGTCGTTCAGCATGGCCAGCTCGGCGTTTTTCATTTCCTCCAGTTCAATGGACGAGGCAATCTCCTCGCCCAGTTCCCTTGCCTTGTCAAGTATAGACATGTTGCACCTCCGTTTTTTAAGCCGCGGCGGACACTTGGAAAACTCTTTTGAACCGCCTGTGGCCCCGCGGCATTTTTTCCTACACGCACGGGCATTTGCCGCCGCCCAGCACCTCTCCTTCCAGATAGGTGAGGGTCCCCCCCACTATTTTCACGTAAACCATTTTTCCGGTGTCTTCCTCCCGGCCCGGCAGAAAAACCAGCTTGTTGGTCCTGGTTCTCCCGCCGACCAGGTCCGGGTTCGTCTTGCTGACTCCCTCGATTAGCACCTGGTGAACCCTTCCGGCCTCTTCAATGTTCTTTTCCAGTGAAATCTCGTTCTGCCTCCTGATCAGCGCCTCAATCCGCCGGCTTTTTTCTTCATCGGGCAGGTGTCCCGGCATGCGGTCGGCCGGTGTGCCCTTGCGGCGGTTGTAGACAAAGGTAAAGGCGGCATCGAAGCGGACCCTTTCCACGATATCCATGGTGTCCTGGAAGTCCTCCTCGGTCTCGCCGGGAAACCCGACCATGATGTCCGAGGTGATGGCGGCGCCGGGTATTTGTTGTCTGATTCTTTCCACCAGCCTTAGGTAATAATCCCGGTCGTACCCCCTGTTCATGGCCCGGAGGATCCTGTTGCTGCCGGACTGCACCGGTATGTGGAAGTGTTCGCAGACCTTGACGGTGTCTTTGATCATATCGATCAGGTTAGCGGTGAAGTCCCGGGGGTGGGAGGTCATGAATCTTATCCTGTACAGCCCTTCTATGCGGTCGGCGTCTTTTAACAGGTCGGCGAACCCGTAACCCCCGCCGAGGTCTCTGCCGTATGAATTGACGTTTTGCCCCAGCAGGGTGACCTCCCTGTAACCCCTGTCCGCCAGGTCCTTGATCTCCTCCAGGACGTCCCCGGGTCGGCGGCTCCTTTCCCTGCCGCGGACATGGGGAACAATGCAGTAAGTGCAGAAGTTGTCGCAGCCGTAAATGACGGGCACCCAGGCCTTGAGGCCGCTCTGCCTTTTGGCCGGGATACCCTCGATTATCCCCTCGGGCCTGCATTGGTCCACCAGGGTCTCCCGCCCGGAGGCCGCCCCGGCGATTAATCCCGGAAGCCGGTGCAGGCTTCCGGTGCCGAAAACAAGGTTGACGTAAGGGTACCTCCTTTTGATGTGCCTGGCGGTTTCCTCCACCTGGGTCATGCAGCCGCCCACTCCGATGATCATTTGCGGTTTTTTGTCCTTTATTTTCCTCAGCTGTCCCAGCAGGCCGTAGACTTTGTTTTCAGCCGTTTCCCTTACGCAGCAGGTATTGATCAGCAGCAAATCGGCCTCTTCCATGTGCGGGGTCTCCTCGTACCCCATCTGATCCAGGATGCCGTGCATTTTTTCAGAGTCGTGACCGTTCATCTGGCAGCCGAAGGTAATGACATGGTATTTCTTCAATTTGTCACCATCTTTTATTGATTCGGTGGAACGTATGTATTATATCACATTGCAAAAGAACTGGCACTGTTTCCTTCTGTCCGGGTCTGCGTCAAGATTTAGTAGGTAGAACTCCCAGTATTTTTTCTATTGT